>NZ_JBGTFY010000306.1:0-35208 GCF_041747015.1 Nostoc sp.
GGAAATCCTCATGAAAATGAAGGAAGTTATCCTGAAAAACTATTCTTCGCAGCCCCAAATTGGTAGATTACTCGTTAGTGGTCCAGCAACAATCACTGCGGCACATTTTGATTTGCCCAGTGAAGTAGAAGTCATCGATCCGACCCAGTATGTAGCCACCATCGCTGAGGGTGGAAAGCTGGAAATGGAATTTCGGATCGAGAAAGGCAAAGGCTATCGCACCGTAGAGCGAGGACGTGAGGAAGCCACATCGTTGGATTTTCTCCAAATCGACTCAATATTTATGCCAGTGCGAAAAGTCAACTACAGTGTTGAAGAATCTCGTGGGGAAGGCTTGATTCCAAAAGACCGACTACTGTTGGAAGTTTGGACAAATGGCAGTATTTCTCCCCAGGAAGCACTATCTTCGGCTGCTGCGATCTTGGTAGATTTATTCAATCCGTTGAAAGACATCTCCCTGGAACCAACAGACACGGGTTCGGACATTCCAGACGACCCAACTGCCCAGATACCCATCGAAGAGTTGCAACTTTCTGTACGAGCATATAACTGTCTCAAACGGGCACAAGTTAATTCTGTGGCAGATTTGTTGGATTATACCCAAGAAGACCTCTTAGAAATTAAGAACTTTGGGCAGAAGTCAGCAGAAGAGGTTGTGGAAGCTTTGCAGCGACGCTTGGGCATCACCCTGCCAATGGAAAGAGGCTCTAAACATCCTTAAGAAAAACCGTTCATAATTCATAGTGCATAATTATGCGTCACCGTTGTCGCGTCAAAAAACTCAGTAAACCTGCCGATCAGCGCCGTGCCTTATTGCGATCGCTCTCCACCGAGTTGATCCGTCATGGTCGGATTACCACCACTTTAATTCGAGCTAAAGTTCTGCGAAGTAAAGTGGAAAAAATGATTACCCTAGCCAAAAACGGCTCCTTGGCAGCACGCCGTGAAGCCCTTGGCTACATCTTCGACAAACAACTGGTTCACGCTCTGTTTGAGCAAGCTCCGATTCGATATGGCGATCGCGAGGGCGGTTATACCCGCATCCTGCGTACCGTACCGCGTCGGGGTGATAATGCCCAAATGGCAATAATTGAATTGGTTTAAGTTATTGGTCATTAGTCATTAGTCATTAGTCATTGGTCATTAGTGAATAACAAAGGACAATTGACAAAGGACATAGACGCCCTTTGGCGGCTTCCCGTAGGGTAGGACAAAATCTGTATGTTAGAAAGCCACCAGCCTAAACCAACTTATCGAGTAGCCCTGGTTATCCAATACCTGGGCACTCATTTTCATGGCTGGCAACGGCAAAAAAAACAGCGGACTGTCCAAGAAGAGATAGAAACAGCGATCGCTACTATTATTGGGCATCATGTAACATTACACGGTGCAGGGCGAACTGATTCTGGAGTTCACGCTGCCGCTCAAGTCGCCCATTTTGAAGCGACAAGTCTGATTCCGGCTCACAAGTGGGCAAAAATCCTCAATAGCTATCTGCCGCCAGATATATTAATTAGAGCTTCAGCTAGTGTAGATAACCGTTGGCACGCTCGCTTTAGTGCAGCCTATCGACGGTATCGCTACACAATATACACTGAAGATCGACTTAACTTGTTTGTAAGACCCTTCAGTTGGCATTATTATTATGCACCCCTGGATGAATCTTTAATTCAAGCTGCCCTAAAACCTCTGTTGGGAAAGCATCACTTAGCTGCTTTTCGCCGTGCAGGCTCGAAGCGATCGCATTCTTGGGTAGAGGTGCAAGCAGCAGAGTGTCGTCGCAGTGGGCCATTTATCCATATTGAAATACAGGCAGATGGGTTTTTGTATGGCATGGTACGGCTGTTGGTAGGGATGGTAGTACAAGTTGGTTCTGGACAACGGACACTTTCTAACTTCACCGAACTCTGGAAAGAAGAACGTCGAGAAGAAGTGAAACACGCCGCACCGCCTCAAGGTTTGTGCTTGTTGCGAGTCGGCTATCCAGATTTTCCTTTTCCTAAAGAGATTTGGTACGACACCTGGCCAAAGTTCGTCATTAGTCAAGAGTCATTAGTCATTGGTTCTTAGTAACGACAAATGACAAAGGGCAAATGACAAATGACAAATTAAAAATGACAAAGGACAAATGATCAATGACAACGAGTAAAACATACCTTCCTTCTCCAAAATCCCTTGAGCATGAGTGGTACGTAGTAGATGCCACCGATAAACGCCTTGGTCGCCTCGCTAGCGAAATCGCTCAAATACTCAGAGGCAAAAACAAACCCGAATATACACCACACCTAGATACAGGTGATTTCGTAATCGTTGTCAATGCCGAAAAAGTCGCAGTTACAGGCAAAAAGCGCACTCAAAAACTTTACCGTCGCCATTCTGGTCGTCCCGGTGGGATGAAAACAGAAACTTTCGCTAAACTGCAACAGCGGATACCAGAACGAATTTTAGAACAAGCTGTCAAAGGTATGCTACCCAAAAATAGTTTGGGTAAGCAGTTGTTTACCAAGCTGAAAGTTTACGCTGGACCCACGCATCCACATGATGCTCAAAAACCTAAAGAACTAAAAATTAGTACAATTCCTGGAGAAGAAAATTAATGGTAGTAGCAGACGCCAATAGCGGTCGCGCCGTATACTGGGGTACTGGTCGTCGTAAGACCGCAGTAGCACGAGTACGCTTGGTTCCAGGCACCGGTCAGCTGACTGTAAACGGTAAAGATGGAAACTTGTATTTCCAATTCAATGCCAACTACCTGGGAGTTATCAAAGCACCTCTGGAAACTCTGGGACTCGAAAACGAGTACGACATTTTGGTAAAAGCAGAAGGCGGCGGCTTGACCGGACAGGCTGATTCTGTTCGCTTAGGAGTTGCTCGTGCTTTGTGTCAACTAGACCCAGACAACCGCCCACCTTTGAAAACCGAAGGTTATTTGACTCGCGATCCCAGGGCAAAAGAGCGGAAAAAATATGGTTTACATAAAGCCCGGAAAGCACCTCAGTATTCTAAGCGGTAAGCGATTAGATATTGGTGAAGAAGGGGATAGGTCACAGGGAACAGGTGATAGTTTTCTGTTACCTGTAACCTTTTTTCTGTCCCCTTCTTCTAGCCCCAATTGAAACCTGAAAGTTATAATTTATATAGATTCATCGCACAAAGAACAATGGCTAAAGCTGATATTCATCCCAAGTGGTATCCAGATGCTAAAGTTTAC
Organism: Nostoc sp.; assembly: GCF_041747015.1. Lineage (GTDB taxonomy): Bacteria > Cyanobacteriota > Cyanobacteriia > Cyanobacteriales > Nostocaceae > Nostoc. The sequence goes on from NZ_JBGTFY010000306.1 coordinate 3,212, forward strand.
TGCAACGGTCAAGTTGTTATGACCATTGGCTCCACCAAGCCAGAATTGCACGTAGATGTTTGGTCTGGAAATCACCCATTTTACACTGGCACTCAGAAGATTATTGACACTGAGGGTCGAGTGGAGCGCTTCCTCCGCAAGTATGGCATGAGCAGCACTCAAACATCTGGCGACGAAGAAAACAAAAAGTAGCGAGTTGGCTCTGCTGTTAACGACGGCCCTGCATCAGCTGGGTCGATTTTCATTTATATGCTCGAGCCAATTTGTTATTTTTTAAGGAGCGATCGCACTCGTCATGGCTGAATCATACTTACTGGATAAGCTAAAATCCGTTGAACAAACCTTTAATGAGTTAACACGTCGTCTTGGCGACCCCGATACCGCTAGCAACCCTGATGAGTATCAAGAAATTGCTAAGTCTCGTTCTTCTTTGGAAGAAGTGGTTGATACCTATGAAATTTGGAAAACAGCCCAAGAAGACTTGATAGGAACCCGTCAGGTTTATAAAGAATCTGCGAGTGATCCAGAGTTGCAAGAAATGGCATCAGTGGAAGTCAAGGAACTTGAGGCAAAAATAGAATATTTAGAAGCTCGCTTGAAAGTCTTACTGCTACCACGCGACCCCAATGATGAAAAGAATATCATGTTGGAAATCCGCGCTGGCACCGGTGGCGATGAAGCAAGTATTTGGGCTGGCGATTTGATGCAGATGTACACCCGCTATGCCCAGACTCAAGGTTGGAAAGTTTCTCTAGTAAGCGAATCTCGAGGAGAAATGGGTGGCTGGAAAGAGGTCATTCTAGAAATTAAAGGTAATGACGTTTACAGCCAGTTAAAGTTTGAAGCTGGAGTGCATCGTGTGCAACGCGTGCCGGCAACTGAATCTGGGGGACGGGTTCATACTTCCACAGCTACCGTGGCGATTATGCCAGAGGTGGATGATGTGGAAATTCACATTGACCCGAAAGATATTGAAATGACTACAGCTCGTTCTGGTGGTGCTGGTGGGCAAAACGTCAACAAGGTGGAAACAGCCGCCGACTTGATGCACAAACCGACAGGAATTCGGATTTTTTGTACAGAAGAACGCAGCCAGTTGCAAAATAAAGAACGGGCGATGCAAATTCTGCGGGCGAAGTTGTATGAGATCAAGTTACGCGAACAACAGGAAGTTGTAACTTCCATGCGGCGATCGCAAGTTGGTACAGGATCGCGATCGGAAAAAATTCGTACCTATAATTATAAAGATAACCGCGCTACTGATCACCGCTTAGGTCAAAATTATTCTCTCAACCCTGTTTTGGAAGGTGATTTAGAGACGCTGATCCAATCTTGCATATCTCTAGACCAGCAAGAACGTCTTGCGGAGTTGGCAACTTCTGCTGCTAGCAACTAATCGTCATTGTTATATTTCAGAGAAAACCGCTTGTTGTTCTGTTACTTTTAACACAGACAAGCGGTTTTCTAATGCAGCATTGAAAGCAGAGAAAAATTGCATACTTCTTTGGAGAACCCGAACGCTTTGCTCGTAACAACTGTAAATATTTTTGTACATCTACTTAAGGAGCAAACTGTAAGTCTATTTTAAAGATTCTATGAACTTCAGCATAAACATTACCTTTTTTGATGAATAGAGTACAAGTGTAGACAAGTATTCACATAGATTCATTACATAGACGAAATAAATCTTAAGATTTATTTCATTTACTTAGGAGAATTAGAGGTATGTCTAAAAAAAGTGTTTTCAACAAAATTACTACAGCTTTAGCCACCAGTACCGCCCTTTCTCTGGCGATCGCAGTAGATATACCTAAAGCCAAAGCATTTTCCTTAATTCAGGAAGATTTGTTTTTTGGACGCAATATTGCTGGAGTTGGAAAGATATCTGAGAAAGAGTTTCAGGCTTTTGTTGACGGTATAATTACCCCTCGTTTCCCAGCCGGACTAACAATTTTTAATGCCAATGGGCAATTCCTGGATAGTACAGGAAGACTCATTGAAGAACCTGCCAAAGTTGTTACCTTCTTCCGAGAAGAAAGTTCAACAAACGAAGTTTCTATCAGCGAGATTGTCAAGACATACCGCAAGCAGTTCAACCAGGAAAGTGTTTTGCAAGTAGCAAATAAAGACGATCTCACAGTTAGCTTCGGTTTAGATGAGGATTTATTTAACAACAGTTTAGTTCCAAAGCTGATCCAAACGGATTTATTTTTTGGGCGTAACATTCCTGGGGGTGGAGAAGTATCTGAGAGCAAGTTTCAAACCTTTGTTGACAGTGTGATTACCCCTCGTTTCCCAGCCGGATTAACAATTTTTGATGCCGATGGGCAATTCCAGGACAGCACAGGAATTATTATTGAAGAACCATCAAAGGTTGTCAGCCTACTTTTGGAAGATGCCTTGAGCAATGAAACCTCAGTTAACGAGATTGTGGCAGCGTACCTCCAACAATTTAATCAAGAAAGTGTTTTGGTTGCAGCCAATCAAGATGTAAAGGTTAGCTTCGGTTTAGGTGATGATTTAATTGATAACAGCCCAGTTCCAGAACTAATCCAAGCAGATTTATTTTTTGGGCGCAACATTCCAGGAGGTGGAGAGGTAACTGAGGGCGAGTTTCAAGCATTTGTTGATAGTGTGATTACCCCTCTTTTCCCAGCCGGATTAACAATTTTCGATGCCAATGGACAATTCCAGGACAGCACGGGAACCATTATTGAAGAACCCTCTAAGGTTATCAGCCTTATCTTTGAAGATACTCTAGATAACGAGACTTCTATTAACCAGATTCTAGAAGCGTACCTTCAACAGTTTAATCAAGAAAGTGTCCTGACAGTTGTTGATGAAGATATCCGTGTGCGTTTTGTAGAGTCTGAGACTGTTTCAGAACCTTCTTCTGTTGCTGGAGTGCTTCTATTTAGCACTTCTATAATCGCCTGGAGACTGAAAAAGAAAGGTCAGAAGCAGCATTGTTTCGTTAAGTAAAACGTACCACTAGGCATCTTGATGATTACGCCATCCTACTTCTGTGGCTGATTTGGGGGAAGTTGACAAGTCTCCTTTTGGAACTGATACTCGATTCCTAGTCCTCTCAGGTAAAAGCTCACAGGGTTACAGCTGGATATGAGGGCAGCAAAGATAGGAGCGATCGCGTGGGGTCTTGGTTATAGCCCAATACGCTTGGGTTAAGGAAAATCGTAGGTTGGGTTGTAGCTTGCTTCCACGAAAAACATGAAGTTGAAATTGCGTTTCTATTCTCGAAAAGTGCTGCTAATAAGCGTAGGAGTAGTAGCGATCGCCTACATTTCAACTTGTCTATTTTTGTTTGTTCGGCAGCGTTATTTGATATTTAGCCCCACTCCACAAATTTTAACGCTACCTAGTTCACCCGACTTTTTTCTTCCTTACAAAGATGTGCGTTTACCTATTACCGACCCTAATGAATATATACATGGCTGGTGGATTCCAGCACCATTACCAAAAGAGAAACTTTCTTTAATTCCAAATGAGCCTATAAAAATTTTAAAATCACCTAAAACATGTTTATACTTTTGTGGTGCTGCTAATAATAAAGGCTACTACAATTATATAGGCAGACTTCAAGCAATGCGACAGTTGGGGTTTTCTGTGTTAGTGATTGACTACCGAGGTTTTGGTAGTAGCAAAGGGAATTTCCCTAGTGAGTCTCGGCTTTATCAAGATAGTCAAATAGCCTGGAATTATTTAGTAAAAGTCCGCCGAATTCCCCCAGAGCAAATTGTCATTTACGGCGAATCAATTGGGGGAGCAGTTGCTATAGATTTGGCAGTAAAACATCCAGAAGCTAGTGGATTAATTGTGCAAAGCTCCTTTACATCAATGACAGAGGAGATCAAATATAGAGATTGGTTACGGATGTTTCCCATCGATCTGCTGCTAACACAAAAGTTTGATTCTATTTCTAAAGTTCGTTCTCTACGTCTTCCCGTTTTATTTATTCATGGAACTGATGACAGCATTGTTCCATCCTACATGAGTCAGCAGTTATATGATGCTGCCCCTGAACCCAAACAACTTTTATTAATTCCAAAAGGAAAACATGTCCAAATTTATCAACCTGGAAGTAACTCATATTTACAAGCAATACAGAAGTTTATCGAAAAGGTGAAGTCTCGCCAGAAATTGGAGAATAAGAAATAGGAAAATTTTTAATTGCTTAATCCATCGCCCTAATTTGCTGATTAGCTTCATTCTCTGCCTTCAGCATCGCCTGATTTAATGGTTGCTGTCCCAACAAGGCGCTGACAAACTGATTATCAAAGTTATTGACGATCGCAGCTGAATACTCACCTACCTGCCACGGTGTAGCATAATTGACTCCCGCCACTAATGGCGATCGCAGAGGGTCTTGGTCATAGCCCAAGTTTTTTGCCACTGATTTACGTGTTGGCAAAGCAAACCCTGTTCCTGTCCACTTTTGCATTCCTTCTTTACCTGTGAGATAAGAAATCAATTCCCAGGCTTCGGCTTTGTGCTGTGCTTGCTTATTCATCACATAGGCAACTGTAAAAACCATCGTGCCTTTTTTGTCATTAATAGTAGGCAATTGGGCAGTAGCAAACTCTAGTTGAGGAAAGGTTTCAGTTAGATAAGGAATTGCCCAGTTACCTTCAATCACCATTGCCACTTTACTCTGACCAAACATTTCACTACCTGAGTTTGTGCCGACATCAGATTTTTGGGCAGAGGAGTGGTCTTTTTGATACTGGTCTACCACCAACTCTAAACCCTGTAAACTTGACTCTGTGGCAAAAATAGCATAACCATTTTGATTAACAAGTTGTCCACCAAAAGCTTTAATTTTATAAGCCTGACGTGCCAATTCTGGAATTTCTCCAAACCCGTATCTGTTAAGTTTGCCTGTCAATTGTTTCGAGTAGTTACGTAATTCATCCCAAGTAGCTGGGGGACTACTCAAGCCTGCGGCGGCGAATGCTTTTTTGTTATAAAACAGGGCAAGGGTAGAATAGTCTTTAGGAAGACCATAAATCTGCTTCTGGTATTTGAAGCTGTCGAGTAAATTATCCTCGAAGTCCGCAAGGTCAAATTCGGGAGTAATGTAAACATTTAGCGGTTCTAGGACATTTTGACTCATTAAGAAAGGAGCTTCCAGCGCATCCAAATAAAAGACATCAGGCGCGGCTTCTCCAACCAAGCGGGTTTTGATTACATCCATGTATTGGTCGGAGATCACCTCATATTTGACCTTAATAGTGGGATGTTGTGCTTCAAAGTCTTGCAGCACCTGTCTCAAAAGTTTTTGCTCAACAGGAGAACCTCCCCAACCACTGAGTTTAATGGTGATTGCGGTAGACGCTAAGGGTTTGCTTGGTAATTGTAGGCTTTGACAAGCAATAATAGCGATCGCAATGGCGATCGCTATTCCCAAAAAATTAAATAATTTTTTCTTGCTCACCGATGGTTAAAAGTCTCTTTCTCCTTACTTATACCTTCTGTTGCTAAGGAGTGATATTTTACTTATCTAAAATTTTTGTGGGAAAATCCAAGCTAAAATAGCGAAAACTTATCAAATCAAGAATACTTATGAAAGCATACTGAGTTTCTCCACATCTGGATTTATCACAGGATGCTTTACTCATAAACATAGATTATGGATTCTGGTCAGCTTGAAACAACTGCGCCACTGACTCTGGAAATTACTCAGATTGCCATACCACCAACAACAATCTCTCTAACCTCTCGAATTCCCAAGGATAGTATTCGCACTAGTTTAAAAGCTTCCACTGCGGATGCTATTTTAGCAGCAGTTTACTCCCTTGGAACTAGCGGGATTTTACTCAGCCATTTCTTGGTGGAATTGGATGCCACTCCAGTAGTATTTGGGATGCTGTCCTCTATCCCCATGTTGGTCAATCTCATTCAGCCGTTAGGCGCTTACTTGTCTGAACGCAGCACCAGCCGATTTCAATATTCTCTTTGGACACACGGAATTGGTCGCCTACTGTGGCTGGTTTTAGTAATTGGGATTGTCAGCGTCAGATGGGGAGTGGTGAACACTCACCAGTTAGTGATATTGACACTGTTAATTGTCCTATTCAGCCATCTTTTAGGAGGATTAGGAACTGCATCGTGGCTAAGTTGGTTGGCAATGATAGTTCCCCGGCGGCTACGAGGCAGGTATTTTGGGATACGTAATAGTGCTGCTAGCCTCACTAATTTGGTTTGCGTACCAATAGCTGGTCTAGCTGTATCGCATTGGTATGGGGGAACTATGCAAGGCTATGGGGTGGTTTTGCTGGTAAGTATCGTTTTTGGAATTGTGGGATTGGGGTGTCAGTATTTCCAGGTGGATATGAATCCGCAAGCACAAAACGCTTATTATAGCAAGTTAGTTCAAATAAGTGAGATTCAGCCAGAGGTTGCAAAGGATGAATCTTGTGAAATACCTGAATCAATTCATCCGCCACAAAACGAATTAGCTAGCACCATCTGGAAAAACTCTAACTTTTTGATATTTCTGCTGTACTTTAGCTTCTGGACGCTTGCCGTTAACCTCAGCGCTCCTTTTTTTAACCTGTATATGCTAGACACGCTGGATTTGGATGTGAGCTACGTGACTATCTATAACAGCCTTCAGGCGGGGGCGAATTTGCTCATGCTCATCCTGTGGGGAAAATTAGCAGATAAGATAGGCAATCGTCCCATCTTGATCTGTGTTGGGATTTTGGTTGCAGCCACACCACTGCTATGGCTGGGCATTAGTGTTAATCGCCTTGACACCTGGTTGTGGTTGCCACTGTTACACATCTTGAGTGGAGGTACTTGGGCGGCGATTGACTTGTGCAGCAACAATATCCAATTGGGCATTGCACCAATTAAAAATCAGTCTATCTATTTTGCGATCGCAGCTGCCTTTGCTGGAGCGAGTGGTGCTTTGGGTACAACTATAGGGAGTTTCATCGTCCAATTTGCTCAGTCTGGAGGCTTGCTGGGGTTGTTCGCCCTCTCTAGTATATTTCGACTAGCAGCGCTTCTTCCCCTCATGTTTCTCCAAGAGCCGGAGAGAGGATGAGAGTAAGAAGGGGACAGGGGACAGGGGGAATTAACTAATGCCCAATGCCCTATTCTGCGGCGGTAGAAGTTAAGGACATTGTTTCCCACAACACCAGATGAGGTGTTGTTAGTGCAGGCTGGTGTAAGGCAATCAGCTGGGTTAGAGTGGTCTTTAATTGGGTACGGGGTACGATATCATCAACAAAACCGTGCTGTAGCAAATCTTCAGCAGTCTGAAAATTATCGGGTAGTTTTTCCCGCAGGGTTTGCTCAATCACTCGCCGACCGGCAAAACCAATGGTTGCCTTTGGTTCTGCCAGAATTATATCGCCTAACATGGCAAAACTAGCGGTAACGCCGCCTGTTGTGGGATTTGTCAAAACGGGAATATACAATAGTCGAGCGTCTTTATGGCGCTGTAGGGCTGCGGAGATTTTCGCCATCTGCATCAAGGAAAGCATTCCTTCTTGCATCCTGGCACCACCGGAGGCGCAGACGATAACTACAGGATACCGCCGTTGAGTGGCTTGCTCAATCATTCGGGTAAGTTTTTCTCCCACCACCGAACCCATGCTACCACCCATAAAACGGAAATCCATAACCCCAAGGGCAATGGGCAAGCCGTTGATTTGACCTAAACCAGTTTTAACTGCGTCTATTAAGCCAATTTTCTCCTGCATTTCCCGGAGGCGATCGCTGTAGAGTTTGCGATCGCGAAATTCTAGCGGATCGGTTGGACGCAAATGCTCGTCGAGTGGTTTCCAAGTATTGTGATCTATCAATTGACGGATGCGTTCATCGCTATCCACTCGATTGTGATGATTACACTCGACACAAACCATCTGATTGGCCTTCAGGTCTTTTGTATATGCCAACACACCACACTTAGAACATTTATGCCACAGACCATCAGCAATTTCACGCTCTTGGCGTTCGAGGCTAGTAGATCCTGATTTCCGTCGATTTGCAAACCAATCAAATAGAGACTTTAAACCGCGTGATTCTTCGTTGTTAGCCATTTTTTATTTTAAGTGGGTATGAGGTCGAAAATATGTCAAGCAGTATCGGGTTGTTCTTAGCCTTGTGTCATTTGTCTTTAACTAACGACTAATAATTACATCGTTAAACTACGTTTTTAAGCAATTCAGACCTGAATTTTCATCTTTGGTTGCCAGCTTAAAGAAAATACTTATGCCAATACAAGCCTCTTACTCTTTTTTTAGCAGACTTAAATTATATGGATGTACTGACAAAGTTATGAGAATACCAACCTCCAAATAATATGCTTTCCCCCTCCTACCCAAATCAATTATTTGTATTGCTAGGTCATGAGCAATCAGTATCTATGGCATTAGTTGTGCTTGCCAACGGTTAATCGTCGTTAAGAGGGTAATACAAGTCACAAGCTAAATATTATCAAAATATGAAGGGCAGATGGGGTAATGCTGGTTACAGTCACGAATTATAAATATTTATTATGAAAGGGCATTGGGCATGGGTTATTTTCCTTGTCTCCCTCATCCCCCCATTTTCTATTTCAAAACGCTGGAAAAAATAACTTCAGGTAGCTAGACAAAATGGCTTGGCCGCTGAATAGAGTAATCACAGATCCCAAAGCCAAAAAAGGGCCAAAAGGCATCTTTTGTCCTAACCTTTGTCGGGATGTCTCTTGACTAGTGGCCTTGCGTCTACGTATAATAACACTGCCACCAACTAATGCTCCTAGCGCACAAGCAATAAAACTAGCCAATAATAAATATTTCCATCCTAACCAGGCTCCCATCATGGCTGCTAACTTAGCGTCACCCGCACCCATTGCAGCTTTACCAAAGGCAATTGAACCCAATAAGGCGATCGCATCAAACAGCCATAAGCCCAATACTGCACCAACTATCGCCATCATCAGGTGATTTACCAATGCCACGAAACTAGCCTCTGGTAAAAAACCAACCACCATTTGAAATAAAATTCCCACCACCAAACCCGACTTAGTAAGTGGATTGGGTAGGGTCATTGTATCCAGGTCGATGAGTGATAGTGTCAATAACCAACTGCAAAAAGCCCAATAGCCTATTGTTAAAGTCGATACTTGAAATACCAAAAAAACTAGTAAAAAAATTATGCCCGTCACCCCTTCTACCACAGGATAACGGACAGAAATTTTGCTTTTGCAATATCGACACCGACCTTTTAACGAAATCCAGCCGAATACTGGTACATTGTCGTAAGCTTTTAGCTGGTTTAAGCATTTAGGACAACGAGAAGGTGGCCAAAGAATTGACAACCCAGCAGGTAGCCGATAAACAATAACGTTGATAAAACTGCCAATAGATGCGCCCAAAGCCAAGACCATTACACTCACCGGAACGGCGAACAAAATGTCCATATTGTCATTTGTCCTTTGTCATTTGTCCTGTGTCATTTGTCGTTTATCTTTTGTCCTTTGTCGAGAACTAATGACTAATGACCAATGACCAGTGACTAATACATATTCGATTCAATTTGACTCAACGGCACAAAACATTCTTGAGGTAAGAGAACTGGTTGGTTAGTAAAAATAACCTTACCTCGATGAGTCACACGATTAATTGCCACACCGGAAGGTTGCCCAGCTATTTCGGGATGAACTTCACAGTGAGTATAGTAAATCTGCCCAGCGGCTCTGATTACGGCGGGATCAATCAAAGGCGGTTGTTTTTTTGGGGCGGTAAAATTCGCTTGTCCTTGTCGTAATGCGTACACTATCGACTGTTATTTGATTGCTAGATTTCTCTATAGTCTACCCGAAACTTATGGCAACGGTTGCCAAATTGCCCAGGTTGCACTATTAATTTATTGTGCAACAATTGCTCTAATCAGTGCATCGCCCATAGCGCGGCAACCTAAAAGATTTTTTCCTGGAGAAATTATATCCCCTGTGCGATCGCCTTGTTCTAAAACTTGCAATACAGCTTGTTCAATGTGATCTGCCGCTTTTGGTTGATTTAACCCGTAGCGTAACATCATTGCTGCACTCAAAACCTGCGCTAGAGGATTTGCCTGATCAAGTCCGGCGATATCTGGGGCGGAACCATGAACTGGTTCAAACACACCAGGCCCAGAAGCGCCCAAACTAGCCGAGGGTAACATCCCAATACTACCTGTGAGCATGGCAGCAGCATCAGAGAGAATATCGCCAAACAAATTGCCTGTGACGATGGTATCAAACTGCTTGGGAGCGCGTACCAGTTGCATAGCAGCATTATCTACATATAAATGAGATAGTTCGATATCTGGATATTCCGTACTAAGTTGAGTGATGCGATCGCGCCACAACTGAGATACTTCTAATACATTCGCCTTATCCACCGAACAAAGTTTTTTGCTGCGTTTTCGGGCTGCTTCAAAAGCCACCCGCCCAATACGTTCGATTTCTGATTCAGTGTAAACCATTGTATTTACACCGCGTTTCTCGCCAGTTTCCGTGGCAAAAATCCCTTTAGGTTTACCGAAGTAAATCCCGCCAGTAAGTTCGCGCACCACCATAATATCCACGCCTTCCACAACTTCACGTTTCAAAGTCGAGGCGTCAATTAGCTGGGGCAAAATTTTCGCTGGGCGCAAATTAGCAAATAGTCCCAAACCAGCACGTAGCCCCAATAAACCTGCTTCTGGGCGTAAATTGGATGGCAGTGAATCCCACTTGTAACCACCAATGGCAGCAAGTAATACAGCATCACTGTTACGGCAGGTATCTAGAGTGACAGATGGTAGGGGTTCCCCTGTAGCGTCAATTGCTGCACCACCGATGAGGGCTTCTTGGAATTCAAACTTCAGATCAAATTGCTTCCCTACGACTTTCAGCACATCTACCGCCACTGCCATAATTTCAGGGCCAATGCCATCGCCGGGAAGTAGAGTAATGCGGTAGTTCTGGGTCATAGCTAGTTTTGCTGAGTAAATGCTTGCAGATTAAATATCATACCTAGCAAAATGTACCGATGGAGTTTTTAATTTATTTAGATGTATGTTGTTTGAATCGCCCTTTTGATGACCAGACACAAGAACGGATTTTTTTAGAAGCTGAGGCGGTACTTCGCATTTTGGCTATTGTTCAAATGGGTGATTGGCGGCTGCAAGGCACAAAGACTTGCTACAAGTGAGAGTAGAGAACCCCCTTCAGTGGCTCAGAGAGGTTGCAAATGATAGATGTTAGTAAGTTGACTCAAACTGAAATTCAGCAATTAGGAATAGATACGCTGAGTTTAGCTCTTGGCCCAGCAGGAATGGGGCTATTTATGCATCAATTTGATATGGGCACTGGTGATTACACACGAGATAGGGATGAAATATTGGGAAATCCTACTATTAAGGAAATACTTGCCCGAATCCAAGAAAGGCGGATCTCGCAGGTTGAAAGTTCAGATGTTCTGCCCAAAGTTACAAATATGAAAATGCTAGATGTAACTAAACTTACTCAAGCTGAGATTAGGGGACTGGGAATAGAAGCGCTAACTAAAACCCTTGGTCATGCTGGCATGACGCGATTTATGCAGCAATTTAAGAGGGGTAGTGGAGATTATACACCAGACAGGGATCAAATCTTGGGAAATCCCACTATTGATGAAATCTTTGCTCGCATTGAGGAGCGACGAAAACAGCAGGAGAAGGGCGAAAAGTAGAAAAGTTTTATGTGGTGGCGATCGCCTAGACTTAAGAATCTAGATAATCGCTACGTCATCCTACCTTACGACCTATTCCAAACCTTTATGAAGTAGCAAAAGTTAAATATTAGTATTATTTAAAGCTTTGATGAAGTTGTGTAGTAATGTGGTACTTTTGGGTCATAGCTGGTTATTACCGGGTAAATGCTTGCAAATTAAATATCATACCCAGCAAAATGTACCGATGGAGTTTTTTTGTTTACAGCAGTTTTCATCTATTTAGACCACACATTTCTTCCTTTGCGTCTTTGCGCCTTTGCGTGAGATAAAAAAGATATGGTTCATTTTCATTTCCTATCTTTCCTCATACTCAACTGACAAGATCAGCGATCGCTTCGGAAGTAGAGAGTACAGCTTCAGGTTGATAGCAGATGCCAGCTTGCTTGAATCGATGTAAAGCTTCACCCAAGCGATCGCAGTCTGCAATCAAACTTATCCTGACATAACCCTCACCTGCAATCCCAAAGGCATTACCCGGAGTCAGAACAACGCCTGTTTGTTGTAACACGTTCAGGGCAAAATCTGTGGAACCAACGCCAACAGGACATTTAACCCAAAGATACATTGTCGCCTTAGTTTTAGGAATATCCCAACCCAACTCTGCTAATCCTTGAATGAGGAAATCGCGCCGGGTACGGTAGCGTTGTTGTACCTCGTGCAAATACACATCTGGTAATTGCAAAGCTGTTTCGGCTGCTGTTTGCAAGGCGGCAAAAATCCCATAATCCAAGTTAGTTTTTAGCGTCCGCAAACCTTGAATCACATGGCGATTACCCACCACAAAACCAACACGCCAACCAGCCATATTGTAGGTTTTAGATAAGGTGTGAAATTCCACACCAATATCTTTCGCACCGGGAATTTCTAGCAAGCTAGTGGGTTGATAACCATCAAAAGCTAACTCGGCGTAACACAAATCATGCACCAGTAAAATTTCATATTTACGGGCGAAAGCGACAATTTCTTCAAAAAATTCGCGGGGGGCTGTGGCGGCGGTGGGATTATTGGGATAATTGAAATAGAGAATTTTAGCTTGTTTTGCAACTTCGTCAGGAATTGCAGCTAAATCGATTAACCAGTCATTCTCTGGTTTAAGAATCAAACTGTGAATTTTCCCACCTGCGATCGCAGGTCCCCGAAAATGGGCGGGATAAGCGGGAGAAGGAACCAAAACTAAATCGCCAGGGTTAACGTAGGCGATCGCTAAATGAGTTAATCCTTCTTTAGAACCCAGTAGCGGTAAGGCTTCACTATCAGGATCGAGAACCACACCATAACGGCGATAATACCAGTTGGTGATCGCACCCCGGAAACTAGCAGTGCCTTCAAAAGGAGGATAACCGTGATTGGCGGGATCTTTCAAGGCTGCGATCGCTGCTTCTACTACTGGTGCTGGTGTGGCACCATCGGGGTTTCCCATACCCAAATCAATTAAATCTAACCCTTGTTCCCGGGCTTTAGCTTTGAGTTCATCTAAACGGGCAAATACATAAGGTGGCAGTTTTTGTATGCGTTCTGCTGGGACAATCCAATTCAAACTCATTCTTCAACCTCGTCACTCATTCCCTGGGGCGAAACTCGATTTGTCAGGCTGCGCCGTGCGGAGGGAACCTCCATCGAGGCGATCGCCGTAGTCTCTCTACTATCTATGGGTGCAGTGGTAGAAACCATTGCTGCCATCAACTGTTCTGGCGCGACTTTAAATGGTAGTCGATGGATGTCAGAATTAGGAACTAAGGCAATTTCAGTGGCTGTTTGCAACTCGCCTAATGTGATGTTGCCCAATCCTAAATCGCTTAATTTTTGCGGCAGTCCAATTTCTGCATAGAACTTTAACAACTGTTGTCGTGCCGATGCTGCTAGTTGATTGCCTTGTAACATTTCTTCTAAACGCAATTGCACTAAAATCCCAAAAGCAACTTTTTCGCCATGAATACTGCCGTGTCCTGAAATATGCGTTAAACCATTATGCACGGCATGGGCGGCAACCGTGCGGCACTGCGCTCCTCCCAGTCCCCCAATTACCCCAGCGAGTAAAACAGTAGCGTCTACCACTTCTCGCCAAACTTCGCTACCTGGTTCTTTCAGGGCGGTGGCTGACTTTTGCAAAAGGATATCTCGCAAAACTCGTGCTTGTTGCACCGCAGCAATAACTAAAGTGTCTTGCAAATGCCCACTGCTAACTGAGGCTTCATACCACTTAGCGATCGCATCACCAATTCCAGCGACTAAAGTAGGTTGTGGTGCGGTTTTAATCAAGTCATAATCGAGGATCAATAAATCAGGACAACGAGACAGCCCGACATCGTAGAGAAATGCCCCATCTTCGGAATAAACATTCGACAAGGCACTCCAAGCGGCACAGGTAGCTCCTGAAGTCGGAATTGTCACCACCGGTAACTGTAGCTGCTGCGCGACTAATTTCGCTGTATCTAGGGCTTTGCCGCCACCAACGCCGATAATTACATCAGCTTTATGTTCTTTTGCCGTCTTCTGTAAAGATTTTAAGCTAGCTTCGCAGCAATCTGTACCATAGGTCGCTTGAGCAGTATGTAACTGTTGCCTTTCTAAAACTGGTTGCAAATTTTTTTGGCTGATGGCGAGAGTGTGCTTGCCTGCCACAATTAAAGGACGACTTCCTAAACAGGCAATCTCTGCTGCGGCTGCTTGCAACACCCCAGAACCACGGATTACTTTTGCTGGGGCGACTGTGAGCGTAAATAACGAACTAGAAGCTTGAGTAGACAAAGAAGGTTGAGTGGATAATTTACTGGACATATAATCTAGTTTGCCAAAACCTTGATATTTCTTAATTTAATAGACTTACGGCTAGGGATACCTGTTGCCATGCTTTTTTCAGGATGATTACAACCTTATACCCGACTCAGCTTAATTTTAACCTAGCCATAAACATAGACAAAGCCTGTTGCCCACTGATTGAGTAGCTTGACGACGTTGCTTAAATCTATGATGCCCATTAGCCTAAAATTCTGAACTATCAAAGTTTTGAATGACCAGAGAATTAATTAACATTACCATTTTGAGACTCTTAGGAAAAGTCATTGATAACAGATGAATCATTTTTGGATTCTGGGATGAGGCAGAGGGGATAAAGAGAAACTTGTATAAAAATTCCCCCCTGCACCTCTGCTCACCTGCTGCTTTTAACGGTAGGTTTTGGCAATTGGGCAAATTTGTCTGTGTAAATTTCGACTTTAATTGCGGAATTTTCACGAGAAACGAGCGATCGCTTAATCTCACCCAAGTAAAGTGGTACAGAAATCCCTGGTTCCAGGTGGATAACGGTACGGGCGCGAACTGTCAACTGGTTATCTGTCCGTGTACCTAAACGACCATAGGAGTAAAGATTACTAGCTGCTTGCCGTAAAGTTGCTTCTAATTGTGTGGGGGAAATTTTGGGTGATGTGGCAATCACCGCTTGGGTTGAGCCATTGTCATAAACTAAAGTGTAGCGGACTGCTCCTGGAATCACGGTACGACTCAAGGGGACTATTCCGAGTGAAAATAAACCACCCGTCAGCACCAGCATAAAGCCAGTCGCACCCACCAGCCGAAACCGGATGCTCCATTTGAGAATAAAAGCCAAAACTGCTAAGGCAGCGAATGCCAAGGTAGCTATGCCTGACCATTGGGTGTACTGAATAAAGTTAGCTGTTGTGAGCATAATGTTGGTTATGAATGCGTCTTTTTTCGTTACCGACACACCCATTTTACAGAGAGCTTACACCATAAAGGTTATTGAATCTTGAATGCTAATCAGAATATTGGACACGTAGACGCAGAGCGGCTTGTCGTCAGACATTGCAGTTATAATAAAGTTTAAACTTGCGTTTAGCTAAAGTTTAGCGCTGAAATGGAGCCAACCTCAGAACAATTGAAACAGTTATAGAGAGTCTGGACTTGGCTAACGCGAATGTATCTCCCGGTTTACCTACTTACCTTAGATGATGTTTGAAAAGTATTGATCTGTGATTTTAGGCACTTATCGATCCCCCCTAACCCCCCTTAAAAAAGGGGGGAACCGGAATCAAAGTCCCCCTTAAAAAGGGGGACTTAGGGGGATATAGAACGTTTTGCTACCTACAATAGGACTTTTCAAACATCCTCTTAGAGCTATAGCTAAAAATCACATCTCAAGCTTACTCTGAAAGTAATTAGAGCAGGCTTTTGTCCATGTGCTGTATTCTTTTTTAAAACTGGTATTACTTTTCTAAATTCCTCAGTTATTCAAAACAGTATTGGCTCACCAGAGACAACATGGAAGTTTTTAGATGTCTGCAACTTAGTTTGAACATTATCAATAATTGCCAGCCAATCAGCATCTTTGTTCCATTCAGAGCGAATTCTGGTTTTAGTCGCCGCGTCGTAGAGGTTACAAAAAACCACATTCTCGTTTCCAGCAATGGGAGCGATAATTAGTGGCTTGGAAAAGTCCTGAACTAGTGATACAGCTAAAAGGAAAGTTTTAGCAAAGTTCGTTTCTATTCCAGTCCTAACAACATAAATTTCATCCGCTCTCACAACGATGTCTAATTTAGTGTTGTCCTTTCCCTTAAATTCTCCTGTTTTTAATTTCAGTTCGGATATATACCCAGTTAGCCCTGTTTGTTGTACAGGAATAGTTCTCTCATTATTGATATCGTAGTTATACCACAGGTAAGATTCCCCGTTTAATTCTCCGCTTTTCACATACAAATAGATATGTTCCGGCGGGTTACAAAGACCTAGTTGAATTTCAGTAACCATGTTTTACATTCCTTGATGAAAGATAAAAATTTTTCAGATACTCCGTCAAATTCAATATTTTTTTAAATTGTGTTTAACTGAAGAAAAATAATAAATATACAAAAGGGCATCTACAAGAGATGCCCGTCATGCAGGAAAACCCCAAAGGGTTGTCCCTACACCTTCCCAACAATCAGCAACAGTGACTAATTAGGTATTAGCCACGTTCTATAGTCATATTATTGACTTTAAAACTCTAGATATCCTCAGTGCATACACTGAAAAAACTATTAGAAGGCTTAACTCTCTGCTTTTTTAAGGAGGATTGAGTCTTAACCCAAGCGTATTGGTTTATGGCGATGTACTACTCCACAAATGGCAGCCAAAATTAACCATGAGAGCGTATTCAAACGAAAATCGAATAGGGTTACATCTACTGTATTGAATAGAATCCACCCAACAAAGGCTAGAAGATAACTAAAAAATATTAATCTGTCTTCTGTATTTAGATATTTTGACTTTCGCAGTAATTGGATGCTCGTAATCAAAATCCAACTGAGTAAGGCACAAAATAACAAAGTACTGGGAAAACCAGTTTCAGCAGATAACATCAAAAATAAGTTGTGGGGATGACCCAAGGGAATCTGCATCTGTGCTTTATAGAGTCCACTAAAACTGCGTAAGCCCCAGCCAGTCCAGGGATGCTGCTGAGTTAAAGACCAGGCAAACTCCCACTGAGTTTTTCGCATTAAAGCAACTGGTCTATCTGGATACATATCGTCATTTAACCTTGCCCAAAAGAAGGCAGGAATGTACTGACGAAAAAATTTAGCGACTGGCAAAGGAGCAAAAGCTGCCAAAAGCACACCAGCGGAGATACTAGCGACGCCACCTACAAGAATGCGCCAACCTTGGTAGAGTGCATAAGCTAAACAGACAAAAATAGCGAGCGCCCACCCATTGCGCGAGTTGGTGAAAATCAAGGCGATGAAATTTGTCATCACCGCCACGGTTAGGAAAAGCAGGGGAACTGAATTTTTCCTAATCCCCAATCGCCATTGTTCTAGCCACAACCCTAGACCAAGGATGAAAACTATCACCAGATAAGCTGCGAAGGTGTTAGCGTGCAAGAAAAGTGAGGCTATGCGCCCTGGGGGATTTCCTCCTGGTGCGATCGTCCAATCTAAAACAATCCACAAAAACTGGAACTTTAAACTCCAGCCCAAAAACAACTGCCCCAAGCCGATAATCACCACCGGCATGGAACCGATGACTATCATCCAAGCCATTTGCCGCAATTGAGCAAATGTCTGAATCAGAGTGCTATGGGCAGCAAAAACTAAAAAGAACGGTAATAAATTAAATAAGCCGAGGAAAGCTTCTGTTTTATTCTGAGCAAACCCAGCAGTCATGATCAGCAACACACTCAAAAGGGCAAATCCCCAGTTGAGGGGGCGGCGGCTAATTTTGCGGTATTGTCTCACCCAAGTTATTAATGATACAAAACCTATAGTCACAGCCCCCAATAAAGGACTCAATGGGAAGATTAACAGTGCCAATAGAGAGTAGTTCCAAGAGGATTGCCAACAAGAGTTTGGATGGTAAAAAGCCTTGTTCAAGCTGGCTCCCAACATTCCTCATGAGTGAGGCGAATTTGAGCTAAGGCGAAGATGGTAGGGATGATCCGACTATAGTTAGTAGCGATCGCTCTCCACCCTAAATCCGCAAAAAACCAAGTCCACATCATCGGTCCGATAACGGCAAACATACTACGGGTTGCTCCATAACGAGCTGCGCTCAAAGTCATACCCCGTCCGGCCATTTGCATTGCTACATAGCTTTGAAATTGCATTGTAGCTGCTTGTGAGCCTTTAATCGCCGCTTGTTTTGCTACTTCATAAGTAGCAAAATGGATAGCAAATTGACGGGCAATTTGCTTAAGCACGAGTGGCTGGAGCATGGAAGTAACAGCCAATGCACTACCGCCTTTGAAAAGTAAGCTCAAGGGGTCACGTTGCAATAAAAGTGGTAGCGGTTGTTTTAGTTCTGATTTGACAAGCTGCTGCTGCACCCGTACAGTCAATTTTTGCTTTTCCTGTTCAGGTAATTTTTTCCACACCTGTCCTAGCAGATGCAAAAATACTTCTGCTTCTAACTCAATGGTTGGTAACTGATTAGAATAGGAAATTTTTAGATACTTACATACTTGAACTAAGGCTTGTCGGTAAGTTACCTGCCCTGTGCGTCCCCGTAATACCGTCATCCCATCTGCCGCCAAAAAGCGAAAGCGCCCCTCTAGTGAGTCTAGCCAAGCTTTGCGGTCTTGGCTTTGCACTTCGATGGGTTCGGGTGTGTGTACATAGTCTAGGGGATTGAACTTACGACTAAATAGAATTGCCGTTAAGTCTTGCAATTCTTCTTCGGTCGCTAACTCTAGCGCCTCCCTCATCTCATCCAATTTCCCTTCCTCCCTTCTGTGCAGCTTTTCTGTACCTTATTCTACTATTAGCCATTTTGTCATTTGATAATCTGTCGCCTGTAATCTTTACCTTATTCCTTTCTTTGGTACTCAGTACCTTTTTTAGTTAATTCTTTGGATGAAGGATTCAGTATATTGCTCTTGAGGTGTAAACTTTGACAATTACTAAGTTCAGAGGACATTCCCAGGATATGAGAAAAATAACTGCTTTAATGCTAAGTATTACCGTAACTATAGGGGTGGGAGCATTAACACCTAAAGTTACTAATGCCCAATTATTTTACCCACCAGCAAGCGATCGCCATTCATTAATGGTAATCGGTCAAGGGGTAGTTAGAGTGCCAGCAGATACAGCGGATATTGAATTGGTATTCAGTAGCCGAGGTAGCAATGATGAGTTAGAAGTGCAACCATCATCTCTACCAGAAGCCCGCCGCTTATCTTCACCCTCCGGGTATGCCTCCGGCACGCCAAAGGCGAACGGCAGTCCCTCTTTGTTGGAACAACAAGACCGGGCTGCCTCACCGACTCTATTCTTAAATGACAAAACAGCAGTAGAATCTTTACCAAACAAAAAATCATTAACTAAAGCAACTCTCCAGCCTGTAGTAGATAGCCTAGTTGCCAAAGGAATTAGTGCTGATAAAATTCAAGTACAAATTAATACTAATTCCAGTGAAAATAACGCCAAGATATTAGTAAGACTAGAAAAACCAACACGCGTTAGCGCAGCTCCTCCTTTGGAGGCTCGCGTCCAGGAAATTGTTGGTGTAGCGAACAAGTCTACGAGCAAAATTGAAAACCTTTCTATCAAGAATGTGGGTGTTGAGTATGCAGTAAATGACTGTCAGGCTTTGCAGAGTTCAGTTTATCAATCAGCTATGAAAGACGCTCAAAGTCGCGCTCAAGCTTTAGCAATTCCTATGGGCGTTAAACTTGGTACTCCTTCTGTAGCTGAACCATTTTACACATTATTATATCCCTCATGTAGTTCTAAAACTGGAGTTCCTTTACCATCTTTTGCCAGTTTTTTATTATCACCGACTTATAATCCAGATGCCCCGGCGGAAGTAGAGATGAAAAAGGATATTTTTGTGACATATACAGTGAAATAAGCATTTATTATGAACTGTGGTCGCACTTGAATTTGTGCCAAATTTGGAAGTGCGATCGCTTAACTATGTTATTTTAAATTCTAGTAATAAAAAAACTCCAGAAATGTTTGTGGCAAATCTGGAGTCAGGAAAGATACGCATTTACCTACATCAATCTTTCTCTCTCAGAGCATCTTACGTCATCAGGGTATACACTCGAATCCAGTTAAGTACATCTACGGATCAAATGCTGTGCTTCTCGTGTATACGCTTTTTATGTTTGAAGTAACGCAAAACAGCCTCAGACGATCTGAGGCTGTTTTGTGAGACTTGTTTGGCAAAGGAGTACATCAACAAGTGACGCTCCGTGTTAGATATAGATAATTCAGTATGCATCCCTATTCAGGCGTATTTTGGTATATCTGGATGATTTAAGAAATTTTGATCGCTTTTTCACAAAAGAAACTCCAGATGCACTTAAGGCTTCTGGAGTAGTAACAGGTTTCTAACATCAATCAATTTTTACCTATGCGATCGCTAAATGTCGTTGGGGTATTTACTCAAATGTACTTTATGTCTGATCATCCGCCAATTGAACAGCAGGTTACATTCTTTTATACTCATGAGCTTGATGCGTCCGCAGAATTCTACCAGTATAAAGAACGTGGCGTCGAATTTGAAAAGCCACATACAGTAAATGAAAACTACAACATTTACCACTGTTTTTTACTTAATCCTAGTGGTTATTTGGTTGAAATTCAACATTTCGAGATTAACCCCTAAAAAAAGACATAACTAAATAAGTTATGTCTAAACGCTTAATTTACAGGGCAGGATTTGTATTTATCGGGTGAGTCACGGAATTTATGCAGCTACCGTAAAATATTTACATTTCTTTACAATTAACCGCGTAGGCATAGCGAGCACTTCTCTACGAGACGCTGCGCCTTAAGCGAAGCTATGCCGCAGGCTTTACGACAAAGCTCAGTACAAGTCAGTGTCCACCGTAGGCATCGCTTTTGACTTTTTAACAGAAGGTAGGATATAGTCATTGCCGCAAACCTATTCTATTCTTTATTAAAACTACTTATTAAAGTATCCTTTTTACCAATTGTGCTATTTCTATAGTTATTATTTTTAAAGCATCTGATGTTTAATGTATCGGTTCGCTAAATATTATCTTAGGGTGACTGCATGACAGCCGAAAAACTGAAATGGATACACACAACATTACAACTTAAAGGTTCGGTGATGAAAGCGGTCTACAAACACATTTTATGGTGTGGAGCTTTCGGATTTTTTATTTCTATACTTTACCATTTTAAGATACCTGTATCCCAACCTATTTTAGGAAGTGTTATTCCTAGTATTGTTTTAGGCTTGTTACTTGTATTTCGCACAAATACTGCTTATGAGCGATTTTGGGAAGGTAGAAAATGCTGGGGATCTATAGTAAACAATGTCCGAAATCTGGCACGGCAAATTTGGGTATCAATTGATGAAATCTCACCAGAAGATAAAGACGACAAAATTACGGCATTAAATTTATTGATAGCTTTTGCTGTGACAACTAAATTACATTTGCGTGGAGAAGCTGTCAATAGCGAGTTAGAAGAATTAATGCCATCTACTAAGTATATAAAACTAAAGACTATGAATAATCCCCCTATAGAGGTTGCCTTTTGGATAGGAGATTATTTACAGCACCAGTATCATCGAAATTGCCTTAATAGCTACCAGTTAACATCTATGCAAGAATTATTGAATAGTCTTGTGGATAATTTGGGTGCTTGCGAACGTATTTTAAAAACACCTATGCCATTAGCTTATGCCATTCATCTTAAGCAATTATTGTTACTATATTGTTTCTTGCTACCCTTTCAAATAGTCGAGAGTCTGGGTTGGTGGACAGGTTTAATTGCTGCTTTGGTTGGTTTTACAGTATTTGGCATTGAAGCCATCGGTTTGGAGATAGAAAACCCCTTTGGTTATGATGCCAATGATTTACCCTTAGATGGAATTTGCGATACAATGAAGCGCAATATTAACGATTTGATTAGCTTGACTCCTAGTGTACAATCATACACAAAAAATATATGATTAAAGTAGTCGTTACAAGCTATTATTGTAAGATTGAAAATAGTCCTAACTTTTTCTAAACGCCGACAGTATATAATAGTTGAATGGCACGTTTGTTTAGTTATTTTTTGAGGTGAGGCAGAGCGTCTCCGCTCCGCTTCTGATTATTCTTCAAGATTTAAACTCTTCGAGTTGATCCACACGTAACCAAACATTAGGTGTTGGCACTTTCCCAAACTTAATCAGGGCGTAATCACCCTTGACATCTAGAATTTCGCCCTTGGTTTCAAACAAATAAGAAGGAAAGCGAGTATCACTGGCTTTTGCCTCCAAACTGTTTTCCAGTTTCTCGCGGACAGCGCGAACCATATCTCCTTTTTTGACTGCCATAAGTTCCTCTCTGAAATTTGTAACTTGTTTCATCTGTATTTTAAAAGAGTTCCGAGTTATAAGTAAAAACTCCTAACTTTTAACTCCTAAGTATGTGGGTTAGGTTAAATATAAAACCGTTGTACAAGAGTCGGTACGTTGCCTAAAATAAAGCGGGAGGTTTCCTCCGTTGTATTATCGCGTTAGGGTGATTCATTAGTTCAGATTTTCGGCATCCTACACTATTTAGGACTTACGCAAACAATAGCCGAAACTTTGATTTTCAGGTAAGGGCAATTTATGAATTGCCCCTACAGCGTGTAGTTTTGCGTAAGCATAAGTCATAGCTATATTCTGATTATTTGCGTCTAACTCCTAACTCCCCGTAGCGTTTGACACTGGGAGCAAAAGTGACTGGATCTCCCAGCTAACCTAATCCGTTGAATTTCTGTACCACAAACTCGACAGGGTTCTCCAGCGCGGTTATAAACCCAGGCTACACTACCATAGTTGCCGTTAGTACCTTTAACATTTAGAAAATTACTAAAAGTCGTACCACCAGCCTCAATGCTGGTTTCTAACACTTTAATTATGGCTGTTCGCAAATGCTGAATTTGCTTTAGCTGCAAATCTATACACAAGGTTTCGGGTAAAATTCCACTTTTAAACAGCGCTTCATCGGCATAAATGTTACCTAATCCCGCCACTACCGACTGATCGAGTAACGCAGTCTTAATCGGACGGCGGCGGTTTTGGAGTTTAAGAGCTAGATACTCGACAGTGAAATCGGGTGAGAATGGGTCTGCTGCCAGTTTTTCTAAACCAGTAATAATGCTTTCTACACTAACACCAGGCGGAACCCACCACATTTTACCGAAAGTACGTTGATCAACAAAGCGTAATTCCTGCTGATCTCCAAAGAATAATCTTATCCGTGTGTGCTTGTGTAATGGTTCATCTCGATGTAGCCATAGTAGTTGACCGGTCATTCGCAGATGAACCCCTAGCCAACTGTCTGAGGAGGGGGAAGATGAGGAGGATGAGGGAGATAGAGAGGTGAGTGTAGCTAGGAGATATTTACCACGACGATGCCAAGTGGCGATCGCATTCTTCTTAATTCCATCAACAAACTCACCTACAGAAAACGGGTAGGCAATGGTGCGATCGAGCAACACATCTCCACCCGTAATTTCTTGGTTGAGGGTCAATTGATTTAGACCCTTTCGGACTGTTTCGACTTCAGGCAGTTCAGGCATTCAAGCTGATTAAGCAGGCAATTTTGATGTACTTGGAGGTCAATTCAATGAAAAAAAGATAAGGTAGTATTTTAGACACACTTAAGTGGTTTGCCGTACTACCAAAAAGAAACCGTAAATACCCGCAGGGCGGCTTCTCGTAGATTAGGGTAGGCTAGGACGAAGGATGAATAAACTGAAAGTTTCAGACTTCATACTTAAGACTTCCCTTCATCATCGCATCAAACAACCCCCTTGTAGCTTTGCTGCTTATTTTTTAGGTGGTTTAGCCTTTGGTGCTTCAACCTCTACTAATTCATCCTGGGCAAAGTTGTTGGTATTGATACCAGAGTAATTTACCTTTTCAAAGCGGACAATTACTGGGTATTTGATGCCGTTTTGGCTTTGATCAATAGAAGCCACAGTTCCTAAATCCTGAAACCAGTAGGATTCAGGGCGGAGAACACGTACTTTAGAACCACGTTGAACCATGATTATTTTCCCTTTTAGTTATCAATCGCCAATCTAGAGGGCTAATTGATTTCACTCTACAACCTGAAGGTCGCACCAAGAGTCTTTGTTAAGTTATTTGTCTGAATTTGGTATTGGGCGTGGGGCATTGGGCATTGAATATTAGTTATTCTTTCTCCCTTATCTTGCTCATCTACGCACTGCCATAGCACATCCCGAATTTAAAACGGTATTAGAGCCTACTTGACAAGTCACACGTTATAGCGTACCTTCTTTCCCAAACGGTCATTTTGTACAAGGTTATGTTTTACTCAATACGAACACACTTCCCTCGTTACCCCTGCCGAGCCGCAGATCGTTATCTATATAAGTGATATCTAGCCAGCCTTGCTGTTGATCACTCTTGATTGCAACATCGATCCCCGGAAATTTTCTACCTGCTTCAATTTGTTGGATAAAAGTTACCGGAGAATTGTATTCTATTAAACGTTGTAGGCCGATAATAGACCGCTCAAATTTCACTTGGACACGCTGATCGGAAACTGGCTTAAATTTAGCAGCAACGCTGACTAATCCTTCCAGATAAGGTAAGCCATAAATCTCAGCTATGTTGTAAACACTGGTAGTCTCTACTCGGATACACTGATAGATTTGACCCAGTTTGCACAAAGGTAGACGATCTAAGTTTAAAAGAGCCTTGCTAGTGGTGTATAGTAATCGCCAATTGCCATCTAGCAAATTGTTAGCTTCCACCGGACGGGGTGTAGGATTAAAGTCTTCTAAATTGGCGATCGCAGCTAAGATAGCTTGTTTCTGTAGTTCAGTCGCCAGTAAACCGCGATTTGTACCAGCGATCGCATTCATGAGAGCCGCTTTTTCCATCATCACCTATCACCTCAAAAATCACTCACTTTCCATCAGCATAAACAAGATATTCATGACATATATGTAGAACTATAAAAATTGCTAATAATCTCCTGGTGGAGGCGATATGCCTATTAAATAAAAAATTTCTATCTCAATGCGGATTTCTCGATTGAAGGGTTGAAAAGATAACTAAATAAATCCATGTCAAGTGATAGACTCTAAATGTCACACTTACGTAACTATTTTCTTGTCTTAACTCGATATGTTGAACTATTCATTACGTGAATACCCTCGTAACCAACGAGCCGATGTCATCCCCCTAAAGTAAGAGTCTTCTTTATTGGACTGGTTGCAAACCAATGGTCGGATCATAGCGCGTGACGTTCACGAACCGGATTTTCAAGATGACGAAGAAGAAATAGACTCTCTCATGGGTGTAGAAGTTGGAATTGCCGACTACGATATTGATGACGATGACGATATAGGAATCGCTGAAGATTAGCCTTTTCAGGCTAGGGACTTGGTAGTATTCCTAGTTTCTGGGATTCAGTTTTAAAAGTGTGGAGTGAAGGGAAACTTTTGTGGACGCTAAATTATCTCCTGAGCAAGGATTAAATATTTCTGGAATCGCTCTAGCCTCTTTATTAGCCGTAGGTCTGGGTACAACAGCATTTTTCTTAGATTCGATGGCCAATAGGCTACCTTGGCAAAGTATGTCATTAACTCTGCCACTATTATTGTGTGCGCTGAGTTCGGGTGTTGTCGGTTATTGGGTAATACCTCTACTTCAAGCACTCAAGACTGGCCAAATAATCCGTGAAGATGGACCCCAAGCCCATTTGAAAAAAGCAGGCACCCCAACAATGGGAGGTATATTTTTTGTACCTGTAGCTGTGATATTCGCCTGTATATTGTCTAACTTTGCTACAGAGGTAGTTGCAGTTTCAGCATTGACAATCAGCTACGGATTGATTGGCTGGCTTGACGATTGGCAAATTCTGCGCCGTAAATCAAA
The DNA here is from genome assembly GCF_041747015.1 of Nostoc sp. Classification (GTDB taxonomy): domain Bacteria; phylum Cyanobacteriota; class Cyanobacteriia; order Cyanobacteriales; family Nostocaceae; genus Nostoc. The sequence goes on from NZ_JBGTFY010000306.1 coordinate 29,320, forward strand.
TAAAGGTATATCTCCCCAATTGAAACTGGCTTTGCAGATGAGTTTTGCAGCCGTGTTTTGTTTATGGATGATGTTTAATCAGCCTTCTAATATTACAAATATTGCTTTACCTTGGGTAAGTTTTACATTACCTTTGGGATTTTTATTCTGGCCTTTAGCAGGTTTTGTGCTAGTTGCAGAAAGTAATGCGACTAATTTAACAGATGGGATTGATGGTTTGGCAGCCGGAACAGTAGCGATCGCACTTTTGGCATTAGGTGCACTGATCGCGCCTACCGCTCCAGGGTTGATGGTTTTCTGTGCTGCTTTAAGTGGTGGATGCTTAGGTTTCTTAGCCCATAACCGTAACCCAGCTCGCGTTTTCATGGGAGATACTGGTTCTTTGGCACTGGGAGGAGCTTTAGCGGCTGTGGCGCTATTGACAAACACCTTAGTAGCGCTGTTTATTCTCAGTGGTATCTTCTTCGTCGAAACCCTTTCTGTGATGGCACAGGTAAGTTATTACAAAGCTACTAAAGGCCCTGATGGCAAAGGTAAGCGCCTTTTTAAAATGGCACCTTTACACCATCATTTAGAACTGAGTGGCTGGTCAGAATTGCAAGTTGTTGGAGTATTTTATGTCATCGCTGCTATCTTGGCTGCTATCTGTTTGGCGTAGGCGCAGCCCGCTGCAGACATCGCTCCATTCTGAATTGTTTGAAAAACTGCTCGAATCCAAAATCACACTCCCACATCTTCAGGGAGTTGTTTTTTATACTGACTACTGACTTCTGCATTCTTCTTCAATCAGAGGTATTTACATACTCCATAACCCGATTCTTCCCTGTTCGCTTGGCCTCAAGCATCGCTTGATTTGCCAGATTCAGAAAATCTTTAACTGTAATCCCTGGTTCTGATACAGCTATTCCAAAAGAAGCGGTGATCCTTTCGAGGATCTGATCGCCGTCCCTCAATTGCATTTGTTCAACATCTACCCTTAGTTTTTCTACTCGCTTCCTGAGCGTTTCTAGTGTCATATTAGGCATCACAATCACAAATTCTTCACCACCCCATCTACAAGCAATGTCAAAGGAGCGAATAGATTTTAACAGCAGTTTTGCTAATCCCTGAATAACAATGTTGGCAGTCACATGCCCATAGAGCGAGTTGTAAGATTTAAAGTTATCGATATCAAGGAAAATAACACTTAGAGGTTGTCCCGATCGTTCAGCTTCCGCTAGCCTCTGTTCCGTTATGGTTTGCAGATAGGTTGGATTGAATAGTTGGGTCATCCCATCCCGTAAATTATCATGGGTTAGACGTTGTTTTATCAATAGATTATTCAGTGCAAACCCTAAGGTTCTAGCAATAATTTCAGTAATTTGTTGCTCTTCGGGACTGATTTCTTCAAGCGCATGGATGTGTAAAATCCCAACTTCTTCACCTTGTCCAAATAATGGAATACACAAATGTGCGCCGCTAACAGGCTGTATTAAGTGGCTGCACATCAGTCCTGAGTCGCCAAGCGATAAAAGATTAAATTTTCCTCTTCGCAATGCCCAACAATCAGATAGTGAAAATATTTCTTTACTGCTTCTTTTACCCCCCCAAATACTATTCATCTGAACATAATTCTTGGAATTAGCAATTATACAGATACAACCACTCATATTAGGAAACAGCTTGGAACAGGTTAAAGCGGCCACTTTATACACCTCATCTTCAGACTCGCAGGAATAAAGCATATCCGCCATATCTGAGAGATATATAATTTCTCGTTTTTTTGCCTCAAATTCCAGTGTTTTTTCTTCTAGCTGCCGATTTAGCTTAGTGAGCGATCGCTCTGCTTCTATAGATTCTGTAATATTAATACTAATCCCACCGATACGGTTAGCGCCCGTTGCGTTATCGCTAAACGGAAACTTAAACGATAGCCAGTAACACGGCTGATCATTACCAAGTGTCTTTACCTCTTCAATCACCTTCAAGGGGCGTAGAGTCTTCAAAACGATTTGATCGTTTTCCATTACCCGCCGCCCTTCTTCTGGATGTGGCAAGAATTCACTATCCGTTTTCCCCAACCATTCTTGTGAATTTACCGAAAATCTAGTCTGTAGCTCCTGGTTGTAGTAGAGTACTCTAGATTGCTCATCTTTGATATAGGCTGCAAAGGGTACCTGATCTAGGAATAGCCGTTGCATCTGCTGACTACGTTGAAGTTCGCGGTTATCTTCTTGATATTTAGCGATCGCCTCGACAATTTGATAAGCAGTTGGCATCAAGTAAAGTAAGGCAGACAACGAAACAAACGCCATTAAGTCGAGTACGCCTAAGTGCAACAGCGACACTGCCGAATGTGGCTCAAAGACCGCCAAAAGGTGGTGAAATCCGCAAAATAGTACGAATCCACCTGATAAGAAAAAGGCTAGCCAAAACTTAGAAGGTATAGTTGCCTTAGTTTTGGCAAAGAAAACCCCTATTACTGTAGGGATGCCAAAGTATGAAAATGCAGTGATGCCGTGAGCAATTATGCAATTCCACTGAATAGGCTCCATTGCTGACCTGATATTAACATTTCATGCGTTTAACTATAATTCTGGATAGGTTCAAAATGTAAGGATAAAAGGGATGAATTCAGTTCGTGATCTGTTAGTTTTACAAAACTTATCATGAGAACTCCCGAACGGCTGCTCATTTCACTCCCTTGCAAACCTGACTTACCAAGTGAGTGAGTTCCGGCAAAATCAATTTTTCCATCCCTAGCCGCACAGCATTACTGGAACCGGGAAGGGAGAAAATTAATTTATTTTGATAAACACCAGCAATAGCGCGAGAGGCGATCGCCCGCGAACCAATTTCTTGATAACTTAAAAAACGAAATAACTCGCCAAATCCCGGCAAGGTTTTCTCCAGTAATTTTTCAATAGCATCGTAGGTGGTATCTCTTCGTGCAATACCTGTGCCACCATTGAAAATTACAGCATCCAAATTTGTGCTTTTAGCCAGATTTTCTATCTGCCCTTGAATTTGTGTTGGTTCATCTTTGATAATTGTGTAGGCTCCTACAGCATGGTTAGCATTAAGGAGTAACTGCTGAATTAGCTGACCACTTTTATCTGTTTCTAAAGTGCGTGTATCGCTGACAGTAACCACAGCACAAGTTACCGTAATCCCAGGCGAATCTGGATGGGGTTGTTGTATCATCGGTTAAGCTTTTAACTTTTGATAATGGGCAATCGGACACAGGGAATGGCGCATTGAACATGAAAAAATTGTCTATGCCCTATGCCCTATGCCCTATGCCCTATGCCTTATTTTTCAGCTTTGCTAAGTCCGAGATCGTTTTCTTCAGCATACCGCTCCATGAAGCGCATAAAACGATCCCATTCTTGGGCTGATTTCATCACGTAAAGTGCTTCTAATGCTTCCGGTTTTCCGTTGACAAATTTAGCCTTAACTTCACGGGTAATTATCTCTCCTTCTTCGTCAATCAAGTACATCCCGGTAATGTCTTCGGTGCTACCTTGGTCTAAAATTTTAGGATTCGTAAAAATAAATGTCGCTGTGCCACTATCGCCAGTGCGCGATCGCGTCAAGCGCACCTCTGGAGTTACTTCTTCGTCAAGACCTTTAGAAAACTGGATTTTCGCCATGATCAATGAATTTAAACTTTTTTGATGGTTAATTTAATATTCTCTCATCAATTAGAACACCACAGTCTAGAGTTAAATTAAATCTCTAAATTCTTATCGAAATTTCTTCAAAATTGATTATGATGAGCGCCTAACACCTGATAAAATTTTTTAATGTTCGATAACGTTTGTAAGTTCCTTGCTGAAACTTTCTCCAGTGACTTTGCTACTTGGCTGTTAGGAGAATCTATCACTCTTACAGAATTAAGCCCTTCTGAACTCTCCCTTGAACCAATCCGCGCTGATGCGCTGATATTGCTCCAATCCGATGAAATTGTGCTGCATTTGGAGTTCCAAACCCAGCCCAAAGCTGATATTCCCTTTCGGATGATTGATTATCGGTTGCGAGGGTATCGCCGCTTTAAAAGTAAGCGAATGCGTCAGGTAGTGATTTATTTGCAACAGACAAATTCAGAACTTGTGCAACAAACCACATTCACTTTGTCAGAAACCTTTCATAGGTTCGAGGTAATTCGTCTTTGGGAGCAACCAACAAGTGTATTTTTGGAGCATCCAGGATTATTACCATTTGCGGTGTTAAGTCAGACAAATAACCGTACCGCTACGTTACAACAAGTTGCTCAGGAAATTTCAGCAATTACTGATCAACGTATCCAGAACAATATTGCAGCCTCAGCGTTCATTCTGGCTGGGCTAGTATTAGAGAAAGAGATAATTCAACAATTGCTGCGGAGAGAACTTATGCAGGAGTCAGTAACTTATCAAGCTATCCTTGCTGAAGGTTTAGCCGAAGGTCTTGCCGAAGGTCTTGCCGAAGGTCTTGCCGAAGGTCGTGCGGAAGAAGCTCGACGTGTAGCGATGAATTTGCTCAAAGAGGGAATCTCGGTGGAAATAGTAGCGAAAGTGACGGGGTTAACCGTAGAGCAGGTACAGCAGTTGGGAAGTGAAGAACCTGGTAATGCAGGGGAGTGAGGAAGCGATATCTACTATGGTCACTGAGCTTGCCCTTCGACAGGTTCAGGGTAACACCTGCCCTGAGCTTTGTCGTACCCTTCTCCTGTCGGAGACGCTACGCGAACGGGATCTTGCTACGCGCAGCGTCTCATAGAGAAGGGTCGAAGTGCGGGCTACGCCTACGCTATTCTCTCATTTTCATTGATCAAACATCGCTGGTGGAGCCATTGGGAATGCGTTCCCAGGTGGAACCGGGGAACGAGTACGAGTGTTAAACTCTTAATTCCTCACTCCTAACTTTTATTTCCCAAAGCCTTTACCACGAGAGGTTGAAGGTAAACAAATGCAGTTTTCGAGTTGAGTAATTAAAGCCTCACGATCCAAATTTTGACCAATCAGCACTAGTTGGTTTTTCAGTTGACCTTGCCATTCATCATCATCCAAGGTAAAGCGTTTACCACAAAGATGGAAAATATGACGCTTTGGACTTTCATCAAACCACATAATCCCCTTTGCTCGGAAGATATTTGAGGGTAGCAGGTTATCTAAGAAATATTGAAACTTCCTAATAGAAAAAGGCTTGTCACTCTGAAAAGATATGGAAGTAAAACCATCATTTTCTAAATGGTCTGAATGATGGTGATGATCGTGATGTTCATGGTCATGATCGTGATGGTCATGACCACAGGTTGAGTGATCGTGGTCATCATGATCGTGATGGTCGTGGTTATCTACCAATGTGTCAAAATATTTATCAGACTCAAATAGACCAACACTCAAAATTAAAGGTAGTGGAACTTGCGATCGCGTAGTGCGAATAATTCTTGCTCCTTCTTTAACTTCGTTAATTTTTCTTTCTAACTCATTCAAAGTAGCTTCATCAACTAAATCAGTCTTGTTCAGCACAATTACATCACCATAGGCAATCTGGCTGTATGCTGCCTCTGAGTTAAATAAATCTAGGCTGTAATTCGCCGCGTCCACCACGGTAATAATCGAATCCAAGCGGGTTAAATCTCGCAATTCTGTGCCAAGAAATGTTAAAGCTACTGGTAGCGGATCTGCCAATCCAGTTGTTTCCACTACTAGATAATCGAGATTTTCTTGGCGTTCTAAAACTTTGTAAACTGCATCTACTAAATCATTATTAATAGTGCAGCAGATACAACCATTATTTAGCTCCACCATGTTCTCACCAGTGGAAACAATTAGCTCGTTGTCGATGCCAATTTCGCCAAATTCATTTACTAGAACAGCGGTTTTCAAACCCTGTTGGTTGTTGAGGATATGATTAAGTAAAGTC
>NZ_JBGTFY010000307.1:0-4285 GCF_041747015.1 Nostoc sp.
GACATCGAAATAATTCCCATCCAAAAAATTAACGAAGCCTATGAGCGTATGCTTAAAAATGATGTGAAGTATCGTTTTGTGATCGATATGGCATCACTAAAGCAAGAAAGTTAATTATTAGCTAATCACAATTTGATCAAACAGTAGCAGAGGATCTGAGGGTATTGTCGACTTAATGGGGGTATGAGTATCATCAGAACAGAAAACCGGGTTAAGCTTAAAAGCCTTATTAGGTAAGGATTCTCCCGACAACGAAGGTCATTGACTTCTAGCGCTCATTGAGTCACTACTTAACGAGAAAGTAAGGGTTTCCGCTTCTAAAAATGCTTGTCTTACTCATATAAATCTCTTAACCCCGTTTTCTGCGCGAATGCTACTCATACCCCAGAATAGGGTAGCTAATTTAGAGGAGAAGTTAGCGGGGGGCGATTAGCGGGGTAGTACGGCTGTACTTCACGGGGCTTTTGATGTGGGGTATCCGCTCCCATCCCAACGAACGGAGTTTTCCGCTTTCTTCCCAAATTCGGATCGCTTCGTGGCTGACATTAAATAGTTTGCCCAGTTCTTTGCGGCTTTGCGTTTCCTCGCCACTGCCTAACGCGGCGGGAACCTCTTTGACTTCGCCCGGTGTGATTGTTTGGCGCGGCGGCTTTTGCCTGAGAGTTTTGTCCTTGACTCTCAGGCGCTCAATTCCCCCAATAACGGGGCTATCTCCTTCTGTATAACAGTTGCTATACGCAGTTCTATACATTGATTTAACTGAGTAACCTGTTCTCTAAGAGGTGCTATACGTGATTCTATACGTTTCTCTATACGAGAGTCATCAATAGCGTAATCTGACGATGGCAGCCCCAAACCAGCCTCTAATAAGCGGATTGCTAACTCAGTTGAAGTTATACCCTCTGATTCAGCCTGGTCTTTGAGGGCGGCGATTAGAGTATCTGGCAGACGGAAATTAATTTGACTCTTATTCATTGCTATACAAATAATATACAAGTCCATATACAGTATAGCATTTTGTATAGCAAATTGTATACAGCCTTGCTAAGACTAACTATCGTCCATAATGCTTACAGGGTTATATACATCAACTATATACATTTGCTATACATCCAGTCGTTTGTATAGAAGTAAATGTTATACGCTCGATATACGCTTCTAAAGTGCAATCGCATCGCTCTAAAATGTTGCAGTGCGAGGGACAAAAAAAACCTCAAGCTATTAACAACTTGAGGGTAGTTTCCATCAAAGGTTTGTCTCCACCGCAGTGATGGTTTACAAGGGTTCATAATAATTGGCGATCACATAAAAGGAAACCCCGACCAAATTAGCTGAGGTAAATCTATCGGTAGCAAGATTTAGGCTAATCAGTTTTGTTCTGGCAACCAATCAATATCTAATGCTTGATCTGGTGTAAAGGGCGATTCAAGTGGAAAAGTTTTAATTGGTAACTCAGTTTCGATCGCTGCTCTAATTCTTGCTTTCCCATAGCTTTTTTCCCAAACTTCATCAATATAGTTTTTTAGGCTGGGACTGTCCTCAAGAATCAACTCGATGCGATCGCGATGCTCTGCTATTGAACTTAACCAACTTGTGCTACGTTTTTGGGGCTGGTATTTGTATTTAAGCAAGTGCATCAAAACATTAGTTAAATCAGACGTGAGCGCGCGTCTCTGGCTTTTCCCCAAGTCTTCAACTTCCTCAATCAAATCTAGTAAGTCTAATTGGTCAAAGCGTTCTTCTCTCAGTAGAGAAACTGTTTTATCTACCCACAGATTGAAGTCGGTGTCATAGTCAGATTTCTTTACGGGGCCGCTAGAGCTTATGAATTGCATCATAAATTTATCCTTCGAGCGTAAGATGGTTGACTCTGGCATTTAAGCAGACAAGTTTTGCTGTTCGCGCTCTAACTTCTCTGCGATCGCTTCGCGTAGCCAGTCTGCAACTTTGCCATTAGCCATCTGCTCTACCTTTGCTCTCAGGCTAGGCGGCACGCGAACCGTAAGCTTGCTAAGTGATGGCTCTGCCTCAGTCGCAAACCTACCATTTACTCTTTTTTGTTCTTCGTAGTGACTCATTTTTTAATGATAGCTCAAGCCGACACGGTAAGCCACATTCAAGCATTTTGAACAAAACCCTTGCAGATTACGTGTCGGCACGTTATAATGATTATAAGGCAAAGGGAAAGAGCAGCCCGCACCTGAAACGCAAAAAAGAGGCTCACATAATTTAAAGAGCGATCGCCCCTGTCTGGAAAACAAAGCGATCGCCTACCCCATACACTAGGATTTAACCAATGTTTGCACAGTTTATCGATTTTGATCAAGAGCAGCGCCTAAAACAAGATGAAGCTGTTGAGGAAATATACCTTTCTGGCATCACTGATGCGGCGGACGGTCGGCTTCCTGTAATGGCTGAAATCATCTATTTACAGGGCTATTGCGCTGGTATGAAGCAGGTAAAGATGATTGATTCATCAATAACTGCACCCCAAGGGAAACAAACAGAATTACCTCTAGTTTGCGGTCAATGCCAACACTTAAACAGTGGCAAGTGTGGGATTAAAGGAATTACTAGAAATGGCAATCAATACGCTTGTCCTAGCATTTCTGTTGATTGTCCGTTTTAGGAGATAAAAGCGCTGTGGGTGAGTTCATTACTCACCCTTAACCAAAGTAGTAATAAAAAAGAAGTACAGAATGACAAAAGTTAGATCGGGTAATTGCGTCCAAGTCAGGAGTAACTATGAATGAGGCAAATAGCCAACGAACCGAACCATTAAGCTTAGAGACTGCCATTGGGATAATCCGATGTCTACCTGATTACCTCATGGAGTCCAGGCATGGCATTATTTTGGATTTCTCGTGTCAGGGCAACGATGGGCGAATACTTAAAGCAGCTAGGGAGCAATACAGAAACCAATCTCACTGGCTTGAATACTACTTACTAAACAGGACAGACCTTTTACCAGAGCTAACTTCTACTTGGAAAGTTAACTACAAACCAATAGCCGAGCGGTTTTTGGCTGTACTTAGACTCGCTCAGGAGGTATGGCCGCGCTCGGCATCTGCACAAAGTCAAAAAGATAAATTACCTAGCCCCTTGGACTGGTCGTTGATATTTGAGATGGACAATTGTGAATTGTTTCTGAGAAATAGCGGTTTTACAGGTCTTGCTATTCCTGTGGGCAGTCGGAAGGTGTACGAACGCACGCTCCAAACTTGCGCTCAGGTAGCCGATCCAAGAAAGCTTGAGTTTTACCCGCGTAACGATATGTCAGCATTGGAGTTTTTGGAATCGGAAGCGGCGCTTATAGCTAGAGATTATGTTAACTTTCGCAATACCTATTACAGCGATTACCTACGAGCCGCAAAGCGGATTGCCCGCGACCTGCTCAATTCCCCACTAAAGGGAATCTTCCTACTACCAGATGGCAGTATTCAGAAGATGGAGCGCGGTCAAGGTAAGAAGCCTAACAAACGTAAAAGCTTCAGTCAATTGTAAAGATTGACCGGATAAATGCACAACGCTTGGCTTAGGTGTTTAGTTCCTCTATGTTGAGAAGTGTACCGAGATCGAATCGGCAAGTATGCAAAACTTTCTAACCCAAATCCAAGCACTGGACAGCAGCACCCTACAGCCAACACGAACCCAACTCGAACCGCGACGGGTACGAAGGCAGAAAGCCAAGGATGCTGCCCACACTAAGAAAAATTATCCAAATAAAAACTCGGCTGCTCCTGTTTAGAACTGAATGAAAGACTGTTTCACCTCACCTAACCTACCACTGCTGTAGTTTTGTTACGCGCGCAACACATCTAATCCAATCCTATCCAAGCTCAACCAAGCTAAATCAAAAAAATCTTAATCTAAGCGTAACAGATACAACAGGGGTAGCGTGTGTAACAGGCGAAACAGTTTTTTACTAAGGGAAAAATAGAGAGTCGCTGGGATCTATAAAAGGAGATCCTAAAATGATAAACCCCTCGAAAGACACTCGAAGGGCAGAGGCGCGGAACACCAAAAATCTCAATTCAAGCTTACCGCAATCCTCTGTTTCTGTACAATATCCTGTACTACCAGAACATCTAGACAAGTTAATCGATCAGCCTTGGAATGCCGAAGCGAGCCGACAGATTGATTTGTGGCTGTGGTATGTCCAGCAAGAATTTGAGACGGCTGGAGGTGCAGCATGATTCCTCCAGAAATGGCAAGGCAGCTAGAAATCCTCGGCTACACCGACAAAAGCAAAGTTCGGGTGCGGTGCTTTGTTGCTAAAGGAATG
>NZ_JBGTFY010000308.1:0-10046 GCF_041747015.1 Nostoc sp.
ATGTTTGAAAAGTCATCCAACGTATGTTTGACTACTCTGGCTATCGAGAAGTTAAACGAGATAATGAGAGTTATGGGACTTGCGATCACTTCTCTAAGTTGCATTTAAGGCTCAAGCTGACACTTTTCAAACAACCTCTTAAGTCGAATGGCATTTTGAAAAAGCATTTAAGTATTTTGAAAAAGCAATTAGGTATTTTAATGAAGCAATTAAATATTTTGATAAAGTAATCAGCAAATCTACTTTACGTACAAACCTTAAGCTTTTGTAAAGTGATTTTGGGCTTCAGATGCTCAAGTTTGCTGTGTACATAGTGATGTGTCTAACCTTCGGGTTTCCTAGCTAGCAATAAGCGGATCAAGAATTGCTCGGCACTCATCAAAGCAGTCAAACTCATCACCGTCTTCCTTCAACCAACAAACAGCAATATGTCTATCAAACAGCAGATAATCTTTCATCCATGCGTAGCTTTTCAAGGAGTTCTGTAAAACAATAATTAAAAGAGCATTTTGTTTAATCTGTCCTTCTCTATAATATCTATACCTGTACTCATAGAGTTGGGCTACAGCTTTTCTCACCTGTTCAACAGCAATCGAGTCATCACTACTCTTCATTTCAAAAATAAATGTTAAATCAGTCTGATTTTCAGGATTGAAATAAGGTAAAGAGGCTCTTTCTATGTAAGTATTACTTAGAGGCAATCCATTAGGGTATAAATTTGTGATATTCTCTAAATCTGCTAGTAGGTCAATCAAATCAGTCTCCCACGGTTCTAAGCCAGCCCTCAACAAAGAATCTCTCATCTTACGAACAAGCAGATCATGCCATGCGTTACGACGTTCTCTTAGTATCCTTGTTTCTTCTGGATTGACTATCCTTTGAGATTCTATTCTCTGAAATGAAGCATTTTTATGGCTTCTATCAACTCGCCTACGTTGGGGTAATTTTGAAGGTTGGTGAATACCAGTAGATTCAGTCTTAGTCAAAGCTTCAGGGATGAGAAAAGATGGACTTATTAATATTTCTCCAGCAATTCTCTGGACTTTATCTGAAGAAAGAGTCTTGCAAGCATCAAAATAGTTAGCCCATTTTCCAGAAGCCAGAACTGTATATATCTGACCTATGGTATCGCATTCATTGAAATCATCAAAGAAGTTGTCTAGTGATTTGATTGCTTCAATCTGCAAATTTCTATTACTGTTGAGAATAAAATCATTATATGGATAAAGTGTTAGATTATTAGATTTGTCTACTTTGAGCAGTCCAGTTGCTTCCAGAAATGGAAATCTTCTCTCACCACTTAATACAGGCAACTCATGAGATTGGAATCTTTTCAAAGCATCAGTTAGCTCCTCGATATCTGGGGTTGGTTTATCTCTTAGTTCTTGACAGTTGACCAAAGTATAAACTTCTTCAGGTGTAACACAGATAGAGTCTTGTAGAACTCCTTGTAATCTGGCTTTGGCTTCAAAAATTTTAAAGATTAATCGTAGCGGACACACTCTGTATCCATCTTGAATTAGAGAAAGAGTTTTATCTTGTGTCTGATGTTCTATACTTGGAGTCAGTCGATTATACTGTTGTCCTCTACCGTCAGGTCTTTGATAGAGACTTAACTGTAGCCTACAAAATGCTTCTACATTTGGTTCGGAGCCAATTAAGTAAACTTTTGCAGTCTCACTGATATGACACTTCCATACTCCTTCCTCAAGTGTGATGTGTCCAACTCCCAATATTGATATATATATGGAGTAAATATCTCGAAATGGAGAGCGTGCAGTAGTAGGTGATAATAACCTGAGAGATTCATCAAATCTATCTCGATCAAGAGGCTTGTTATCGAAAGACAGAAAGACTTGAGCCAACTTGACTAATCTACGCTTCCAATCTTCTAAATCGGAAGCATGAATTTTATGACTAAACAAATCATCAAGCATAGCTATATTTTAGATAATCTAATCCTAAATAGTTAACTGCATCCTCATATGAAAGAGTGAGCAGTTCATTAAATAGGTATTTGCGAATATGTCCTGCCAATAATGCTGCAAAAAGGGGAGGAACTGCATTCCCTACTTGCCTTATAGGATGTCTACTTGTTCCACTAAATTCCCAAAAGTCAGGAAATGTTTGTATTCTTGCAGATTCTCTTGGTGTAACCTCACGGGGGATATAGGGATGAATATGTCCTTTCCCTCCTCCAGCATCAGACCCTACAACAATGGTAAAACTCGGACGATCTGGATTAAGCTTATTGATACGAGTCTTGGGATCACGTTGCCCAAATTCTAAGGAAGCATACCTGTCTATAATTCTTTGACTATGAACCCGACCTCTATGATTTGGAAGGTTAATAAGTTCAGGCTCCTGTAAACTTTTTAGGATTTCTTTAACCGTTCTGTAAGGTTTCACGAAACCTCCATGAGTTGGAGTCATAGGTGGAACATTAATTCCTCTTCGACTCCCAATTAAAAAGATTCGACTTCTAAATTGTGGGATACCAAAGTCAGCTAACTCATACTTATGGAAAGAGACTGTATATTTTCCATTTTGAGATAATCTATCTAATAACTCAGTAAAAACTGAGGACTGATCATATGTTTTTAATCCTAAGACATTTTCTAAAATAAAAGCCTCTGGTCTTAATTCATTAACTATCCTTACAAACTCCCACAGTAAGATCCCCCGTTCATCTTCCAATCCTTTGCGTTTTCCGAATACTGAGAAGGCTTGGCAAGGTGGGCCGCCGTACACTAGAGAAACCTCTCCTTTTTTTAAGCTTGTAGCTTCAAGAATCCTTTTGCCACTTACATTACAGATACTATCTTCAACTACAACTGCTTTCTCTAAAAAAGTATGGACATCAGTTTTTGCTCCCCAATCTCTATTTGATCGTAAAGTAATACAGGAGTGAGTATCATTTTCAACACAGCAATATGTTTTGAAGCCTGCAACTTCAAGCCCAATATCCATACCTCCGCCACCACTAAACAAGCTAATTGCGGGAATAGATGAAAAGGGAGTACAAGGTACTGGCTCATAGAGTAATCTTGCCACTTTCAAGTTTGCAGTAATTTGCTCAAGAGTTTGCATGAAACCACAATCTTTAATTTAGAAGTATAGTCTAACGTAACGACCGTTAATACAAAGGCAAGAACCGTACTTGTCCTTTCCCATTCCTCTTCTTGGCTACATTCATCTAAAACCAGCCATCCGGCTCAAGATATCTGCTAAAAAGTAATGCACTTTGCATCAATAAAAAATCAGCCTTATCGAATGGTATGTTTATTTCCGCCACATTATGTATTAAATAGTTGGTGAAGCAATCAAGTAACCCTCGTTGTAGTATGATTCTAGTTTTGTAATATTAGTAATAGTAATGGTAGAAGAGATGATGCCTCAATTTGAATACAGCACTCTCGCCCATCCACAGGATATTCAGCAGCTGGGATATATCCTTAATCAGTGTTTCATCAGCGCCCTTAGTAGCGAAGAAGTTTACATCAACCTTATTGGCGTAAAAAATTTCCGCATTATCCGTAGATTAGAGCAAGTGGTTGGTGGACTGGCAACTCTCGATATGGGTCAGTGGTGGGGTGGTGTGCGTGTACCAATGACAGGAATTGCCGCAGTAGGCATTGCTCCAGAATATCGCGGTTCGGGAGCTGCGATCGCTCTAATGCAGCACACTCTCAAAGAACTTTATGCTAGAGGAGTTGCTATTTCCGCCCTTTATCCAGCTGTTCAAAGCTTGTACCGAAAAGTAGGGTATGAGCAAGGGGGTAGCTGGTGTATTTGGGAAGTTGCTACCAAGAATATCCAAGTGCGAGAGCAACCTCTACCTTTAGAACCAGTGGTGCCCGTTAATCATGAAGTTTTTCATGAGTTATATCAGCAGCAGGCGAGACTAACACATGGATATTTAGACCGACATCCAGCAATCTGGGAACGGTTAATCCAACCAGACGAGAAGGAAATACTCTACGCGTATTTTATTGGTACTAAAGACCAACCCCAAGGTTACATCATCTTTACTCAAGAGCGAACAGAAGATGGTGAAATTCTCTGGGTGAAAGATTGGGTACTCCGCACAGTTGCAGCTGCACAAACCTTCTGGTCTTTTCTAGCAAATCATCGTTCCCAAATTCACCAGGTGCGATGGAAAACTTCTGCAATTGATTCCCTAACATTGTTACTACCAGAGCAAACAGCTAAGATGTGGCGTCAGTTTCGCTGGCTGCTAAGGGTGATAGATGTAGTCAAAGCGCTGGAGCTGCGGGGTTATCCATTAGGAATTCAAGCTGAACTGCATTTAGAAATTCAAGATAATTTGCTAGCTGCAAACAATGGTAAATTTATCCTCTCGGTCGCTAACGGACGTGGTGAAGTTACAAGAGGTGGAAAGGGTGAGTTGCAGCTAGATATCCGAGAATTAGCGCCACTATACACAAGTTTGTTCACTCCTTACCATCTACAACTAGCGGGAAAACTAGATGGGACGGAAGCGGCTATCTCAGCAGCTACGCAAATATTTGCCGGTGTCTCTCCTTGGATGGCTGATTTCTTTTAAATGGGGGATTTAGAACGTTTTGCTATGGACAAGAGGACTTTTTAAACATCCTCTTAAGGACTTTAAAATAAAAAACAAGGAAACTACTTCTTGTGGGGTAGGTGTCTCGTTCACCCCACAAGATTAGATAATTTATTTATGGGAAATCTCTTACTAATGGTACTTACGATCGCACGATTTGAGTCCGGCAGCTTGTTAAAGGGAAAATCTTCCGGCTTCAGCTTAGGTATTACGTGAAGCGCTCTAGGTGGTTAATATGCTTACCTCTACAAGAGTTTGATAAAATTTAGATATGCAAATTAGATATGTTTTAACTTCTGATCAGCCCTACTTTGAGTAGGATATTTTAATGTCACTACATCAAAGTTCTGGTCGCTGGCGCTTAGGGCTAGCATTATCGTTACTAACAGTTTTATTGTGGGGAATTTTACCTATTGCACTTGCAGTAACTCTGCAAGTACTTGATGTCTACACCGTCATTTGGTTTCGGTTTTTAGGATCTTTTTTACTACTTGCCATGTATTTAGGAATAAGTAATAAATTACCTAAGCTAGAACAACTGCGCTCTAGTTCTTGGAAACTATTAGCGATCGCTACACTATTCTTAGGGATTAATTACTTTCTATTTATGCAAGGTTTAGCACTAACATCACCTGCTAATGCTGAAGTTCTCATTCAATTATCTACCCTTTTATTAGGTTTAGGAGGGTTGGTGATTTTTAAGGAACGTTATCGGCTGTATCAATGGATTGGTGTAAGTGTATTGATTTGCGGTTATCTCTTGTTTTTTCATGAACAACTCACAAATTTAATTACAGCGCATGGCACATATATACTAGGTAGTGTTTTGATTGCGTTAGGAGCAGTAGCATGGGCTATTTATGCTTTAGCACAAAAGCAGTTATTACAATCTTTATCTTCTCCTAGTATCATGCTGATTATTTACGGGAGTTGTGCTTTATTATTCACTCCTTTAGCTAGAGTAAAATCACTTTTTATACTTGATAATTTGCACTTAGGAATGTTGATTTTCTGTGCTTTAAATACTCTAATTGCTTACGGTGCTTTTGCAGAATCATTAGAACATTGGGAAGCATCACGAGTAAGTGCAGTATTAGCTTTAGCTCCCATTGTGACATTAATAGCAGTTGCAGTTGTATCAGTTATTGCCCCTTCTTTGATACCACCAGAGCGCTTGACTATTATAGGAATATTAGGAGCGAGTTTAGTCGTCATTGGTTCAGTAGCGATCGCATTAGGAAAAACGGATTAATGAAAATTAGTTCAGAAGTTTTACTGAGTTTTAAATCTAATGAATTCGTACCATATTCAAAGCTACAACATAAATACTGAGGCAGAGTATTTATTTAGTTGTTATGATTTCGTCGTGAAGGCAAACTATTTGAGTCAAACTCTTGCAAGATGGATAGTTTACCTATCTATATGACTCTGTAGTATCTAAATTTTGACTTTATAGCCACAGATAAACATCTATAAAATTGAGGCTAATAATTTTAATTAAACCAAGCAGGGTGCCCGAATAACTACCAAAGCCAACACCTGAGAAAACCAGACTACCGAAACAGTTGAGCGATGAATAGTTTGTTTGGTAATTGGGCCAGCAGCCTAAGAAAAAGTTTCTTATTGCTGGTTCTTTCAACACTGCTGCCAACCTTTGGAATTAGTAATTCTGTCTTGGCAGCAGAGCGGATTTATGCATCTTATTCAGCTTTAGAGCTTTCCATTTCAGTCTCCACTTTAGAAAACTACGCCAAAATAGGTGTAATTAACGAAGACTTGGCAGCCTATCAGCAATATCTGCCTCTACAACAGCTTCAGGAATTGCGGCGGATTTTACTCAATCGTGTGAAAGTTAGTCCGGTAGTAGTTTCGCAACTTCTCTACACACCGCAAGGAGAATTTTTGCTGCATCGGTTGGCGCAAGTGATTAAAACCAAATCTCGTCAGCCAGAACCAAAATTTGATACCTTGCGCTCGGCGCTAATTTTAGCCTCTGCTGAATCAGGAGGCTTGACACTTTTGAATGTATTGCGTAAATATCCTACTAGCAGCATTCGCCTTGATGTAGCAGAGGTTTTAGAAATAGCTACGGAATTGGAGAAACTTGTTAATCAAACCCATCGGGCGATCGCAGTAGTTTCCCAAAGGTCTAAGATAGAAGCTGTTACCATCAAACAACCAAACTTATCACAATTACCCGATTTACAGATTCCGGGAAAGTTGAAGTCGCAAAAATACACTCTAAAGTTTTTTGACTCAACACGCAATCGGCTTTTATTAACCGATGTTTATATTCCTAATATCCAGAATGCTGCATCTGTAATTGTGATTTCTCACGGCTTGGGTTTAAACAGCAGCAACTTTCAATATTTAGCCACTCACCTAGCTTCCTATGGATTTGTCGTCGCCGTTCCCAATCATCCTGGTAGCAATATTAAACAATTGCATTCACTGCTGAATAAACGCGCCATTGAAGTAGCAGAACCAAGTGAATTTAAAGACCGACCAATGGACATAACATATATATTGAATCAATTAGAAAAAGGTAATCAATCTGATTCACGATTTAAAGGTAGGTTAAATCTGCAACAAGTTGGAGTATTTGGTCAATCCTTGGGAGGCTATACAGCCTTAGCCTTGGCAGGTGCTAAAATCAACTTTGAGCAACTAAAACAAGACTGTCAACCAGCAGCCCTGCAAAATACCTGGAATATGTCTTTATTGCTCCAGTGTCGCACTTTAGAATTAAGGGTCGGCAAGTCTGATAAGGATTATAACTTGCGGGATGAGAGAGTTAAAGCTGCGATCGCAGTTAACCCAATTACTAGTTCTATTTTTGGCAAAACTGGCTTAAGTCAAATTAAAACTCCAGTAATGCTCATCAGCAGTAGTGATGATACAGTCGCACCAGCTTTATCCGAGCAAATTTTACCTTTCTCCTGGCTGGCAAATTCACATAAGTATCTCGTCATGCTTGTAGGTGGTACTCATTTTTCTATCATCGGCAACGGCAATTCTGTAAATCAGCAAGTAGCATTACCTGCCGATATGATTGGTGATGCTTTCCAAGCGCGTCGTTACATGAATGTTTTGAGTTTACCTTTCTTTGAAACCTATGTTGCAGCCAGTCCGCAATACATTTCCTACCTCAACGCCGCCTACGCCCAAAGCATTTCTAGTAAATCCCTTGGTTTAAGTCTCGTCAAATCATTGAATACAACCGAATTAGCACAATTGCTGGATTTAAAAGGAGCCAAACCCGTAAAAAAAAAGTCCCCAACACCATAGTCAGCTTCGGATTTTGGATGTTGGATATTGGTGTTGCACTGCTGCACGTAATGATTTTTATTTAACTTGAACAGGCCTAATTAATAGGAGCATTCCAAATGTGTAAATTTACCTTCTAATCCTCTCTGCGCCTTTGCGCCTCTGCGTGATAAAAAATATTTTTACGAGATGTTTATTTGTATTTTTGTAAAATTACGTTTAGAAAATTAGAGTCTCAATTTTTGCTTGCACTTCTTCAATTAGAGTATTATATTAATCAGTATTTTATAGAATTTAGAAGCTGTAACTATTGATTTTGTGCTATTTCAAGGTTTTCTCAACTTAAACAAACCATTTGACTGGACTTCCCACGATTGCGTCGCGCGGGTGCGAAAGCTGTTGCGCCTCAAACGTGTGGGACACGCAGGAACCTTAGATCCAGCAGCTACCGGAGTTTTACCGATCGCACTTGGTAAAGCCACAAGATTATTGCAATATCTGCCAGAAAACAAAGGTTATAAAGCCACCATTCGCCTGGGTGTGCGTACCACAACCGATGATTTACAAGGTGAAATCATCACTTCTCAACCTTGTGCTGGATTGAGTTTGGCAGAGGTAAAAACTGCATTGTCACAATTTGAAGGCAAGATTGAGCAAATACCACCTAATTACAGTGCAATTCAAGTGGAAGGGAAACGCCTCTACGACTTAGCACGTAAAGGTGAAATAGTGGAAGTTCCAGCGCGGACAGTGGAAGTTTTTCACATAGAAATCTTGGACTGGCGAGAAGGAGATTTTCCCGAATTAGATGTGGCAATCGCCTGTGGTTCTGGTACATATATTAGAGCGATCGCTCGTGACTTAGGTGCAATCTTAGAAACTGGTGGCACTCTTGCAGCTTTGCTCCGCACCCAAAGCAGTGGTTTCGATTTAACAGATAGTCTCACTTTGACCGACTTAGAAACTAAACTACAAGCTGGGACATTTCAACCTTTTGTAGCTGATGCAGCTTTACAACATTTGTCATCTGTGACTTTACCAGCAACATCTGCTTATAAATGGTGTCAAGGTCAGCGAATTTCTTTAACTTTCGATATTTCCGAAATAGTGCGAGTTTATGATCAAGAGACTCGCTTTTTAGGTATTGGGCAATTACAAGACGAAGTATTGATTCCCCAAATGGTTTATGAACCGATTTCTTAAAACCTTCAAAACAGAATTAAGTGGTAGGCACGAAAAAACCAAACTATGTGAAGATAAGTAAATCATGTAAATTAAGTACAAAGTTAAAATCAAAACTCAAACACCCTCATGCTTTTACTCCTAACTTCTGCTGTATATTCCCTTTCCACTTGCGGAAATGCCGGATTTGCGTGAGGTGATGTAGTGATATTTTTACGTGATATCCGGGTTGGAAGATAGCAGTTAAGTAATTTATCATAAATTATGAATTATGAAGTTTGAATTAAAAAAATCCAAACTTGACTTCACAATTCATAATTTACTAGTTTTGAGTTTTGAGTTAGGACACTGTAACTCAAAACTCAGCACTTCAACAATCATCAGCAGGGTTTAAGCCATTTGATTTTCAATCGCCCAACGCGCTAGTTCAGTGCGGTTGTGGAGATTAGTTTTGCCCAACATATTGGACACATGGCTTTCAACCGTGCGCTGACTAACATTTAGTTCTTCAGCAATTTCCCGGTTAGCTAAACCCCTAGCGACAAACTGAACTACTTTCAGTTCGGTTGGGGTTAACTGCACATCGAAGGGAACCTGGATACGGGAACCGCTTTCGCCTCCTTTTGCTTGGTGTTCTTTCCAACGGATAGTTTGTTTCAGCGAGGATTCAACTTGCGCTACGAGTTCTTCTGGTTCAAAGGGTTTGACCATATAAACATCAGCACCTTTATTCAGACCCTTAACTCGGTCTGCACTTTGTCCCTTAGCTGAAAGGAAAAGAACCGGAATCCAGCTGGTGCGTTCATCTTGCCGGACTTGTTCTACAAAAGTATATCCGTCCATTTCTGGCATCATCACGTCGCAGATAATCATGTCTGGAACATCTTGCTCTAAAATTTCCAGAGCTTCACGTCCATTTTCAGCGGTGATAACTTCATATCCCCGGAATTCCAAGTAATCCTTCACCAGCAAGATGAGGTTAGGGTCATCATCAATCAATAGAAGTCGT
>NZ_JBGTFY010000309.1:0-3417 GCF_041747015.1 Nostoc sp.
TATCAAGTATTTATACTTAATTATTCGACCTAATTGTTTTTTTAGCCATTGCCTCTGGCTGAAAAACTAGTTATTTTGTACTATATTTTCAATTCCAAAATCGGGGTTAATACCCTATTTTTTCCAAAATGAGAATTGCTGTTGAACAAGCAGGTGAAACAAGCGCTAGAGCAGACTATTGATCTGCGATCGCTAGCGCAGGAACCACCCAAGGAAAATGCCCAAGAATGTTTGCGGCTGATGGGCATGGCGTTAAAGAACTTAGCTAGTGCGATGAACAATACCCAGGCTCTCGAAGCTGCGGCGATAATTCTGGGAAGCGAACCGACACCAACTGCGATCGCTTACCGAGCCGAGCAATTGGAAATGCTATCCCAGGCGGTTAGTGATATTCGGCAGGTACTTGCAAAACCTGGGTGTACTTGGCAGGACTATTGGGATGTTGCCCAAGAGTATGAGGTAATCAAACAAGATTACTGGGCAGAATTGACCACCCAAGAGACAGAATTAATTACCACACTCCAGAAAGTATCCTTTCAACTGGATACTATTGGCGTTGGTTCTATTGTTGCCCATGCTGATCCATACCGTACTTTGTATGTCGCCAGAGGTGAAGTGATTCAGGATTTGGGAGATGAGGTAATCGTTGCATGGGATTGCTGGAAGGAGCAATCAAAAAAGAGTGATAGGTATTTCCGAGACGAATTGCGATTCTGGCAGGGCTAACTGATCTGTTGTTCATACCAATAATTCTTTAGACAACCGAATACAAGTACCAAGCCCCGCATCACAGTGGGGGAAATTTCCGTGCGTCAACATAAACAGGAGATTGTAAAATGACTGCAACTATTACAAGACCCAAGCCCAAAAAAGCTGCTAGCAAGAAGGAATCCTCATATAAAAGGCTTCATGTGATTATCCCAATTCAAGATATGTTATGGGCTTCGCAGCAAAAGCCTTCAGTTACGCAATTGTGGCAAGAATCCTGGACGGCTGACCCATACGGTTCTCGATGGATGCCGCTAACTTCTGCTTTGGGGTACAGTACTTTTATCTCTGCAAAGAAAATTCTAGCTGACAGTGGACTGTTCATCTTCAAACCCGATAAGTCGATTCAGGATGGACGGGAGACAGTGAAGTGGATGGTTCAGAATTTACACGGTAGCCGGATGAAGGAATTTTGGGAGAAAGCCAATGCTGAAAAACGAGAATCAAATGCTGGGGATTCAGAGAAAGATGCTGGCTCTGAAGAAATGGGTGCTTTAAATCAAGCATCTATTTTAAGTCAAAGTCATTCAGAGCAAGGGTTCCAGGAAACCTCACGAACTACTCAGGAACAGTTCACGAACTCTACAAAAGAGTTCGTGAACTGTGTCTCTGACACGCTTACACTAAATCCGCGTGTAGAGGAGACGGCTCACGCGCCCTTGGGGGGCGCGTCGCCTCAGTCTGTTCAAGGCGTGTCAGAGAATGAGGAAAACTCACCTACGGCGAATGACTGTACATCGCTGGCGCTTGTGGAAGCTGCACCGAGTAATCCCGCTTTGTTGTTGGCTGAAAACCAGAATTGTGGTGTTGAACCGAGGGACTGTCATGAAGGTACTGGTTCCGCGGTGTCCGTCGCCGTAAATGAATTTTCTTCAACTTTAGCGATCGCTAATCAAACACCAGAGCTTGTAGAACAGGGTTATTCTGCAACGTTTACGGCTGAAAACTCGGTTTCGGGTGTAGAGATCAAAGCAGTTGATGAGGGTGAAAGTTCCGCCGCGTCTGTCACCAGCGCTGAAAAGTGGTCGCATGAGGCGATTGTTGGAAGGTCGCAGATTCGACCTGAGCGTATGCAGAAACTCAAAGTTGCGGCGAATTCGGGGCAGAATCCGGGGTTGGGCTTCTTGCAGGAGTGTTGGGACGATGATCCGGCTTTGCAAATTGTGATCAAGAAGCTGCTGGTGAAGTATCCGCAGTGGGGAATTGCGTGTGTGGATGGAGAGTTAGTAGATTGAAATCGGTAGCAATTACCATTCATGTTGTGGTTTCATGCAATGTTTACGGCAACCATTTGAGCGATCACACTTCAACTACTGACATATTCCAGCACTCGTTCCCATTCCCAGCGCCAAGCCGTCTCTACCACTATTTCTTTACCGTTGGTGAATTGGATGAATTCTGTACCATTGTCATAAAACACATCAGCAGCAAGTTGATTACGTAAATCGTAGCCGCCACTTTGAGGCTGCGCCATTCCACCATTTTTGTTCTGTTGCCAGGCTACTGAATAACATGAGCAAACAAGATACAGCAAAAGTTTGAGTAACTTCAGCTACCACTGCACTGAGTTGAGTTTTGTTTGAAAGTATTAGGGGTAGCAGTGGATGAATTAGCGCTGAGGACTATTTGTCCTTTGGCATTTAGTACTGCACCTGTGGCTTCAACAATCCGTTTGGGAGCGGAGATAGTCGGTTTACTGGTAACAGGTGGTAGGGAACGGTTGTTGTTAGTGGGTTTAAAAGACACCCAATCGATTTGTGACGCATCAGGAGTGAGAATGTCTTTAGGATTAAACGGTAAACCGCCGCGTCCGGTGATCACAAATCGATTTTGGGTGTAACCTGGACTATAACAGCCTTGGGCTACCTGGGTGTCAACTGGTACTGTGGGCAACTCAAGCAAGCCACTGTTGGGGTCGATACCAGGTGTGTTAAGTTCTACAGTGCCGTTTACACCCAACTCAGAACTAGCGGTGATATCCGAAAGAGAAGTTGGGAACTGGCGGGGTTGAATGCCATAGATACCAAAGGCTTGAATATTTACTCTCCCACCCTTGCCTGTGTAAGCATTAGCAGTGATGTCGCTATTTTCTTCAGGGACAGCAGCGATGAAGCCCAACGGAGCATCAATATTAATGTTGCCACCATTACCACCAGCTTGTGCTGTGCCTGCGGTGGTGGAAATTTGAGCGCCACGACGCAGAAGCAGTAAATCAGTTTGTAAGTTGATGTCGCCACCCTCACCCAATGCAGATTGGGCGTTGAGTGTGCCACTGTTGTCTAAGGTAACTCTAGGTGAGTTGACGATAATATCTCCAGCAGTACCCGTCGGACTTCGGGAGTTAACGAATAAGCCACTGTTAAAGTTAGAACTCTTGCTAGAAATGGTGAAAAAATCAGCAGCATTAACTTTAATTTTGCCTGCATTGCCTTGTCCAGAAGTTGAGGCAGTAAGTCGAGCGCCATCTTGTAACGAGAAAGAACCAGAATCGATAGTAATGTTACCCCCATTGCCAACTGTTCCCCTATCCACCCGGCTGGCAATCCCACTGACAAAACCATTTTTCTCCCCAGTAATATCAACAGCGCCAGTAACTTTAATATTGACATTCCCTGCATCCCCCCGTCCTGCTGGCTGGGTAGCAGATGC
>NZ_JBGTFY010000310.1:0-16111 GCF_041747015.1 Nostoc sp.
GATTCAGGCACTCGCTGAAGACGTTACTAGCAAGTACGTCCCTCCTCACGTCAACATCTTTTACTGCCTGGGTGGAATTACCCTAGTTTGCTTTCTGATCCAGTTTGCTACTGGATTTGCGATGACGTTCTACTACAGACCAACAGTCGCCGAAGCTTTTACTTCAGTGCAGTACATCATGAATGAAGTCAACTTCGGTTGGCTAATTCGCTCCATCCATCGCTGGTCTGCCAGCATGATGGTATTGATGATGATTTTGCACACCTTCCGGGTTTACTTGACTGGTGGTTTCAAAAAGCCCCGCGAATTGACCTGGATAAGTGGTGTCATCCTGGCTGTGATTACTGTTTCCTTTGGAGTCACCGGCTATTCCCTACCTTGGGATCAAATTGGCTACTGGGCTGTGAAAATCGTTAGCGGCGTACCAGAAGCAATTCCCGTGGTTGGCGTTCTGATCTCAGACCTACTACGCGGCGGTTCTAGTGTTGGTCAAGCAACACTAACTCGTTACTACAGTGCACACACCTTTGTGCTGCCTTGGTTGATAGCAGTCTTCATGCTGTTTCACTTCTTGATGATCCGCAAGCAAGGCATTTCCGGTCCTTTGTAATCTTAGCGATTAGCGAAAGGCAACATTTGTCAGTTCCCAGATGAAGTTGTTTGTTTTAAACTTATGAAACACAAAAAATTAATTGTACATAAGTTACAAAAAATAAACACTTGGATCTGAAGCTGAAAATTGTAGACACCCTCCAGGCGGCTGACCGTAGACAGATAAAATACTGCTTGCTGCCTGCTAGGGGTTGCCTAGTAGCTGATAGCTTTCACAAATGCTTTAATTTAACTTAAGCAGGAGAGCATATTTCAAAATGTCAACACAGAAAAAACCTGACCTGAGCGATCCTCAGTTAAGAGCCAAACTGGCTAAAGGCATGGGTCACAATTACTATGGTGAACCAGCTTGGCCTAATGACCTACTTTACGTATTTCCAATCGTCATCATGGGTTCATTTGCTGCGATTGTGGCTCTAGCTGTGCTAGATCCCGCGATGAACGGTGAACCAGCAAATCCTTTCGCCACACCATTGGAAATTTTGCCAGAGTGGTACTTGTATCCAGTCTTCCAGATTTTGCGATCGCTTCCTAACAAACTTTTAGGAGTGTTAGCAATGGGTTCCGTACCAGTGGGGCTGATTCTCATTCCCTTTATTGAGAACGTCAATAAGTTCCAAAACCCTTTCCGCCGTCCAGTTGCAACCACAGTATTCCTCTTGGGTACCCTTGTCACTCTGTGGCTGGGTATCGGTGCTGCCTTGCCATTGGATAAATCTTTGACATTGGGACTATTTTAAATTAGTCACCACAAAGTGCTTTGACGCCTGTGAGTTTTAAGAGCATATTGTAGATGTGCTTTTGAAAGAAATTAACAGGCGTCAATTTTAATAGTTCAGATTGCATCTTGGATTTGAAGTTTTGGCTTGAAAAATTATTCCAAAATCTAAAATCACCAAAAATCAACAAATACAAGCATTTTTTACCTACTTAACGTAAGTTGCTAGTTATAACCCTCGATATGCCAAAATCGTTCATATCTTTTAGATTTTTTCATATCAGAGAGATTTTGCGAATAGCGCCGAATTTAATAACTAGCAACTTAGGTTTACCTATATTCAAGTCACAGTTAATGCTTAGCATAGTGCGGCAAGACCATCTGACAGTTAAGAGCGAACTCAGGCTCTTAAACCAGGTACAAGAATGGTTTGAGCAATTTTGTCTGCAACATTTGTCTCAACTTGGCTGGTCAAAAACCCAACTTGATCGCCTCAATTTAGCATTAGCAGAAGGCTTTACCAACGCTGTTCGTCACGCTCATCATGCCCTACCCCCGGAAACACCCATTGAGATTAAAGTTTATCTGTGGATTGACCGATTGGAGATTAGAATTTGGGATCATGGAAAACCTTTCAATCCCGATGCGATCGCCGAGCCAGAGCCAGGTACTCTACAAGTAGGTGGTTATGGATGGTTTCTCCTGCGGCGCTTGGCTGATCGTGTTGTCTACGAACGTGGTTCAGATGGGAGAAATTGCTTGCTCATTGTCAAATACTCTGTAGAAGCACAAAAATAAAAGTGAAGTAGTCAAGGTAAAAGAGGGTGCGCTAGCTTGGGATAAGGCTTGCCTTTTCTACCAAACGCTACGCATAACTTTCTTCTCCGTAGGAGTACGGCGATTTTACCCAGAGTCGAGCCACTTGCTTACAAAAAAATTATGAGATGAGGCAGTTTCTGCTTAAGTAAACAGTTATTTGCTTTATAATACTATAGTCTTTTTGAAAAAGATGTGAATTGGGATAATTATGTTTTTTAAGTTAAATTACTTAGTTATTATAATTTTTTTGTAAGATCTAAAAAATATTGTTGTATAAAAAAAATTAGTGAATGCAGTAAACATAGCATTAGAGTTATCGTAGTTCCGTTGTTAAGGTTTGTCAGCAGTGTTGAGAGTCTTATTTTTGGTCTCCAACAAGTGCCATTTAGTGCTTAAAGAGATAGAGGAAATAGGGGAAAAAAGATGATTAAGACAGCCCTAATCACAGGAATTACTGGTCAAGATGGCTACTACCTCAGCCATCTGCTTCTCAATCGGGGTTACAGAGTTGTGGGATTAGTACCTCCACATCGACAACCTAATTTGACAAAACTAGGAACACTGGCAAATCAGGTAGAAATTTTTACGGTTGACTTGAGGGATAATGTAGCGCTTTTGACCGCAGTTGAACAACTGCGCCCCCAAGAAATTTACAATTTGGCGGCTCCCAGTTTTGTACCCGATTCCTGGAATGATCCGTTGGGAACCTTGGATTTGATCACTGGTACGGCTACCAGACTCTTGGAAGCAGTACGACGGGTTGGTTTATCTACCAGATTTTATCAAGCTAGCAGTTCAGAAATGTTTGGAGATGTACTTGTTTCACCTCAAGACGAGGAAACCTCTTTTCGTCCCAAAAATCCCTATGCTGCGGCAAAGATGCACGCCCATTGGACAATGGTGCATCACAGGCAGCATTATGGACTATTTGCCTGTAGTGGAATTCTATATAACCATGAGTCTCCTCTCCGCCCACCTCAGTTTGTCACCCGCAAAGTTTCTTTAGCAGCTGCATCAATTAAATTGGGTTTGACTGATACCTTAGAAATGGGTAACTTGGATGCCAAACGCGATTGGGGCTTTGCTGGGGATTATGTAGATGCGATGTGGCGAATGTTGCAAGTAGATGAACCAGAAGAATACGTGATCGGCACAGGTAAGTTACACAGTGTCAGAGATTTAGTTGCTATAGCCTTTGAATCTGTCGGATTGGATTGGAAATTTTATGTAACCCAAAATACTAATTTATTGCGAAAAGACGAGCATTTTGAACTAGTTGCCAATCCCAGTAAAGCCAAAAGAAACCTTGGCTGGGAACCCCAAGTCAGCTTTGAAGAACTTTTAGAAAAAATGGTAAAAACAGATTTAGAGCGATTACAAAGCGGTGCGATCGCCTTTACAGCCCCGAAGGGTTTGGAACAAACCCTTCCCCTCGTCCCTTGAAGGGACGAGGCAGCCTTCCTTCAGGAAGGCTGGGGGCAAGGCGCACTACGCGATCGCCCCCTTACCGCAAGTGTAAATAATCCAATATGCGTATCACTACAGTGACAGAAAGCCTCAAATTAGGTGATAAAGTTAATAAAAAAACTAACCATGTCTTTGTGTTTCTAGAAATTTTTGCCCACGAAGGTGGTATTCAATCATATATAAAGGATATTTTTCGCGCCTATCTGGGATTGAGCCAAACCTACAAGGCAGAAGTCTTTTTGCTGCGAGATAGTCCTGATAAATTAAATGTTTTTGAAGACGAGAACTTAAAATTTCATTACTTTAAAAACCAATCTCCCCAAATGGGGAGACTGCAAATGGCGGCAGCTTTACTTAAGTGCCTGTTGCAAAACCGTCCACAGCAAGTTTTCTGCGGTCACATTAACTTAGCAGTATTAATCAAAACCCTCTGTCAGCCGTTGGGTATTCCCTACACCGTGCTAACTTACGGTAAAGAAGTCTGGGAACCACTCAAAAATCAAGAACGTCGTGCCCTGACATCAGCAGCTGGAATTTGGACAATTAGTCGCTACAGTAGCGATCGCGCTTGTATTGCTAATGGTATAGATCCGAAAATAGTCCAGATGATGCCTTGTGCAATTGATGGAGATAAATTCACTCCTGGTTCCAAGCAGTCAGAATTAGTCCAGAAGTATAGCTTGACTGGTGCTAAAGTGTTAATGACAGTGGCGCGGTTATGGTCAGGGGATATTTATAAAGGCGTAGATGTAACGATTCGGGCATTACCACAAATCGCTCAGGTTTTCCCAGAAGTGAAATATTTGGTAATTGGTCGCGGTGATGACCAAGCGCGATTGGCGCAGCTGGCAAAAGATTTAGGTGTGAGCGATCGCGTCGTGTTTGCTGGTTTCGTTGCCACAGAAGAATTAATGGAACATTACCGCCTTGCTGATGCCTATATTATGCCTTCGCAAGAAGGGTTTGGCATTGTTTATCTGGAGGCAATGGCTTGTGGAGTACCTGTATTATCCGGTGACGACGATGGGTCAGCCGAACCCTTGCAGGATGGTAAACTAGGGTGGCGAGTACCACACCGCAGTCCTGATGCTGTAGCAGTGGCTTGTATAGAAATGCTTCAAGGGAATGACCAACGATGTGATGGGCAGTGGTTGCGAGAGCAAGCGATCGCTGTGTTTGGCATGGATGCCTTTCAAAAGAGGTTGCAAAAAATGCTTCTATCCTCAGTCCTAAGCCATTAGTCGAAAGCAATATTTCTTCACCCTTGAACGCCAGTTTGTACAAGTCGGGAGACTTTTGCGGCTCGATTACTCGCTACCGCTTTTCTACGACACATTGCGCGATCGCTAACATCATCCAACTGCTCTCCTTGACTCTTTGCTAAAATCGCTATCCTAGAGGGAGAGCAGGATGATATTTAAAAAATGAGCTTTAAGACATTTCAATTGAATCTTTTAAATCTCCGCCCTTGGCTCACCCTGCTAGCAGTTGTTTGGTTGCTGGCATCAGTAGGCTTGGGTTGGTTGGTTAATTCATTGCTAATAATTTTCGGGTTGCTGTTGTTGGCGCCGATTGTGGCTTTCTTTGGCTTTCGTTGGTGGCTGCAACGCAACTTGATTGCTGATCAGTGTCCCGTCTGTGAATATGAATTTACAGGTTTAAATAACAGTCAGTTGCAGTGTCCTAACTGTGGTGAGTCGTTGTTAGTCCAAAATAGTCATTTTCAGCGCCTCACACCAGAAGGCACAATTGATGTTAAAGCTGTAGAAGTACCAGCCCAATCACTGGAAGATTAGTCAAGGGTCGCTGGTCATGAGTCATTAGCAAAGCACAAATGACTAGTGCCATTAGACTCTAAACTATTTTTTTTGTTGCGAGATTGAGAGGGTGTAATTATACTCTTTTTGGGATAATTCGCCCACATGCAGCGAATATTTTCCTGCCTGCCAATAACCAGACAGTTCTGGCTTGCCTCCAGAGTAACTATCTGCTAGTACACAGAAGCGTCCCCCAGGTCCATCGATCAACAATGTTGGCTTTCCTTGACTTTCTACTGTTAATCGCAAGTAAGGCAGTGATTCTGTAAGCTGGATAACTTGATTGGGTACAGAGGTAATATTACCGCAATTACTTTTGAGAGTTCCTCCAGACTTTCCCTTTAAAATAAGTGGATCTGGTTGGAGATTCCGATTAATATCTATCTTTGGTGTCTGTGCCAAATTAGCCTCAGTGAGAATCAAACTCATCGCTAAAGCTGTAGGAATAATTGTCAGTAGCCTAAACGTCTTCATTTTAATTAATGCTCCAGATTGTTTTTAGAGCAATATTGTTATAGACAGTCTGATTTAATTGACGACAGTAATCCGTCTTGGTTCCAAAAGCTATCGTATAACACAACACCATTGAGTTAATGATTTATGGTGCGTAGACGTAGCTAGCACTTATCTGCCAGACGCTACGCGTAGCTTGCTTCCCCGTAGGGGTACGGCGCTGATCAGTGACCACGCCAACGACAAAGTGACACAGTGAACCCTTCGACCCAGGCTCAGGGCAGGCAAGCTCAGGGTAAGACCTGTCGAACTGCTTAGTGACCATCGTAGACATCACTAAAAATCATACCCAAGTATTTAGCCCCAAATATGTGTTTTCCACTAATTCACATCCTTAAGGTTTTTGTCAATTTAAGATTTAGTGACGTACCTACACCGCCTGAGTACAGGTCGGTGTAGGCTTCTCAAATATTCCGTTCGCGCAGCGTGGCGCAGCCAAGAATATGGAGAACTTCCTTTGAGGTAGAATCGGTAACAGAGTTCACTATCACAATTCCACCTTTACGGCGTTTTATACTGGGGAACACGTCCAGCCCCAGTCTCTTTAGGTTGATGCCAGAATTAACATCCCTATCAACCCAGAGTTGTTCGACTTCATCCCAATACTGGCGAATACCCAAATCGGTGAAGATAACTTCGTCACGATATGAGAGTAATTGGGATGTATAAGCAGGATTCTTCGCAATTACTATGGCTCCAGCTTTTGCGGCTATGTTACCTAGTATTTGGAAGAATTGACCAAATGCGGCATCCGACCAAGACAAATTAAGCCCAGATTTCGCACATTGACCGTTGGGAATGAAAGCGCCTGTTTCGTCCTGCTTGGGTGCATTTCTACGGGATAGCCCTTTCAAATTAAGGTCTTCATGAAAGAACACTTTCTTCCCTGTTCTCAGTAATTTGTGAGCAGTTTTGTATTGGAAGTCTTTACGACATCTGGCAATTTTTTGGTGTTGCCGTCCAACTCGATTTGCCAATTTACGGCGGGATTTAGAACCGCGAAGACGAGCGTTCTTTTTCTGCGAAATACGGGTCAATTTGTGTTGACTTTTTCGCAACACTTTAAGCGATGGCAGTTTAATACCTTCAGAAGTGGCAAGATAGTCATCTTCGTGCAGTACCGCATCCATTCCAAGTGAGTTATCCCAAGTTGGAACAATATCAGTGCTGCAAACGGGTATAGTAGTATCTTCTAATCGGAGGTTAACAAACCAACCATCATTCTTTTTAATGAACTGTAACTGTTTTAGGATTGCATCGTCCGGTAAATGGCGATGTGACCGAATCTTGATTAGTCCAATTTTGGGGACTTTGACATACAGGTATTTACCACCAACCGAGCAAGAATGCAGTTCTAATCCAGCACCTTCAATCACAAAAGACCGATAGCGAGATTCTGCAATGAATCGAGGTTTACCGCTTCGATTACCGTTAGAATCACCTGCAATGAATCGCTCAAACGCTTTGTCAACACGCTTGCAAACTTCTTGCAAAGTGTTTGCGGGAACCCGTGAAAAATCTAGCTCCTCGCCCGACCATTGCACTGTTACCAATTCTTTCTTAAGTACTGGTAGACATTTCTTTTGGTTGTAATAATTGGGTTTGTCTCGCAACACAGGAAGCGAAACAACCAATGGGCAACTATTAACGGATGTTCTATTATTTTCCCACCAATCAAATCTGTCTCCTAGCTGCCGATTGTACCAGTACTGGCAAATTCGCAACCAGACGTTAATCTCTAGTTTCTGTTCAGTTGTCGGAAGTGCTTTGTACTGGTAAGTGTATTTCATACTATGATTGTAAATCATATTGCTTTACAGCGCAACCCATGAAGTACCAGGATTCAATTAACATCAGACTCCCAAAAGAAGAGAAGAAAATACTAGATGCCTATTGTAAGAAAGTGAAGCGCAATAAGACGGACCTGATTCGGGAGTTCATTCGTTCATTGGTGAATTAGATAGTTCGTTTCGTCGTCGCTGTCTTCCCTTGCCTCATTTCATTCGGCATTTGTTAGACAGCACTCCTCAACTCACTCGCATTCCTCTCACACTCACCGTTTCGGTGAGTGTGAGGCTCCTGCTGTTTTAGCTGAACCGATTCTCTAAGTGTGGAATGTCGGCTGTAAGGCAACAAGAAAAAACATAAATTTTCCCTGTGCACAAAGGTTTTGCACACAGACATTAGCTAAAATCACTAAAACAACCACCAAAAATAGAATTTGGTTGGATTGTTGTTAAACAAGTGACTTAGCCGAGGGAAAAAAAATTGATGAATCCTCAAAGAGATGAAGACTTGCAGCGTCGCCTCGACAAGCTAGAGGCAGAGATTAATTCCTCACCTGAGGTAGTTCCCCAACCACAACAACAAAAACAGACACCTCAGTTTGGTTTTGCCAACTTGAATTTGCAACTAGAGCGATTTCAATTCTGGTTCAACAGCTTATCTGGGACAAAAAAGCTGGTAGTTTCAGGTGTGACGGTGCTACTCGGCTTGGCGATGCTGCAAACAGTGTTTAAACTGATTGCATCTGTAATCACTCTGGCACTTTTGGCAGCATTAGTGTATGTTGGATACAAATTTTTTGTGTCTAGTAACTTTCAACGTAAGAAGTAGTCTATTTGAATTGTGCCGATCGCGGTGTAGAAATAATGTCAAAGGAAATTATGCAATGACGACACCAATTGTCAGGAGAAGTAATCAATCTGGTCAATCAAAGGAACCGGAAAGAGCCAATTCGCTGCTGCTAGCAAGCAGGCGTTTTGCGGCTTGGGCGGCTGAAGTCACACTAGTGGTTAGCAGTGGGTTGATTCCCTTCGGCATTGGTGTCTATGCCAATACTAGAAGCGATTTTAACCGAGTGCCGCTTAACCCCGTGCTGGTAGTAACAGAAAGAGCGATCGCTAGGCCATTGGCTTTGCCTGTTAGCTATGGTATCCGTAACGTAGCCTGGCCGACTAATATTTTGTGGATAGTAGCTCTACTAGCGCCTGTAACTCTTTCGTGGTGGCAATTGTATTTATTGGCTAAGACTGGTAGCACAATTCCTAAACGTTGGTTAAAAGTGCGGGTTGTCAACGAGCAAGGGATGCCGCCCGGATTGGGGGCAGTTGTGATCAGAGAAGGAGTTGGGCGTTGGACTGTACCCATTTCCATCGCTTATCTGCTGTGGCGCTACAGCTTTGCTTTTCCTAATTTAGGATTATTTACATTTTTGTGTTTGTTAATGATTGTGGGTGAAGGGATAGGCTTACCCTCGCGCCGGGGGCGTCGCGCACTGCATGATCAACTTGCAGGCACTCATCCAATAGATACACTCTTAGCTAGCAACAGACAAGTTCAGTCTGCTGGCGGTAATGATGAAGCAGAAGAATGGCAGCAGGGAAATGAAGAATTAGCTGTGCCTAAAGCAAGTACTGTGTCTGACGCAGCCCAAACTAACCAGCGGCCTAATGTGTGGCGGCGGATACAGCAAAATCCCAATCTGACTTTGTTTGGGATAGGGCTGACGAGCATGACTGCTGTGCTGGCAACTTTAATAGGCACTCAAGTTTATATCCAAATTCAGCAATCCCAGCGAGCAACTAAGCAAATTAACAGCCAACAGTTCCTCGAACTTGTTAAACAATTGAACCCCAACTCTGAGGCTACTAATAAGGAGCGTGAAACTGCAATTTTGGCTATGGGTGGTCTGAATGAGCCACAGTCTATCAAATTTCTAGCGGATCTCTTGGTTAGCGAAACCAACTCCAGCCTTTTAGATACAATTCAACAAGCTTTGACAACTGTCGGCCCCAAAGCCATCCCGGAATTAAAAAATAAGAATCAGTTTTTGGTGGGTGAACTGGAGCCTGTCGCTAGCACTGCAACCAAAGAGCGGGAATTACGGCAAGAGCGGCTACACAGAAACCAGCGGACGATCAACAAGATTCTCTCTGTTTACAGCGGTAAAATTGAGGGCGTTGATCTTAGTAGCATCCAATTGGGTCAAAGCGGTACTCCAGGAAGTTCCTTTTTCAAATTGGTACTGGACACCGTTGATTTATCAGGAGTTAAATTAAAATCTGCAAATCTTAACCAAGCCAGCTTAAAGGGTAGCCGCTTCCGGGGTGTGGGTGAGGATGGACGCTTGGATACTTATGATGATGCGATCGCTGATTTAAGTCAAGCTCAGTTGCAGCAAGCCAATCTTACTGATGCTAACCTCAGTCGCGTCTTGATGAACCGAATCGATTTGAGCCGCGCCACTCTCAATAGAGCAAACTTATCCAACGCGCGTCTATTTGAGGCTAAACTCAACAGCACCCAACTAGTAGGAGCCGATCTGCAAAACGCAGTTTTGGAAAAAGCCAGCTTGACTGGGGCTGATTTAGGCGATGCTAACTTGAATGAAGCCAATCTGTACGCCGCTAGATTAGGTCGCGCCACTGCCATAGGAACGCAATTATCCTTTGCCAACTTGACTAACACTGATTGGCAAGGGGCAGATTTATCAGGAGCCTATTTGGATCGTGCTAATCTCAGCAATGCTAACCTGGGCGCTACTCGTCTGACTGGTGCTGTTTTGCGTTCTGCCCAGATGCAAAACGTTAACTTGCAAAATGCCGACCTGAGTTTTGCGGATTTACGGGGGGCAAATGTGGCAGGAGCAGATTTTAAAGGAGCAATTCTCGCTCCTAGCAAACAAAATCCAGCAGATCAATTTGTCGAAACCCCAGATTTAGGCTCAGTATCTGCCGTAGTCCAAGGGGTTGATTTTTCTAAAGCCAAAAATTTAGATCCCAAGCAATTAGCGTACATTTGTACTCAAGGAGGCATTCATCCTAATTGCCCGTAGAATTAGAGGGGGCAGAGGGGCAGAGGATGAGAAAGATGGGGGGGACAAGGGAAGAGTTTTCCCAACACCCAATGACAAATGACAAAATTTAAGCTGGTGTGAGGAATTGGGTTATGAAGTATGTTCCATATTCGGTTTCAGTTCTAGGAGCGGGCTTGGTCTTGAGTTTGGCTATGAGTACTCAACCAGTGCAAGCTCAAGTAGCCTATGGCAGTTACATCGGTATAGGCCCCACTGTCGGTATTACCGATGGTATCCAATTCGGGGGAGTTATAGCTGGACGCTACAAGCTTTTGGAAGCACCAATTTCACTCCGCGCCCAAGTGTTAATTGGTAGTAATACAGCAGTTGTGCCAACAGTTTCCTACGATTTCCCCCTCAACTGGCAAGCTGATGCCTACTTGGGTGCTGGGTTAGTGTTGGCTGGTGGTGGTGGTTCTTCTCCTGTGGGCGACAAAATTAGTTTTGCTTTACAGCCGGGCATTGATTATATGATCCCAAATAGTAATACTGTGATTTTTGGCAACGCCATCATTGCTTTTGATGCCTACCGTGATAGCGGTGGTACAGCTATTTCTGTACAAGGTGGTGTTGGTTTGAGATTTTAATAGGCATTATCTAAAAATAAGGGTTTCAGCCCTGGCGATCGCCCCCTTGAGAATGAAGAGGGGAAAAGTTCTTTATTCCTAACCTTTTCCGCCTGTTGGTAAATCTTCCACCTCGAACTCAAACCCTACAGCGATCGCTATCCTGAAGAAGCGTTAAACTTCATTGCAAATTTAAGAAGTTAGTCCAAACAACGCGATAATTTTGGTCATGAAGAGAAATAGCACAGGATTAACACAGGAGAACACAGTGGCAATGGAATCAAATTTGTTAACGGATGCGGGCGCAGATGAAGTAAATCAAGATTTCAGTGAATATGTCGCCAACCTGCAACTTCATATGAGTTTGCAAGCCCGCAATCTTGTTCCAACCCTGCAACAAACACTGGTAGATAGTCGCCAGCAATTACTCCATCAAACCCAAGCCCACTTTGAAAAGCTAGTTTCTCGACAAGGGCTATAATATATATACAAATTTTAATCAAAATTCCCATAAAATAAAGGCAGATGTTGTTGGGTCAATGCCAATGGTGTTCTCACAAGGTCTGCTTTTTCTGCTTTTTTTAAGTATTGAGTTACTAAAATCGCCTTTTTAGCGCAATAGTAAGGAGCAGAAAGTAGTTAAAATGATTGCAGCAGTTCCTTTGAAGAGCAGTTAGTTAAGACTAAATGGCGGCTCGAATTAAAATGACTTCATTACTTCCCCGAACCCTCAACGTTGTCATCCGACCAGTCCAATACCGGGATCTGGACGGGATTGAACGCATAACTCAAGAGTCATTCGCAGCCCTCACTCCCAAGGGAGCAGGTTTTGCCATCAACCAGATGCTCATGTTGCGTCGCTGGTATGGATTACTCAAATTTTTGAGTTGGTTTCCTAACCCGCTTCAGTATCACCTCTGTGCCTACATAGCAGAGCAAGGGCGTGTACTTCTAGGGATGATTCAAGTGTCACCTTTTAACCGGACACGCAGTACTTGGCGGATTGACCAAGTGCTGTTGGAGCGTGGTGTTGATAAACAAGGAATTGGCTCGCAACTTTTGCGTCATTGCTTTGAATCGATTTTGGAAGCTCGCACTTGGTTACTGGAAGTTAACATCAACGATACAGAGGCGCTGGCACTATATCGACAAAATGGATTTCAGCGTCTGGCAGAAATGACATACTGGGAAATTGGGTCAGAATTACTGGCTGAATTGGCACAAGCAGAGCCAGATTTGCCCAATCTCTTACCAGTGAGCAATGCTGATGCCCAGTTGCTATATCAACTAGATACGGCATCTATGCCACCTTTAATCCGTCAGGTTTTTGACCGCAACACCCGCGACTTTAAAAGCAGTTTGTTCGGCGCTTTAACTGATGCAGTGAAGCAGTGGGTGACGAAAACAGAAGTAGTCAGTGGCTACGTATTTGAACCCCAACGCAAAGCTGCGATCGGCTATTTTCAAGTACAACTTGACCGTAAGGGCGAAGTACCTCACGTTGCGACGCTGACGGTTCATCCTGCTTATACCTGGCTGTATCCAGAATTATTATCTCAGCTAGCTCGTATTGCCCAAGATTTTCCCCAGCAAGGGCTACAACTAGCTTCCTCAGATTATCAGGCAGAGCGAGAGGAGTATTTGGAGCGAATTGGAGCAAAACGTATAGAACATACACTAATTATGTCTCGCTCTGTGTGGCACAAGCTACGGGAGTCTAAATTCGTCTCTTTAGAAGGAATCCAGTGGACTGATATGCTGCAAGGTCTACAACCGGCACGCAAACCAATACCAGGTGGGATGTCATGGATACAACCAGGAAAGTTGCCATTGTCAGATAAACCCCTGCCAAGTAAGTCAGAACCGCTTAACTTTTCGGGAAAAGACACTAGCCTTGAAGCATTGCCGATTCCTGAATCAGCAGATGCAGAGCAGGAGAATTAGTGTGATATCCCAGGAGGAACCAAAGTCGTTTATTTCAGCCTTGGGACTAGATTTTGGTCGCAAGCGGATTGGTGTGGCAGGGTGCGATCGCACGGGTTTAATTGCCACCGGGATTACCACAATTGAGCGCGCATCTTTTGAGCAGGATGTCGAGCAAATCCGACAGATAGTTAATGAACGCGAGGTGCAAATTCTCGTCATGGGCTTACCTTATTCAATGGATGGCTCACTAGGATTTCAGGCGCGTCAAGTTCAGAAATTTACTACAAGACTCGCTAAGGCTCTAAAACTGCCTGTGGACTATGTGGATGAGCGATTAACTTCATTTCAAGCAGAGCAACTGATGATCGCCCAGAACCTCTCACCGTCACGCAATAAAGGTTTGATTGACCGGAAGGCAGCCTCTTTGATTTTGCAACAATGGTTAGATGTTAAACGTGCTAGTTCTCGCAGTTCAGTGGCAGCTATTGAGTATTGATACCTTTTAACATGATATTCTAAAAACGATTACCCAGCAGTTGTATCTATCTCTAAAGCTATTTGTTGACATAAACTGTCATTAAATAGTAAAGCGATTTTCAAACTTGCTGATATTTATTTATTAAGTTATACATTTGACCATGTTTCCCTCTCCATTTCCTGAAGAAAATGATGACGATCATGCGGGTTCCATCACTTTAACCGATGACAAAGGGCGATCGCTCGAATGTTACATTGAGCATTCCCTGGAGGTAGATGGACAAGAATACGTTTTACTTCTTCCTGTAGACTCACCTGTAGAAATTTTTTCTTGGGAAGGTGAGGATGAGGAGGAAGAAGCAGTTCTAGTAGAAGATGACAGCACCATTGAGCAAATTTTTGGCACTGCCCAAGCTGTGCTATCTGAGCAAAACCTGATACTGAAGAACACAGCTTATGCTCTGACGGTGGCAGGTGATTTACCGCCAGTTGAAGAATCAGAACTTTTCACTTTAGAAATTGAAGACGACGAGGCAGAGTTAGAGCCGGAGCAATTACAGCTACTCGCTAGTTTCTATGATGAAGATCAGGAGTATGCAATTTATACACCCCTTGATCCCCTGTTGTTTTTTGCACGGATAGCAAAAACAGGTAAACCGGAATTACTCTCTCCAGAGGAGTTTCGCAAAGTGCAGCCTCTGTTAGAGGAACATCTTTTTAATGAAGTGGAATAAGATGAAAAATTCAAAATTTAACATTTTGAATTCTTTAATTACAACTTCCCATTTTAATCACAATCAACTTTAACTTTTACCATGTCCCATTAAATAGGGAAGCAATGAAACATTGACACTAAATTGGGACTATTAGTATTGTTTAAAATTCTGGAAATAGCATTTTAGTTGGTAGAGATTTTCAATCGAAAATCCAAAATCGTTCGATGGTTCCTGAGCCTTGTCGTACCCTTCTCCTGTCGGAGACGCTACGCGAACGGGAAGCAAGCTACGCGTAGCGTCCCGCAGGGAAGGACTGAGCGTTCGTGTAGCGTCTCGGAGAGAAGTCGAAGTCCCAAATCCAAAATTGACATGAGGTGCTGAAAATGGCTTATAGCGACTTTACATTAAGTAAATTTAAAAAGTCATTCAGCATCCGCATTGATGAAGAAACTGATTTATTTGCCAATATAGAATCTTTACAGGCAAGTGAGAAACTCAAAAATTCTTTAGAAGAAACTACAGAATTGGCTTTAGCAATTAATACTGAAAAAGCTCGTTCAGAAATGATTATTACTCCGATATTGTTGGAGGTAAGACGCAGAGCTAATTATCCAATTAGTTTATTTTCGAGAACAGATTTTAATGTAGATGCAGAAAAAGGTCTGAATGGCTATTGTGACTTTATCATCAGTAGTTCTAAAGAGCAACTAACAATTAATGTGCCTGTGGTGGTTATTATTGAGGCAAAAAATGAAAATATTAAAGGTGGATTAGGTCAATGTGCAGCAGCACAATTGTTCAATCAACAAGAAGGAAATGAAATTAGGAAAATTTACGGTGCAGTAACAACGGGGGATATTTGGAAGTTTTTGAAGTTAGAACAAAACGATGTATTTATTAGACATCTCCGAAAAATAATGCATGACCCCTCTCCAAACCTCTCCCCGAAACGGAGAGAGGCTTTAATTCCCCCTTCCCTACAAGGGAAGGGGGTAGGGGGGTTAGGTCTGCGCGTAAATTTAAGGTTTCTAAATCTTTTCCGGAGATGTCTATTGATTTGAAAAATTATTACATCAAAGAGAGAGATAAAATTTTAGGGATTTTATCTCAAAATGTTCACGATGATATTCCAAGATAGAGTTAGACTAACTAAACTGTATTGGGTTATGCTCATTTGTCTGGAGCTACTTACGTTTGACTGCTAACTATGACCTGGAACAATCTTTTACAGCCTGACTTGATTTTAGAAGGTTCAGTGTTGAACCTAACACTAGATATTATCCAACAATATGGGCTGAAGGGGCTGGTGTTGGATGTGGATGAAACTTTAGTACCTTTTACAGTCGGGATGGCTTCCCCAGAACTACGCGAATGGGTAGAAGAAATCCGTACCTGTACTGCATTGTGTTTGGTGAGTAACAATCTGAGTGAAGCACGAATTGGTGGAATTGCCCGATCGCTAAACTTGCCTTACTACTTAGCAGCAATTCTCATTTTGGAAAAAATAGGGTATTAACCCCGATTTTGGAATTGAAAATATAGTACAAAATAACTAGTTTTTCAGCCAGAGGCAATGGCTAAAAAAACAATTAGGTCGAATAATTAAGTATAAATA
Source organism: Nostoc sp. (assembly GCF_041747015.1). GTDB lineage: Bacteria > Cyanobacteriota > Cyanobacteriia > Cyanobacteriales > Nostocaceae > Nostoc. The sequence goes on from NZ_JBGTFY010000310.1 coordinate 16,105, forward strand.
CTTGATA
>NZ_JBGTFY010000311.1:0-2189 GCF_041747015.1 Nostoc sp.
TCGTTTTAAATTTATTCTGGGCTTGGTGGTGGCCTTTCTTTCTGTTTCTTTTCCCGTTTTTGGGTCGTGTCTGGTGTGCAGTTTGTCCCTTCATGATTTACGGGGAAATTACTCAAAAACTTTCACTGTGGCTATTTCCTAGAAAACTCAAAGGTTGGCCGAGACAACAAGCCGAAAAATGGGGGGGATGGTTTGTATTTGGTCTATTTACCTTGATTTTTTTATGGGAAGAACTCTGGCATTTAGAAAATACTGCCTATCTCAGCGCTTGTTTGCTACTATTAATTACAGCTGGAGCGATGATTTTCTCTGCCATTTTTGAGCGGCGGTTTTGGTGTCGGTATCTGTGTCCCATCGGCGGGATGAATGGTTTATTTGCCAAACTCTCAATGACGGAACTCCGGGCACAGCAAGGTATTTGTTCTGCCACTTGTACTACTTATCAGTGCTATAAAGGTGGGCCGCAAAAAGGTGAAGGTCTGGAAACTAATGGATGTCCTTTATATTCCCACCCAGCGCAGTTAGAAGATAACAGAGATTGCGTACTTTGCATGACTTGCCTTAAAGCCTGCCCCCATCGTTCCGTCGAATTCAACTTACGTCCCCCTGGTATAGAACTGTGGACAACTCATGTACCCCGCAGCTACGAAGTGGCATTATTGTTTTTGCTGTTGGGTGGTGTATATCTGCATCGCTTACCAGAGTTGCTATCTTGGTTGGGGTTAGAACTCGATTTAACTCTTTTTTGGCAGCACTTGGGATTATCATTACTAATATTAATTATCCCAGCGATTTTTACCTTTGCGGCTTATGGCTTGATTCAACTGTTCAACTTTAACCGTAAGCCCCGACCATTTGTAGAACTTGCCTATGGCTATCTCCCCTTAGTTTTGGGGGGAAACTTGGCTCACTATCTGCGTTTGGGCTTGGGCGAAGGTGGCCGGATTTTACCCGTAACTTTTGCTACTCTTGGTTTAGGCGGCGAACAATTGCCAATATTGGTTGCTCACCCGGCTGTGATTGCTTTTTTGCAAGGCGCAACTCTAATTTTCTCAGTGTTGTTAACAATATTATTAACGCAAAAAATTGCCAGGCAACCAGTGCGATCGCTTTTTTGGCAACACTTAGCAGCGATTGGGTTAGGAGTTAGTATGTGGGCGATTATTGTGTTTTAAGCTGATAGATTTAGGACTTACGCAAAGGTAACGTAGTTTCGTCATTGCGAGCGTTCGCGGAGCCTCTCGTAGAGAAGAGAAGCAACTTCGTCAAGACCGGGATTGCTTTGCTACACTGCGTTCCGTTCGCAATGACAAATATCGCTGCGTAAGTCCTGATTTACCTAAATGACATTGCCTACTGGAAAAACATTCCTGCCAGAGTTTGGGACTATACAATCGGCGGATATCAGGTTATTAAAAAATGGCTCAGTTACCGTGAAGAACCTTTATTGGGTCGTCCGCTAAAAATCGAAGAAGTCCGTGAGGTGACAAAGATTGCACGACGGATTGCTGCAATTTTAATGCTAGAACCTGATTTAGATACTAATGATGAAAAAGTAAAGCAATCAACTTATACTTGGCCGAAGTAATAATTATATTACCCCCCTTTTTAAGGGGGGCAGGGGGGATCAAAACTATAAACTATGACTAAAAACCTCAATAATAACGATTTCCATCTACCCTACAATCCAAAGCTTGTGGAAAGAGCAAAAGAACTTCGCAAAAAGATGACCCCAGTAGAAAAGAAGCTTTGGTATGGATATCTGAGAACCTTTGAATTTCGCGTTTTGAGACAACGGACAATCAATCATTTCATCGTTGATTTCTACTGTCCCATTTTAAAAGTAGTAATAGAAATTGATGGGCATAGTCATTTTACAGATCAAGGTCAAGATTATGACATGGAGAGAACTCATATTCTGGAGGGCTATGGTTTAAAGGTTATCAGGTTTACCAATAGCCAAGTTTTGAATCAGTTTGATAGTGTGTGTGAGCAGATACAGGGTTTGATCCCCCCTAACCCCCCTTAAAAAAGGGGGAAAATTTATAGTTTCCTATACTTTTGCAGAAATTGACCCAGAAATTAAATTCCTGAGCTAAGTATCAAAAAGTTGCAACTGGTGGTCTAGGCGGCTAAACGAAGAATTTGATCTAGCTCACGTGAGCGTGGCGTCAAGTCCCCTTCAGGAG
>NZ_JBGTFY010000312.1:0-22415 GCF_041747015.1 Nostoc sp.
TCCCAATTTGCCCGGCGCTCGCCGACGAAAGTGCAAGGTTTTTGAACCTCTGGATGCTATAGTCTTGCACTTGCTTGGTGAAAAAATGCTCAAAACCCTTACCTAGACTATGTTTCACTTTTGTTCAGCAAGCCCTAAGTAGGTAGACATAAACATAAAGTTCGTAGTTGACACTTCAGCGCTAAAAGTCCTGACAATTTGGCTTAACCAAAAAATGTAACGAGATTGTAACGGGAGCTTAAGTTGACGTTGCAAAAGTTTACATTTAAAATACAAAGCGGCAAAATCCGACAAGTATTTATTCTTATGTATCCTGAAAATTAGACATTCGATGAGTATATATTTTTGTAGGATTTACGCATTGAAAAGTAAATATGTATAACGTGAAAAGTCACATCTTTCGTAAGGGTTTAGCATTGCTAAACCCCTACAGCATGGTCTATTTACGTAGTTTACCGCCGTAGGCATCATAAGGATAATTAATCAAACCCTGAAACAACCTATTTTCGTTAATCCACATCATGATTAATTTGTACAGTGCGTAAGTCCTATTTTGTCAAAAGTAAAAAGTTAAACTTCTAGTGCTAGGAATGAGTGGTTTTGTAGGTGAGTTGATGGTATTTATTGGTATCGCCACCAGCGATGTTTACAGTTCCAGCTTCAAAGTTGTAGTCGTTCTGCTGTCAGCAGTTGGCGTGATTTTGACACCGATTTATTTACTGTCGATGCTGCATCAAGTGTTCTACGGTGACCAAAGTGTTCGCGTAGCGTCTGGTAGAGAATAGTTTAAATATCAGCTTGAAAAAAACAACTGTCAAAATTACTGAGCCATTAAGTTTATCGCAGTAGGTATATTCAGAATTATGCCTATCTACTACTGCTTATGCATCAGCCTACAACAAAATCTTGGCAAGAAGTTCGCGCTGCTTTTCAAAAAATCTGGGGTTATGAAGATTTTCGTCCACCACAGGGAGAAATTGTTAGCAGTTTATTGGCACAAAAAGATGCGCTAATTATTATGCCCACAGGTGGAGGGAAGTCCATTTGTTTTCAACTTCCTGCACTCCTACAAACAGGATTAACCTTAGTAGTTTCGCCCTTGGTGGCGTTGATGGAAAATCAAGTACAGGAACTACGACAAAGCCATCAGAAAGCAGCGCTTTTACATAGTGAATTATCTTCATCTCAACGCCGTACAACTCTGCAAGCTTTAGAACGTCAACAGCTAAGATTACTTTATTTATCGCCAGAAACTTTGCTAAGTCCGCCCGTTTGGGAAAGATTATGTCAGCCGGAATTGCAAATTAATGGTTTGATTTTAGATGAAGCCCATTGTTTAGTGCAGTGGGGTGATAGTTTTCGCCCAGCTTATCGCAGATTAGGGGCGGTGCGTCCTGCACTACTAAAATCAAAACCACCAGGAACAAAAATCAGCATTGCCGCTTTTACTGCTACTGCTGACCCCTTAGCCCAAAGGATTATTCAAACAGTTTTACGATTACAGCAACCAGAGATTTTCCGTTTGAATCCTTACCGTCCTAATTTGCATCCCAGCGTTCGTATTGCTTGGACACCACAAGGTAGGAAACAACAATTATTAAAGTTTATTCAAAATAGACCGCAACAATCGGGATTAGTTTATGTTCGCACTAGGAGAGATAGCGAGGATTTAGCTGAATGGTTAGCAGACATGGGTTATACTACAGCTAGTTATCATGCAGGATTGGGTGCAAGTGAACGCCGTGAAGTAGAAGCAAGTTGGTTAAGTGGTAAAATCCCCTTTGTTGTGTGTACCTGTGCGTTTGGTATGGGGATTAATAAATCTGATGTGCGCTGGGTAATTCACTTTCACGCGCCGCACTTACTGTCTGAATATGTGCAAGAAATTGGCCGGGCTGGAAGGGATGGGAAACCAGCCGAAGCGTTGACATTGGTGAGTGAACCTACGGGGTGGTTAGATTCAGGGGATAAGCAAAGACAGCAATTTTTTGTTGAACAAATGCGATCGCAACAACAAATAGCGCAGCAACTTGTGAAAAAATTACCAAAACAGGGAGAAGTGAATGCAGTAACCCGACAATTTCCTGATGGTGCGATCGCTTTAGCATTACTCCATAGCAGTGGTCAGTTAAACTGGCTTGATCCTTTTCATTACACCATTGGGCAAAAAGCGGAAACTCAGCCACCGACGCAATTACACGCCGCCAAACAAATGCATCAATACTTAACTACCAAGCAGTGTCGTTGGCAGTTTTTGTTAAAAGCTTTTGGTTTTGACAAAGAAGCAGCTAACTGGCATTGCAGACATTGCGACAATTGTCGGTAAGTTAAAAGGGTGGTTATAAACCAATACGGTTCACTTAAGAAAATTGTAGGTTGGGTAGAACGAAGGCGAGTGCGTCTCGTAGAGAAGTGAAACCCAACAAAGTCACGAAAGTGTTGGGTTTCGTGACTCAACCCAACCTACGTAGAAGTTGAGTTTTAGGCTTAACTGAACTGTATTGGGTTACAAACCGCAACTAAACAGACAAAACCCTTAATTTTTCCTTAGTCCACGGAGGTGGACTTTGTTTGTGTAGCCGCGAATTCCATTCGCCTTTAAGTTCGTTCACCACTAAGTAACAATAAAGAAGTCAAGTGAAGTCAAGTAGAGTATAAAAATATGTCATCTGCTCAAGCGCCCTCCCTACCACCGCTGATTCCGCGCGAAATTCTGTTTGGGAATCCCGAAAAAACTAGCCCGCAACTCTCGCCTGATGGCAAGTACTTGGCATATATCGCCCCCGATGATAAAAATGTCTTGCAGGTATGGTTGCGAACTGTCGGACAAGAAGACGACCAGATACTAACTGCTGATAAAAAGCGCGGTATCCGCATTTTCTTCTGGACTTATAACGCCGACCAGTTGATTTATATGCAAGACTCAGATGGCGACGAGAACTTTCACCTCCACTTGGTTAATATACACTCCAAGATTGTGCGTGACTTAACGCCATTCCAGGGTGTAAAAGCCGAACTTGTGGAACTGGAACCTAAATTTCCAGATCAAGTGCTGGTAGCGTTGAACTTGAACAATCCCCAAAAGTTTGACGTTTACCGCATCAACCTAAAAAATGGTGCAGTGGAGTTCGACACTGACAACCCTGGTAATATTATCAGTTGGACATCTGACGCCCAGTTCCAAATACGTGCAGCAACAGCTAGTACACCTGATGGTGGTTACGATTTGTTATTGCACAAACCAGATAAACAGTGGGAAATTCTCCGTCACTGGGGGCCACAAGAGGAAGGGAATTCTGTTAGCTTCTCAGCTGATGGTAAAACCCTGTATATTCAAGGCAATCACGATGCTAACGCCAAACGTCTGCTAGCTGTTGACTTAGAAACTCGTGAAGAAACCGTCATTGCTGAAGATGAACAGTATGATGTCGTGGGGATAATCATTCAGCCATTGACGCTAGTTATCCAAGCAGTTTCTTTCTACAAAGATAAACAAGAATGGCAGGTAATTGATCGCAGTATCGCCGCTGATTTTGAGGAAATCGTTAAGGTGCGTCCTGGTGAATTCTCTCTAATTAGCCGCGATTTGGAAGATAAAACCTGGCTAGTGGCTTATAGAACTGACAATGGCCCAGTTTATTACTATGCCTATAATAGAGAGTCAAAAACTAGCACTTTCCTTTTTAGCAACCAACCCAAGCTCGAAGCGTTGCAGTTAGCTTCAATGCAACCGATTTCCTACGAAGCGCGGGATGGCTTAATTATCCACAGTTACTTGACAACTCCTGTGGGAATACCTACCCAGAATTTACCAACAGTACTGCTGGTTCATGGTGGTCCTTGGGCACGGGATATTTGGGGTTTCTCTCCCACAACGCAATGGCTAGCTAACCGAGGTTATGCTGTTCTGCAAGTGAACTTTCGCGGTTCTACGGGCTATGGCAAAGCATTTTTGAATGCTGGTAATCGGGAATGGGCTGCTAAAATGCACGACGACTTGATTGACAGTGTGAACTGGCTAGTGCAACAAGGCATTTCCGACTCGCAAAAGGTTGCGATTATGGGCGGTTCTTATGGCGGTTACGCTACTTTAGTGGGGTTGACTTTTACACCAGAAATCTTTGCTGCTGGTGTAGATATTGTCGGGCCAAGTAATCTAATTACCCTGATAGAAACTATACCGCCTTATTGGGAACCTTTAAAGGCAATGCTTTCTCATCGTATCGGCAACTTGGCGACAGAAGAAGAGTTTCTGAAATCGCGATCGCCTTTATTCTTCGTTGACCGCATTCAGAAACCTTTACTCATTGGTCAAGGTGCAAATGATCCGCGAGTGAAGCAATCAGAAAGTGATCAAATTGTCAACGCAATGCAGCAGGCTGGTTTGCCAGTGCAATATGTACTTTATAGTGATGAAGGACATGGTTTTGCCAGACCAGAAAATCGCTTGCACTTTTTTGCGATCGCTGAGGAGTTTCTCGCCAAATACTTAGGTGGGAGATTTGAACCCTTGGCAGATATCCCCGGTCATTCAGGTTTAGTTAAATAAAGTCTCACGCATGGTGGTTAGGGTCATTTACCGACCACCTTAATATTTTTAATCTAGTAAACCTAGCACTTGCGAAAGTATAATATTATGACTCCTAGCGGCTGATTCTAAAAATCAAGACATCTTTGCAATGGCTGGATGGATGATACTGTGTAGAGCGAATCGGCAAGTGGCGTAGGCGCAGCCCGTCGTAGACATCGCCCGAAATAAGCGAAAATAAGCGAAATGTTATTCAAAACAAGAGGAGTAAATTTATCATGTCCCGTATGCTAACAACGTTCCGACAGCAATTCTTGCGGAGTATCACTTTTGTAATACTCTTAACTTTGATAAGTAGCTTAATACTTCCTGGGGCTACTTGGGCTGCTTCTTCTAGCTTGGGAGTTGATAATGGTCATCTTAGTTCTTGTCCGGCTTCAAACAACTGTGTTGTGAGTCAAAACGCAGATATTAAACACGCCATTGACCCGATTGCTTATCATCTAGACCGCGATGCAGCAAGAGAAACCTTACTAAAAGTTCTTGGTGTTGTTCCCCGTACAGAAATTGTAGAACAAACAGATAATTATATCCACGTTCTTTCTAAAAGCCGCATCTTCAAATTTGTTGATGACGTAGAGTTTTATTTTCCTTCTAATGAATCAGTAATTCATTTGCGATCGGCATCTCGTGTGGGAGAGTCGGATCTTGGTGTCAATCGCAGGCGTATGGAGCAAATTCGACTGGCGTTGCGCGATTTAAACATTTGATTTTATTAGCCGTGAGGAGTGCCATCTCAGTAATTTGTTACTTCCTAACTCCGAAGATGCGGTAGATTTGGAGGCAAAACTTTGCTGATAGCACGGGGCTGCTCACTACTACAGCCAGATGGTAAATCCCCTTTCAGGAAAGTGGCGAGACTATACTTGGGACGACATGGCAAAGAGCATTTTAGAAAAATTTGAGCAGGATGTGAAGTTATAAAATTTGAAGAAAGATTCTTAAAACTCTGTCCAGAATGATTGTATGTTGCAACCCTGCATTACTCATAATTTTTGACAGCTAGACCCAGTTGCTGAGAATCTTCTGACTCCAAAATGTAGATAGTATAATTATGCAGCAAATCAATTGCTGCATTACGAACGTTCGGCTCTACAAAGTCGTGAAATAAAATGACAGATCCGGACTTAAGGTAATTTGAACGGGCAAAAGCAGCATCCAAACGGCGGATCAACTGAGGAGGAAGAAACTTGTAAAGACTTTTTTCTTTTTGGCGTATTGAATCAACAACATCCATGCCATTTGGATAACTAGAAATATCGGAAATATGCCAATACTTTTTAATAAAATCCTGAAGACTAATAGTTTCCATTTTGAAACTCCTGGTAAATAATATTAATTTTTTTTGGAAGCATCATCAATCGCCTGTTGGTAAGCCTTAGCAATCTTCTTTGCTGCACTCTTCCAAGTGTAAGCTTGTACTTTTTCTCTAGCTGCTTCACCAAGGCATTGAGCTAGGGCTGGATTGCTAACTAGATGATCCAAAGATTGGGTAAGAGATTCAATATCACCAACTGGAACTGTCATACCATTAATCCCATTCTCAATAAAGTCAGCCATGCCACAGATATTAGTTGTCACAATGACCAATCCCATAGCAGCAGCTTCGAGCATTGTCAAAGGTTGCCCTTCAAAATAGGAAGGCAATACCAATATTGAATGCTGACGGTAAATCTCAATTAATTTTTCATTGCTTGATAGCTTGGGTATTACCTGGATTCGGGAACGGATATCTTCAGCAAAATCTGTTAAAACAGTATCAGCATCAAAACCACAACCAGCAATTGTGAACTGAAGCGATGGGTGACGTTGCATAACCTGGCTTATAGCTGGAACTAAATCTAATGTGCCTTTTCGCAACACCCAACTTCCCAAAAACAAGATCCCTGATCGAGACAGATTTGCTTGTGCTAAAACTGCACCTGCGAGCAAAAACTGTGATTCAACACCATTATCAGCTTGAGTAATCCTATTTTTAGCCACACCAATTTGTTGTAGATAAGCAATATCCTCTGAATTTAGACAAATAACATGGTCACAATGCCGCAAACCATACATTGCCTGTAGAACCGTAATCCGCAAGAAACGAAGAGGGAGGGAAACCGGGAGATATTTCTGCTGCCTATAAGCTAATTCAGCTAATTGGTTACGTTTTTCCAAACCATGTGAAAATACTACTACAGGCGGTAGATTCTTATTGATTTTACGATTGAAACAGTAAGGAGCCGCTAGAGGTTCGTGAATCTCGACAATATCATACTGTTTGCCTTTCTGAGCTAGGCTGTAAATTAGTGCAGGTATTTGCAATGGTACAGCTAATCGCCGCAGATAAACAGAGTTACTTACCTGCCAGTGTTCGCCGAATAAATAGTCAACTTGATGACCCATCGCTATTAGCGCATCCCCAGCGCAGTACATTGCACGAGACATACCGCCTGTTCGATTATTAGTAGCAGTACTTATCCGTAAAATTCGCATTTGTGATCCTAGCAAAGGCTAAATTTTAGTTGCCACTGTCAAAGAATGTGCAGCTATCCATTTCATTAAAAAATGTGGTTGGTCTAGCCATGTCATTCGGATGCCGTAAGTCCTGGGTATATATAAATAGTGGCCAACACCATCTACAACATTTATTTTGCATTTTAATTGCTTCAATTTACGAACCCGATCTATAAGTTTGAGTGGATGATTAATTGGTTGACCTACCTCACTAAACCCCCGCCCCGTGACTTCTCTATAGGTACGATACAGCCCCAATAAACCAAAATAGTTTGGAGTGCTTATAATCAACTGACCACCTGGTTTTGTTACTCGTACCAGTTCTGCTAGCCCCTTATCAGGATCTGGTACGTGTTCTAAGGTTTCTAAACTAACAACAATGTCGAAAGCACTGTCAGAAAAAGGTAGCTTTTGAATATCTGCAACAACTGCTTCAAAGTTAGACATATTTGGTAGAAGTCGTTTAGTGATTGCAACAGCAGTATCAGAAAAATCAGCTGCCACTAAATCTGCCCCACAATCGAGCAAATATTTGGAGAAACCGCCACGCCCACACCCAATCTCCAGTACTTTACGACCTTGTATATCACCTAAATGCTGTTTCGTCATTTGATGCCAAGGAGAGTTTGAGTTATCTTCTTCTTGTTCACCCAGTTCGCCATGCCATTTGTCGTATAGTTCTTTAGCTGTGCTGTTACTCATAAACTAGCTCCTACTTTAATTGAGGTGATTTTTCATTAACTGTTCTTTTAAATTCTAGACAGCGCAAGTAATTTTCACTTGTAATTTGGGCGATATTCTGCCAAGAAAACTGTTGGGACTGCTGTTTAGCCCACAGCCGAGCGGCACTAAGTTTTTGTTGATCATGCAACAAACTAATAACTTTGTTACTCATGCCTTTTATATCTCCTTTAGATACCAAATACTCAGGTGGTAGCATCATCGGTGGTCCAGGAACATCATAAGCAATAACAGGAATAGAAGCTGCAAGCATTTCTAAGACCCCAAAGCCGAAGCCTTCTAGATATGAAGGAAAAACACCTACAGAGCAATCAGTTAGCAGTAATGGTAGTTCTTCGGAGTCAAAGTTGGGTATGACTTCTAAATAGTTAACTAAATTTTTAGGGAAGTGTGATAAAACTTCGTCGGATGTTTTGTTTTTAGTACCTAATACCCGAAAGCATACATCAGGCACATGATAGGAAATATATTTGACAATCTCAGGAAAATCGTTTGCTCCTTTACGAGTGTCAAAAGTCCCAATAAAAGCCACTCTTGGTTTTTCGGGGGGTACACTTGATACTGCATCAAACAAAAGTCGTCTAGTGCGACTAATGCCAAGGGGAACTACAACAATCTTTTCTGCTGATATACCTCGGTTAACTAGCTCAGTTTTGGCATCATAGTTATTCACATTAATCAAGTCAGCTTCTTGTATAGTAACTGTTGCATCTCTTATCCAAGTCTGAAGTTGAGACTGTCTTGAGCGGCCTTTAATAACGTGAGCAATTTTTCTCCGCCAGCTTTTTTGTAATGGAATTGGGAAAGTTTCAAAATGATGTACAAGCAGAGCCGATCTAGCAACAAAAAGAGTTGAATTACTAAATTCAGATCTAGGATAGGGAAGGTATAAATGATCATAGTCTATGACATCATATTTTGAAGCATATTGCTGCAAATAATTTTTCAAAGATTCAACATATTTGTGCTGATATTTGATCCCGATATAGCTTAATATCTCAGGACAGATATCTGTCGGGTTTAGTAACTTACATAACCAGCCTAATTTTTGCAATTCTTTTATCAGTTCTATTAAGACTTTTGACACTCCTAATTCTTTAGAAGGCATTATTGGGCTGCAAAGTAAAATTTTCATTAACTGCCTCCTAATAATTTTGGTTCTTCAGTACATATTATGCTGGAGTTTTAATTAAAGTCCGTCACTTGCCCTGAAAATCAAGGCTTACAGGGTTTCAAATTGATGCTCCATTGTCTGAAATTCATCAGCTAATTCTAACTGTACTCCTGAGCCTCTTAAGTTTCGACTTTAAGGTAGATAAAGGCTCATGATATTATCAAAGGTTGCTTCATAGAGGTTTAGACTCTCCTGTGTAAATATCTAAATGTCTTCTGACTACCGTCAACCAGTTAAGTGACTGTATCCATTGGCGACAATTGGTTTGGTATTGTATATATTCTGATGGAGATAAGTTAATTAGTTTATCTAAAGCAACTGCGATCGCTTCCCCAGAGTTCTGTTTAACTACAAACCCAGTACAATCATTATCTACAAACTCATGCATCGCACCAGCATCAGTACAAATAACAGGAGTTCCACAGGCTTGAGATTCTAACAATGTGAAACCCATCAATTCAGGAACTGGCGTATAGTCTCCGTAGCAAGTAGTATGAACTGATGGCAAGACTGTCACCATTGCTGTACGATACTCATGAAGTAAACGCTGGTCATCAGCATCGTGAATGAATTCTACATTTAGTCCCTCTGCTAGCTGTCTGATATCTTGGTAAAATTGTTCACTGTAAACTCTACCAACAATTGTGAGTTTGTAGTTTGAGTGATTTAGTAAGCGGAAAGCTTCTATTAAGTAGTTAATACCTTTATGGGGCAAAATCCGTCCGACATAGAGAATCTTCTGTTCTTTTTTTAAGTTAGGATCTGGACAAAATTTATCTGTATCAATGCCTCCTTTAATCAATACAGATTTTTCTTGTAGCTCAGTAGGAATAAAATTTAACCCAAAACGTGAGTAGGCGATCGCTTTTCGATAGCCTTTGAAAATCGGCAGTTTTTGATTAAGTACTAAACCGCTACCACCACCATAATCTGTTATAAAAACACGTTTACCAAGCAAAGATGCAGTCAGACAGCCTAAGTCAGAAACTAGGGTATAAATATGGTGGATGTGGATTATATCAGCACCCAAAATTGAAGCTAAATATCTAAAGCATAGAGGATTAACTTTATTACCATGTATTAAGTGTTGAACTTTATAAATCTCATATTTTAGTTGACAGTAACTATAAGATTTACGCTCAGAAGAGAAACTTACTAGAGTAGTATCGACAAACTTAGACATCCAGAATGCTAACTCTGTGGGATAACGTTCGCCACCACCGATGATTGAAGCATTATCAAAGTAAGTTGGTGTAATGTGGACTACTTTCATATAGCTTTTCAAAAACTTTCGTAATTTAAACTTCAAATTCAAATTTGCCAGTTTGTAAATTCGGGCTTATCATTGTTGCCTATTAAGCTTGTTCACCTTTCCGTATTGTTTCGCAGGCTTATTCAAAAATCAAATCTGATTCCTATAGATATCTAAATGTCTTTTAACTACTGTTAACCAACTTAGAGGTTGTATCCATTGGCGACAATTGGTTTGGTATTGTATATATTCTGATGGAGATAAGTTAATTAGTTTGTCTAAAGCAACTGCGATCGCTTCCCCAGAGTTCTGTTTAACTACAAACCCAGTACAATGATTATCTACAAACTCATGCATTGCACCAGCATCAGTACAGATAACAGGAGTTCCACAAGCTTGAGATTCTAAGAGCGTGAAACCCATCAGTTCAGGAACTGGCGTATAGTCTCCGTAGCAGTTCGTGTGAACCGAGGGCAAGACTGTCACCATTGCTGTACGATACTCATGAAGTAAACGCTGATCGTCAGCATTGTGAATGAATTCTACATTTAGTCCATCTGCTAGCTGTTTGATGTCTTGGTAGAATTGTTCACTGTAAACTCTACCAACAATTGTGAGTTTGTAGTTTGAGTGATTTAGTAAACGCAAAGCTTCTATCAAGTAGTTAATACCTTTATGGGGTAAAATGCGTCCGACATAGAGAATCTTCTGTTCCTTTTTTAAATTAGGATCTGGACAAAATTTATCTGTATCAATGCCTCCTTTAATCACAACTCCTTTGTTTCTTAGATCAGTTGGCAGAAAATCTAAGGCAAATTGAGATTGAGCGATCGCATGGCAATAAAAACGAAAAACTGGTAATTTTTGATTAAGGAAAACAGATCCACCACCACCATGATCTGTAACAACAACATTTTTACCAAGGAAAGATGCCGTTAAGCAAGCTAGATCGGAAACTAGGGTGTGGATATTATGGATATGAACTATATCAGCATCTAAAATAGCAGCCAGATATTTAAAGCATAGAGGATTAACTTTATTACCTTTGATAAAAATTTTAACTGCGTAAGTTTCGTATTTGAGTTGACCTTGTTCGGAAGATTTACGTTGAGATGAGAAGCTGACTAAGGTAGTATCTACAAACTTCGACATCCAGGTTGCTAATTCAGAGGGATATCGTTCACCACCTCCGATAACTGATACATCATCAAAGTAAGTTGGTGTGATATAAACTACTTTCATAATAAAAATTTTAACGGCTACTTAATAGCCTCTAATTCAAAATAAAGATACCAAGCCGGAAAAATCCAAGCCCATCTTTGCTCATAGCTTTGAGGGAATTTATTAGCCAATCTACTAAAAATAGACCGATTAATTCTGCCACCCTGAAACTGTATATGACGATATTTAATATGATATCTAGCCTTTGAATAATAGGACAAGGTATGACTATCAGAGAAATAATCAAAGGAAAAATAACTTAAATGCCATTTATGGGTGGGATCTATATATGAATTTGCACAAGAAAAATGAGGGGTAGTTATTTTAAGTAGTCCTCCAGGTTTGAGTATTCGATGAAATTCTTCTAAATTATTAGGAATATTTGATAGATGCTCTATGACATCAAAGCACTCTATTTCTGAAAAGCTAGAATCGTTCAAAGGATAAGGAATCTTTTCTAAATCCCAAACTATATCAGGATCTACTTCAGGCGATATATCCAGCCTAACTAGGTTTGGCTGTTGTGGTTTTCTACCGCATCCAACAGATAATGTATTTATCATTCTCTCTACTACGATTTAAACTAGATAAATAATCTACGCTTGATACCTTTGAAAATTCTATTTCCCTCTTGGGTTAATTGTTGAATATTATACTTATACTTAGGATATTTATATCTTGTAGAAACAAACTGACTAAGTTCTTCATATATGTTATCTAACCCATCAATTCGCTTTTCAGAAAAATCAAATTTTTCTTCCCAGAATAAAAATGCAATAGTTTCATCCGGTGGTATTTTTTTGGCAAATGATGGCGGAAATGATAATTGGAAGTCGCCATGAATCATATGATATTTCATGAGAAACTGCACATAATTGTCAGTTATATCAACCAACCACCTATGATGTGATAATCCAACTAACCTATTTGATTCTGATCCTCGACATGATTCAAGTAACCTTGATGGAACTTCTATATAGCCACGTCTCGATACTCTAATCAGTTCTGAACATACATATAATGGATCTCTAACATCTTCGAGGGTATGTGAACATATAGAAAAGTCAAAAAAATTATCATCAAATGGCCAAGGTTCTCTATCACAGAAGTCTCTTTGAACCCATGTTTCCTTGTTGAAATATTCTTTTTCTCCTCCTTGTGATTTTGGCATTCCAATTTTTTCATAATAGCCCCTAGTTTCAAAAGCTCCCCCATCAAGTATCCAGTTTGCACGATTAAATGGGCAAGCCCATCCACCGACATCCAGAACAATATCATCAGGCTTAATTTTTGATAAAACTTTTTCGATATTTTTATTAAACATACAACTTCCTTCAATGTATTGCTATGTAAACTTTCGAATCTTTTCATATCTGAACAAGTGAAAAAATGAAGGATTCAGACTTATAGTTATATATCATTCCATGATGTAATGTTGGTATTTACCCAAGGCATATATTGAGATGTACCTGCAAAGTGAAGAAAATAGTTATTGAGAAATGCTATATTCAAAGCAGGAGTAGTAACTTTTTTGGGCGGTAATTGGTAATGCCCTCTAGTTAAACGTTTCCAAAATCGAATAGGCTTAATTTCTGTCTTTTTTGGTGGTAGTAACAAGGGATAGTCCATCGCCATACATGCTAGCCATATTTTATTAAATTTATCATCTAACCAATGAATGCAATTAGCCTTAAGTAATTCATAAGATAATGCATCCATCTCAAAATTGTTAAGGGGAGTTTCGTCATAGTGGTGATAAGTATATTCCAGTATAGAATTATGTATATGGGGAGATAGAACCATTACTCCAGTTTGAACAACTTGATCGAATGAGTCAGGTAATAAAGCTCCTGAGTAAAACTCTTTAGCATTACGATAAGGCCAATTCCAAAATTCTATAATTCTGTCTATTAACATTTGGTCTTTTCCTGGTAATGGTTCGGCAAATTGAGCGAACGCACTAACAGCACCGACCTTATCCTCTGTTACATTAGAAACTATGCAGGGCGAATTAGGGTTAATCAAAATATCTGAATCAATCCAAACTACTTTGTCATATCCTTTAACCCTTTCATCTCCTAAAATCAAACATTTTTGCCAAGCAGGTGATCTACTATGAGCCATAGCAGAAGTATCAAGAGGTTTATCTATACAAACTAAATCATAATCGTGTTTATCTGCGTATTGCTGCCAGTTTTTAGCGCAGATAGTTTTCCATCTTTGCTGGTAATGTTGACCAATCAATAAGGTAACAATAGCTTTTTTTTGTTTCATTTTATGCTGTCAATAAAGGTTGCATATAAAACCATGACATATTTCTAGATTCAATTTCGCCAGTTTCTTGATTTTCAATCCATCTATATTCTTCAGTCATAGGCAATATCCATCTCTTCCAGAGTGAGTTGAAAGGTATATCATTGTATTGTCTTTTTCGCTGCCAGATTCTCTCAATATTGTGAGTGTGGGAGAACCGTGAATTAATTATTTCAGCTATACCTGGACAAATGCATTCATGTAATTCGACCAATATTTCACAGTTATGTATTCTCGGTATTACTTCTGGACTTAACAGTTCTTTTTCTGCCCCTTCCACATCCATAATTAAGAGACATTTATCTTGTGAATTTAATACATTTTGTAGAGATGAAATATCACATTTTCCAGTTATGATTATTCTATTTGCTACATTATTCAATTGTGCCATTTCCTTTAATAGAGCCTGACCTTTTAGCTCAGTCTCAAAAGCTATAACCCTAGTTAGTGAATTTCTCATAGCCATACCAATCGCATAGTATCCCTCGGCTGCACCAACGTCTATAATTAAGGTAAAGTTTTTAGAACATAAATCTTGAATTATTGAATGAAGCTCTAATTCATATGTACCCAGTATTTTAGGTGTATATGCACTACCAATACTATTCTCAACATACCTCATGCCTGCAAATGGGCCAGATATAACCTTACCATTGGCTAAAGAATCAACCTGTTTCTTAGCTAAAACTGCTGGATGTAACTCTGATGGTAATAGGCTCTTGAAATATTTTTTCACAGATGGTATCATAAATGTTTTTATTATTTGCTTTATTTGAATGTATTAATACTAATCGTAATCTAAATAAAAATGGCAATTAAATTTTGTTGTAGTTACTCAGTCCACGATACGTAAGCATTATACTAACTAGAAATGAAGAGATTTGAGACAATAAGCTAAAAATCATCACTCCTTTAATAGTTGAGATATCTAAATTCATCAATAGAAAAATTTGTAAAATTAATTTCATGGGAATATCAATCCAACTATATTCAACCCATCCTTTAGCAAGATTCAGGGAGGTCATCATGCCAAGAAAAGAACTTATAAATGTCACAAAAATTATCATAAATAATTCATTTTTAAGGTGACTATACTTATTTCCTACAATCCAAAGAATCTGTTCAGGAAAAATATATACATATGCAATAATCAATATTCCAAATAATAGAAAAATACCTAATATTTGGAAGTAACGACGACGTAAAATTACTACTGACTGACAACGAGAAAAGCTAGGTAAAATAATTGTCGCCATTACAGAATTAATAATTGTAAAAATAACAGCTATCCGTCCTAAAGCTCCTAGTTCAGCAATATTCTGTGTACTGCCAAATATACTAATAAGAAAAATACCTAATTGTCCTTGAATACAAAAGAAAATACTATTAGGTAGTGAATGTTTAATTGTTGTAAGTATAAATTTACGATCTTCTTGATTATTAGATACTTTGGCATCAATATTTTCCTCAGCCAAGCGTCCCAAAACAAAACGCTGTAATCCTGAGACTAAAGATCCAGATGCAATTGCTACTGTAGCGTTCCAAAAAGTTAAATACCCTAATCCCAAAAATATGAGTCTGGAAATTGCTGAAAGAATATCTAAATTTTGAATCCGGCTAATTTGAGAATGTAGACGAGGCACTACTATTAACACTCCAGTAGTTAGCTGAAAATTTAGCCCTAGTAGCACTACAATCGTTATTAAAACTGTATAACCTATTGAAGCACCATTGCGAATTAATATCCAAATTAAAATTGGTGTGACTACAGAGATTGAAATTGCTGCTAAAAAGTAGCGTAACCGCATTGCAGTATTAATTAACTGACCAAAACGATAACGGTCTTGCCAAACTTTACCTCCAATAGCAGAAAGACCTATACTAATGCCTGAATCGGATAATATGTTCATTGTTGACAACATTGAATTAGCAATAGTGTAATAAGCATATTGTTGTTGTTCTAAGGTACGAACTATTAAAATTCCACTAGCTAGAGTCAAAGCTTGAACTAGAATTTGAGCAGAGACAAATTTGCTAAGTACTTTGATCCAATGAACGACATTAGAAGGTACGGAAGGTACAGACATCTACTCACTCTTATAGTCCGATTAGTACACGTTGTGCTTCTTTAGATAAATCCCAAAATTCTATCTAGCAGTTTGCAACATTAATTTTAATTAAGTAAAAAGCTTGGTGGTAATAACTTTAGCCTTTGTCTTCAGCACTGAAGTGCTTACTACTTACTAAGCAAACTTATTATTGCCAAATTCTATACCAAACTAAGATGAGTTTATTTTGTCAAAAAAACTCTTTAGTATCACTCAATAAAGCTTAATATAGTGCCATTCACGTATATTTATAGACAAAATTTTAAGACTAGATGCTATGTGGTTTATTATCCGCGCAGCCTCTCTACTAAGCGAAGACATCGTTTTTATTTCAGAAAATCAATCAAACGATTAATCAATGATTAATCTAGATTCTTTTTTACACATTAATTTAGATTTTGTCAAGGTTAATTTAAATACGCTTACTATAAGTATTAACCCCGTCCCTCATTAACCGTAATCATAACCATTTACAGTGTCTAAAATGTTATATTCAAAAACGGGTTACTGAGGTCGTAGATTAAGACTGATCTCGTGAAATCGAAAAAGTAAAACTACCGTTACACAAAGGTTTCAGCGTCAGCTTGAGCGTTGCCAAAAAATGGATAAAGTCGAGTTTAGCTATCTGTGAAATAGTCTGAATCAACTTTTTTCACTTCTTAAATAATTGATAAAAGTAGAAGCTTGCACTGATAACTGGTGCTGTTGATACCAAGCATAAGCGTTATCTGCAATTGTCTGTCCCGCCGATAAGTTCATCGTATGCAGATACTTGTCCCCTAACCAGTAATGTTTCCCTGCTTCTAAACCATCGACATCTTGTCCTTTATACCATGTGCCTATAGGCAGCAATCTATGAGCGCAGTAAGCCGCGAAAATTGTTGATTTTGTCAGGTATTCTGTATGGTAATTAAAAAAACCTACCACTGAGTTTGATAATAAGTCGCTGATTTCTTCAGCAGACTTAACTCCCACACAATTAACAGGAATACCATTTACTGAATCAATTTCAAAATCTAGAGGAGGTCCAATATCTAAAATTTCATCAATGTTTAACTCAAGACAAGTACGCTGTAACGCTAATTGCGACTTCTGATAAACACGCGATCGCGGTCCGATACCACCAAAAATTACCAAGCGTCGAGGACGTTCTGATAAAGAAGTTAAATTCTCAGGCTCACCAACATTAGAAAAAACAGGCAAAGCCGGAACTTGAGGATGTTTTCCTTGACCTAATTTCGTGATAATTTCAGCATATCCTTGCTTGCTAGTAAGACAGCGATCGCTCAACCGAACCAAACGTGCAGCTAGATTTCTTTGCAGTGGCGATGTCCAAAACTGACTTGTCCAAATAGAACCAAAAGCATAGATTTCGTGAAACATTGTCACCAAATATCGGGAACTCCCAGCTTTTCGCCAATGCTCCAACCCTTCTACCAACCAAATTGGACAACCTCGCTTCGCATAACCATAGCCCACATAATGCAACAAAACGGTGGTTCTTAAGTGTTCTTCATTTGGTAATAGCTCCAACAAAGCTGCACTAGACTGTTCCGCCACCTGCTTAACCGTAAATCCCCTGACAAAAGAATCACCAGACCAATTCGGATCTCCAATTATAAAATCACTCACCAAGCCAAAGTCTTGACGCAGTTGCACAGCTAAATTCAACCCATAATCTCCTAAGCCATCAATAGCAGGGGGTAGACGAGGAACAATTGCAATGATGCGATCAATAGTAGGTTTCATTTAATGATACTTACACTAGACCAATAATATTAGCTACCATGTCGTAGTAGTCAACATTTTGTACTCTAATTTGTGATACTGATAGTGTCATCAGCAAGCCCTAAGTAGTCACACACAATTAATTACACAAAATACAGATATAATCAACTTCCGCATTTATCTGAAAAATCTCAGTAAAAATGCTACTTTCAGTAAATTTTTGGGAAACATACAAATAAGGGTGCTGAAATTTGTCAGTTAATTAGAGGATGGCTTAACTTTTATAAGCTGACTTAGTAATTAACAATACAGTTTAATACGTAAGTAGGAATTTGGTGTATGTCTAGTACTCGAAAACTTCTATCTATTGGGCACTCTTATGTCGTTAACTTGAATCGCCAATTGATCAATGAAATAGCCCGTTTGGGAAAGGGGGAATGGGAAGTAACAGCAGTTGCGCCTTCATTTATGCATGGAGATTTGCGACCCATACACTTAGAAACTGACCCCAATGAAATCTGTCGCCTACAAGAAGTACCAGTTTATTTCAGCAAACCGGCTCACATTTTGACTTATGATTGGCGACTCAAAGAGATTATGGCACAAGGCTGGGATTTGGTTCATTGTTGGGAGGAACCTTACGTTTTTGCTGGGGGACAGATTGCTTGGTGGATACCTGATAAAATCCCATTGATTTACCGTACTGCTCAAAGCCTATCGAAACGATATCCACCTCCATTTAATTGGATTGAAAAGTATGCAATGAACCGTGCAACAGGATGGATTTGTAGTGGACAAATAGTTGCTGAAAATTTATTGTCGCGTCCAGGCTATTCCCTCCCAATGCAACTAATTCCCCTTGGCGTAGACGTTAATTATTTCTATCCTGATCATGATGCTGGGCTACAAATTCGTCGCCTTCTGAATTGGGAAGAAAAAGGAATACCTGTTATCGGTTATTTAGGTCGCTTTATTCCCGAAAAAGGATTAGATTTACTGATGCGGGTTCTAGATAGTTTACAAACTCCTTGGCGAGCCTTGTTTGTCGGAACTGGAACAATGGAATCATCTCTAGGAAGGTGGGCAAAGCGTTATCCTGAACAGGTGCGGATTTGCACCAATGTCAGACATAGTGAAGTTCCCCAATATCTCAACGCTATGGATATACTTGTCGCCCCCAGTCAAACCATGTCTAATTGGCGAGAACAGTTTGGGCGAATGCTGATTGAAGCATTCGCTTGTGGTGTTCCTGTAATTGGCAGTGATAGCGGAGAAATCAGTTATGTTATTCAAGATGCTGGTTTGGTGGTTGGCGAAAAAGATGAGTTGGGTTGGGTTGCAGCTATTTCAGACTTGCTCAACAGTCCTTCTCAACGAAGAGAACTCTCGCAAAAAGGTTTAGAGCGATCGCATACATTTTACACTTGGCCCATTGTTGCAAAACTTCATTTGCAATTTTTTAACGAGTTTTTTGATGGTCGTTCTCTATAAAGTTGAAGGTGATTTTTGCCAAATAACCGCCGTTTTTATCCCGTTTGTTGATTGATTGACAATTAACCAATTTTCAGGAATCTTAAGTAAATCTAATGAATTCCACATATTAGTATCATCAATTAGCAAATATCCACTAGGTTTAATTTTACTTAGGCATTTTCTGGTGCAGTTAGTTCTGTAGTGACCATCAACAATTACAAAATCCAAACTTTCCTCTTCAAATTCATCTAACACTGCCACATAATTAGGACATCTTTCATAAAATTCCTGTTCAGGTTGTAATGAAGGATGGTTTAGGGGAATCAATCGCAAATCCACATTAGCCAAATTTGCGCTTTCTATTTTTGTCTTTACTGATTGATACCAATCGGGATTATCTTCTATGCTCGTCAAATTAGCTACTCGCTGACCAAACCATACTGAACTTCGACCACTTCCAAATTCAAGCATGGACATAGAGTTAGTAAGATACCTTTCGCAAAATTTTACCGTTCCCGGACACATCCAAGGTTTATTGGGATGGAATTTTTCCCAAATCCAATATTTGATACGATGCAGCAAGGCTTTAGGTCTTTTTAACCAAAAAACAATGTTTTTTGTCATCATAGAATGCACCTTTTATCCATTTGGTCAATCTTGTGTTAAATTCTACACATAAAAAATCTAAAAATCAATATATATACTAAATGACTAAAATCGCTCAATTTCGCCTTGCAATCATCTGCGATTACCCAGAAGAAAACTGGCATAGCATGAATTTGTGTGCTCAGATGCTACTCAAGCACCTGCAAGCTGAACATACTGCACCTATTCAAGCTACAGAAGTTTGTCCAAGATTTAACTGGCGTTGTCAAAAAAGTCCCTGGTTTGGTGAAAGGCACTTTGCTTACAATGCAGACCGCTTGATTAACCGATTTTGGGATTACCCCTTTTATCTTTACCAACGAGTCAAAGACTTTGATTTCTATCACATTGCTGACCACAGCTATGCTCATTTAGCCCATGTCTTGCCCCCAGAACGTACAGGGGTATATTGTCACGATATTGATGCTTTTCGCTCTTTATTGGAACCAGCACAAGAGCCTCGACCTGACTGGTATAAAGCTATGTCTCGGAGAATTCTTAATGGTTTGCAATCATGCGCCATTGTGTTTTATTCTACCGCAGAGGTAAAAAGACAAATTGAGTATTATCAACTGGTGGAATCGTCGCGCCTAGTTTTTGCTCCCTATGGTATCGCTCCAGAATTTAGTATTACTCCTGAAAACGCCAGTATTGCTGATCAACAAATACTAGAACAAATAGGTAATGCACCTTTTCTGCTTCACGTTGGTAGTTGCATTCCTCGCAAGCGCATTGATATTCTTTTACAAGTGTTTGCCCAGTTACAAGGGATTTACCCGCAGTTGCAGCTTGTCAAAGTTAGTGGCGAGTGGACACCAATCCAACAGCAACAAATTGCTCAGTTGAATATTAAAAAGTCAATAACTCATCTACAGAGTTTACAGCGTACAACCATAGCAGCACTTTACCGACGAGCATCAGCAGTGTTATTAACAAGTGAAGCAGAAGGCTTTGGATTACCAGTTATCGAAGCCTTATCATGCGGGGCGATCGCAATTGTCAGTGATATTCCTGTGTTGCGTGAGGTAGGACAAGAAGCAGTAGTTTACTGCCCAATTTCGGATGTTTCAGCCTGGGTAAAGACGGTAGAACAGCTATTGCTAAATCCAACTAGCGCCCCAGATATCAATCTTCGTTTGAGTCAGGCTAACAAATATTCTTGGTCTGCTCACACCGAGATTATTGCTCAATCTTATTTAGAATTAATCAGTAATTAAAACTAGATGAAAATAGTATTTCTAAATCCGGTGGGAGTAATTGGTGGTGCAGAGAGGGTTTTGCTGACTATGTTGACTGCTTTAAATACACAGCCAAATATACAACTTCACTTAATTGTCGGTACAGATGGGGCATTAATAGAGCAGGCTGAAAAATTAGGCGTACAGGTGACATTACTAAAACTCCCAGAAGAATTTAATCAACTGGGTGACAGTGCCTTTAAAGGTAATAGTAAAACAATAGCAATATTCATATTGCTATTACGAGTAGTCAAAACTTTACCCAGCATCGGCAAATATCTCAGGGAGTTTAAGCGATCGCTACGTGAACTCAAACCCGATTTAATTCACTCCAACGGGATTAAAACTCATGTACTAACGGCATTGGTTGGAATCAAAGATGTACCCATTGTTTGGCATATTCATGATTTCTATGGCTCACGACCATTAATAGCACAGGTTTTAAAATGGTTGAGCGTAGGCGTAGCCCGTCGTAGACATCGCGCCACTCTTGGAATTGCTATTTCCCAAGCTGTTGCTCAAGATGCTAGAAATACACTACCTTGCTTACCCATAGAAGTAATTTACAATGCGATCGATGTTAATTATTTTTCTCCTGCTCCTCTATCTTTACATTTGACTTTACGGGTAGGATTAGTAGCTACCTTTGCTCGTTGGAAAGGTCATGATATTTTCCTAAAAGCAATAGGTAATATTGTGCGATCGCATCCGCACTTAAACGTTCATTTCTATATCATTGGTGGAGCAATTTATCAAACTCGTGGTTCCCAATTTTCTGAGCAGGAGTTAAAAAATCTGGCCTCAGATATTGGAATTACAGATAAAGTTGATTTTCTTGGTTTCCAGCAAGATATAGCAGAGATTTACCGTTGGTTAGATATAGTAGTTCATGCCAGCACCGAACCAGAACCATTTGGACTCGCAATAATAGAAGCTATGGCTTGTGGTAAACCAGTTATAGTATCCCAAGCAGGTGGAGCAACCGAGCTATTTACTCACAATTATGATGCAGTTGGTGTACCTCCAGGAGAACCAATTGCTCTAGCAGCAGCTATTTTAGACTTGCTCGACAAAACCGAAAAACGTCAAATCATCTCAGTTAATGCCAGACTTACAGCCACAGAGCGTTTTAGTCACGAGCGTTTACATCAGCAAATTCTAGAAGTATATACTCATGCCAATACCTTCCTTCGCCAAAAAAAGAGTATGAATAAATAAGTCCAATGTAGTAGAGTTATAGCAATTTTTGGGTTGAATCCTAAACAGAACTCTTTCCCAGACGCGCACGACGTAGATAAAACATTATTGATTTGATAATCAATCTGCATATTTTTTAATAACAATCCTCCGCCTTTAACCAGAGGATTCTGAATTGCACCACATTCAATACAGTTCGGTTAACATGTTTATTCCTCAGAGATCCCCCCAACCCCCC
>NZ_JBGTFY010000313.1:0-9754 GCF_041747015.1 Nostoc sp.
CCCAATTTGCCCGGCGCTCGCCGACGAAAGTGCAAGGTTTTTGAACCTCTGGATGCTATAGTCTTGCACTTGCTTGGTGAAAAAATGCTCAAAACCCTTACCTAGACTATGTTTCACTTTTGTTCAGCAAGCCCTAATTAGGGACAGGAACAGTAATTGTTGAATCTTCGATGTGCATCTGCATGATAATGTGACTACCGCGCTGGCGCACTTGCAAAAAGCCGTTCTCTTCCAGAATGCGGCAGACTTCTCTAGCAGAAAGAACACGCAGTTTACCCAATACTTACCTCTAGGCGTGTAACAAAAACTTCTGTGTGCAGCCTTTCCTGAATTTCGGAAGTATCTGCTGTCTCAAAGAATAATTCTAATGCCTCAATTAGGTTATTCCGTGCCTCTTCAATTGTGTCACCTTGGCTGGCGATATCGAGTTCGGGACAGAGGGATACATAGCCATCCCTTTCGCGCTCAATAATAGCAGTGAATTGTGTTGTTTGCTTCATTTTTATTTTGAGTTCAGTACTCTATCAATCTTGATAGTAAGCTACGCTAAACAGTATATTGTCAAAAGCCTTGTGAGCGGGTGTTTTAGGATGCGATGTCTACGATGGTCACTGAGCTTGCCGTTGGCGCAGCCTCTCGTAGAGAAGTGCGGGCTACGCCTATGCTAGTTAAACATAAGGCTAAAAAAGCTTTTTTGGTTTAAGTAACTTCAAATAAAACACGAGGTAATTCTTCGTAATTAGAGACAGGAACAGTAATTGTTGAATCTTCGATTTGCATCTGTATGATAATGTGACTACCGCGCAGGCGCACTTGTATAATGCCGATTTACGTTGTCACTTCAAGAAACTTATCAACATCAAGCAAAAATCTATGACAATTCTCAACGCTCGTAATTTATCGCTAGAAGATGTTCAGCGTCTTTTTGGATTTCAAAAACAGTACAATGACTCATTTTCTAACCTGTTATCTCTAGAACCTCTCACCGACACAGAACAGCAGGAACTTAAACAAATTCAGAATGACTTTGATAGATACCTTACGGCAGGTAAAGTTTCTGAAGGTCAGGTAAAGTTTCTGGTAGTTGCTCCCTTGCTCAGATTAGCTGGTTTTTATCGCTATCCCATCGAGATTACGTTAGAAGAGAGCATTGGGGAGATTGAAGTTGAAGATGAAGATATAAAAATTAAAGGAAGATTTGATATTTTAGCTGCAAGCAAGGCTAAACATACAACATCTCAAGCATATTTTTGGATACTGTTGATTGAATCTAAAAATAGTCAGATTGATATATATACAGGATTACCTCAACTACTCACCTACGCTTATAAAAGTTTAGATAACCAAAAATCAGTTTGGGGTTTAACGACTAATGGCATAAGTTATCAGTTTGTCTATATTCAACAAGGCAATCCTCCTGTTTATCACTTAATGCCATTACTAAATTTTATGGAATCTCCGCGTGCAAACGATTTACTACAAGTTCTGAAAACAATTTGTCAGCTTTAAATCTGATTTGTAAACTCTGCTAAAACCTACTTGCACCAAGCCTTTCAAGAAAGTAGAACCTTTAAACTAATTTTGACTTGAAAGCTATATCTATCAGAGACTTGAGGCTCCTAAGATTTCTTTTACAAATCAGCCATAACTGTTAATGCACGGTATATCACAAGAGTCTCTTTTAACTAGCGACAAGAAGTTTGTTGTCAAATGCAGGACACGCGGTTATTTACATTGCCTATCCCATAAAATGAGTAATGACTTTGCTAAGACCGATGATTCTTTTGGAGTACAGCGATCGCCCCTTTGACAGCTAATAATCAATAAGAGAGTGCGATCGCGTAGCTTACTGTAGGTGTCGCCTGTTCTCAATTACGACGGAAACTTCTCTTACGTTGTTTGTGCCTAGCCACTTCTTTGCGTTTGTGTTTTTCCAGGGGCGTTTCAAAGTGACGATGCTTTCTCATGTCTGGAAAAATACCTGCTTTGGAAACTTCCCTCTTAAATCGACGTAAGGCTGACTCAATTCCTTCATTTTCGCCGACAAATACTTGGGTCATTTTAATCTCCTACATAATTGGTACTGGGCAATTTTAAGCCATCCAGTAGACCGGAGCGCAAAAAGGGCAGACTCATTATCTGCCCTTAAGACGTTAAAACTTAATTTTTTATCTTCAGAGCTTAGTAGCGTCCTCTAGAGTATCCACCACCACCACCGCTGCGGTTGCCACCACCAAAGGAACCACCTCTATCTTCTTTCGGTTTCGCCTTATTGACTTTGAGATCGCGTCCCATCCACTCAGCACCATCAAGAGCTTCAATGGCTGCTGTTTCTTCAGCTTCTGTACCCATTTCTACAAAAGCAAAACCGCGTGGACGGCCTGTTTCACGGTCAGTAGGTAACTGAACACGCTTTACAGAACCATGTTCAGCAAAAACCGAAGTGAGGTCTTCTTGTGTGACCTCGTAGGATAGATTACCTACATAAATTGACATGCATTATCTCCAAAATCATAGGTTTGTAGAGATTTAGATTTCGGAGACAAGCTTGTTAAGACCAAGAGGGAAAAGCCTGTCAATACTAAAAACAAACACTGTAACCGAACTTTATTCTCACTAAATCATCTTAGCACATTATTCAAGTCTTACCCACAGTAAATTGAAAATATTAAGAGTTAGCGATCGCCTGCGGTGTTGTCAAATATCCTCTAAATCATGAATTCATGGGTTAACTCCGACATTCAATAGCAGAAATTACCTAAATAATTGCAAAATAAATGCAGTTCGTCATTATTATTACCTGGAAATGCCGACTACACTTGCTGACGCCCAAAATTTGCTTTCTGACTTGATCGCTCGCTACTGTGAGCGTGTAGATTATCTAATGATTCGCCTTGAAGAAGCAGAAGGGACTGATATCTTGTTGCGTGGCGACAAAGTAGAAACCCTTAGTGAAGGCATCTCGATTGGTGGACATATTCGTGCTTGTTATAAAGGTGGATGGGGGTTGAGCTGCTTTAACCAGCTTTCGACAATTAAGGAGCGGATAGAAGAAGCGATCGCTGCTGCGCGGATGGTTGGTGATGAAGAAACTTTACTTGCACCCATTGACCCGGTGCAAGCAGTATGCAAACTGCCTTTAACAGGTGCCGATCCGCGAAAGATTCCACTTTGGCAGAAAAAACAGTTGTGCGATCGCTATACTGAACTGCTCAAAAGTGTTGATCACCGCATTACCACTACCTCGGTACGCTACGGAGACAGCGCCCAAAAAGTGATCATTGCTACCTCAGAAGGCACTTTGATCGAGCAATCTTGGGTAGATATGGAAATGCGCTTTGCCGCCACCGCCAGAAATGGCGAAACCGTACAAACTGGACGGGAAACTACTGGCTCTCGCAAAGCCTATGAAGATTTAACTGATATAGATGAACAGGTCAAAAGTGCTGCCCAAAGAGCGATCGCCGCTTTATCTCTGCCATCTGTCAAAGGTAATACTTACACGGTAGTTATTGACCCAATTCTCACAGGTTTGTTTGTTCATGAAGCCTTCGGACATCTTTCTGAGGCCGATATGGCTTACGAAAACCCTGATCTGCTGGAAGTCATGACTATTGGACGACGATTTGGTTCAGAAGAACTGCAAATTTTTGATGGTGCTGCCCCAAAAGGACATCGCGGGAGTTATTTTTACGACGATGAAGGCACGCCTGCCACTACTACTCAACTAATTAAAGATGGAGTTTTAGTTGGACGTTTGCATTCTCGTGAAACTGCTGGCAAATTAGAGGAGGCACCTACGGGTAACGCCCGCTGTCTCAACTATCACTTTACCCCGATTGTGCGGATGACAAATACTTGGATTGAACGGGGCAGAACACCAGTTGAAGACTTATTCACTGATATCAAAGAAGGAGTTTATGCCCGTAATTGGCTGGGTGGGATGACGAATGGGGAAATGTTCACCTTCAGTGCTGGGGAAGCCTGGATGATTAGAAACGGCAAAATTGCTGAACCTGTGCGGGATGTGACCCTTTCGGGAAATGTATTTCAAACTTTAGCGGATATTGAGGCAATTGGTGATGATTTTTACTGGGATGAATCTGGCGGTTGTGGTAAGGGAGGGCAAAACGGCTTATCAGTAGGTTGTGGTGGCCCGAGTTTACGAATTCAAGATGTAGTGGTTGGTGGGGAAACTTAAACAATTCAAAATTCGTTTTGGAAAGTCTGAGCGCTGGTTTCTGTCGCTCAGACTTTCCCTAAAATTCAAAATTGTTCGCTGTTTCTTAAAAGTCAAACTACTTGCTTGAGTAAAGCTATCCACATATCAGACGGATCAGAGTAGTAATCAATTTCCTCAATTTGATATTGATAGGATTCACAGCCTTGTTGTAAAATAATGCGATCGCAGGGTTTGATGCCTTTCCCTATTCCAGTCATATACCCTAACATTCCTCCATTTAGCCGCTCAAATACGTAGTCAATTCCCCCAATTTGTTGGCTGTAATTATGTATTTTATTCTTTTGTTTTAATTGATTTGCTGGGGAGCCAACTAGGACTAACTTATTTAAAAAGCTAAAACTTAAATTCATATATGTTCTGATTAAGGATATAAGTGAGTTCTTCCAAAGGAGATATCCATAACAAAGAGTTCTTGACTCTGGGTAAATCTCAACCCCTTTCAATCCAATACGGTTCAGTTAAGGAAAATTGTAGGTTGGGTTGAGGCTTTGCGAAACCCAACAAACCTGCCCAAATGTTGGGTTTCGTTCCTCAACCCAACCTACGCAGCTTAAGGTTTTTTGCGCTAACTGAACCGTATTGCCTTTCAATCACCAGTCCAGAATCGAACATGTGGCCAATCTAATCAGGAATCAACTGCATTGACTACTAATAAAGCCAATGCATCACCCAATGTCTAATTAGGTGACTGCACCTACAACTAGCAAAGAAGAAATTACAAGCAGTTTCTTGAAAAGCTACTTAAAGATAATTTAAAAATAGAACTAATAATTCAAAATTAAGGTTTTTAAAGTCTTAAGTCTGAGTTACCAATGTTTAATTTTTTAAAATAACCCTTTATTATCCAGTACAATACCATAGGTAACAGCAACTATTTCTTTATCAACCATTTAAATTTACAGTACTAATAACCGTAGCTTCAACTGTAAAATCACCGAATTATTGAACAAGTTCGGGTCAGATAGGAGTATTTTTTATTTAATTTGATAATATTCATTTATAAAAATTTCATGTTTTGAAACTGTCGCTTCATAGGTATTTTTTAAGATAAACTCACCTAGTCGCTACTCCTGGTTGTTAGGGCTACATCTACCTGTTTCAGTAGGATTTCTGGGGTGGAAAAGTTATTTAAGACAACATTAGCATGAGCAACTTTTTCTTCGATAGATAATTGGCTGTTGATCCGCACTTGTGCCTGTTCTCTATTTAAATGGTTTCGTTGGATTAATCTTTGTAGTTGTTGCTCTTGGGAACAACTTACTACCCAGATTTCTGTAACCAAATCAGTCATCCCAGCTTCAAATAATAAAGGCACTACTAACACTAGTATTTGTGATGAAGATTGGGCAATTTCTTTGAGGAAGCGATCGCGCACGTAAGGATGAATTAAATTCTCTATCCAGTTGCGTTCATCTTGACAATTAAAAATAATTTCGCCTAGTTTTTGGCGGTTGAGGCTACCATCTGGCAGTAAAATTTGTTCGCCGTAACGTTGAGCGATCGCACCCAGAATAGGCGAACCTAAAGATACTGCGTCTCTAGCATAAATATCTGCATCTAAAATCGGCAGATTATAAGCATTAGCTAAATAATTGGTGACAGTGGTTTTGCCTGTGGCAATATTTCCGGTTAAGCCGATTATACGTTTTGTCATTTATGATCATTGAGCATTGCTTATCTCCCTTATCTCCCAAATTTAAGAATTAGTTGCCCATGTTATCAGTGCTTGGGTTAAACCATCTAAAGTATATTCTTGGGCTTCTACATCCACGCGCCCGAATAAAGAATGACAAGTTTTAGAGGTTTGGGGACCGATAGAGGCAATACAAACACCTTCTAAAAATTGATTAGCATCAGAGTTACGGGAAAATATATTGTGAGTAAGTTGACAAAAAAATTGCACAGTTTTAGAACTGGCAAAGGTAATTACATTTACTTTCCGATTTTGGAGAGCTAACTCTGCCGCAGGTGGAATACTATTAGGACAACAAGATTGATACGCCGCTACTTCAATTATCTTTGCTCCCTTGGCAGTTAATTCTTTAACTAAAACTTCTCTGCCGCCGCTTTCAACTCTGGGAAATAAAACCTTTTTACCATGCAGTTCCTCTGGAAAATTTTCCACTAAAGAATCGGCAACAAAGTTGGGGGGAATAAAATCTGGTTGAAGAGAATGTTGTTTGAGACTTTGGGCGGTTTTCTCACCAACAACGGCAATTTTGATGCCAGCTAAAGCCCGGGTATCTTTACCTTGGGCGATTAACCTTTCAAAAAAGTAGTCTATGCCATTGGTAGAAGTGAGAATTAACCAGTCGAAGTTAGATAAGTTAGCGATCGCATTATCTAAATCTTGCCAACTAGAAGGCGGACCGATTTCTAAGGTGGGCATTTCGATAACTGTCGCACCTAATGCGATCAGGCGATCGCTAAATTGGCTCGACTGTCCGACTGAACGTGTCACCAAGATCGTTTTGCTAGTGAGGGGTTGGGCAAATGTGGGGCGATGGAGAGGGAGATTAGTTGACATAGCTGGGGGGCTAGGAGTTGTGGCTGTAGTTGAATCCTGATCATCTATTTTCTCAGGTTGTAAGTACTTGCGTAGCCCAACAACTTCGCCAATCACAATTACCGATGGGGAGAGGGATAATCCGGTGGTTTGTTCCAAAATATTGCCCAGTTGCGCCGTCCAAATTTGTTGATCAGGAGTTCCTGCCCAACGGATGATGGCAATGGGTATTAAGTGCGATCGCCCGTGCTGCATCAGCTGATGTACAATTTCTGGCAGGTGTTGCCCTCCCATCAAAATTACTAGTGTTTCTAAGCGTGACACCGCCTCCCAGTCTAAAACCTCTGGTTCGTGAGCTGTAAATACTGCAAAACAGCGACTTAAAACTGGATCTGTTAGGGGAATTCCTGCTAACAAAGGTGCTGCCAGGGCTGAAGAAATTCCTGGTACTAATTCAAAATCACAACCAGATACTTTCAAGGCTTCAATTTCGGAAGTGCAACGCCCAAAAATTAACGGATCGCCTGATTTAAGCCGTACAACTTGTTTTCCCTGCTGACAGTAATTTACCAGTAACTTATTAATCTCAGCTTGGTTTGTGCTGGGTTTACCACCGCGTTTACCGACATCCAACTTTAAGCAATCAGGTGGTACACACTGCAATAATTGAGCATCGATTAAAGCATCGTAGACTAATACCTCAGCAGCAGCCAAGAGATTGTAAGCTTTTACCGTCAGATATGCCGCATCTCCAGGCCCAGCGCCTACTAGGTAGACTTTGCCCTTATCATTTGTCATTTATTCTCACCCCTCTACCCAATACCCTTTATTCAATTTGTTTGAGTATTAATTTTTTGAATTAGCTGATCAATTCGCTCAACCATTTCCTTGTCTTCCTCAGCTTTGAATAACTCTCTGGCTTTTTTAAGATTTAAAATCGCTTCTTCTAGCTGTTTTTCCCTTCCGAGAGTGATTCCCAAATTATAGTAAGTGAATGCATCGTTGGGTACGAGGGTAATGGCTTTTTTGTAATGTGCGATCGCCTCTTGTGGTTTGCCTTGATCGTCCATAGCATTTGCCAAACCCGTGTAAGCTTGTGCATTTTTTGGATCAAGGCGAATCGCTTCAGTATAGTCGATGACTGCTTCTGCTACCTTGCCTTGGGCGTAGAAAGCACTTGCTAAATTATAGTGAGCGTCTGCATAGTTGGGATTGAAGTTAATGGCTTGCTTATACTGGACAACTGCTTCTTCTAGTTTACCTTGAGCATACAGAGCATTTCCCAAAGCGTTATAACCTGCTGAGTTTTTCGGTGCAAGGCTAATAGCTTGTGTATATTCTGCAACTGCTTCTGTTGGCTTTCCTTGAGCATACAAGGTGTTCCCTAAATAATAGTGAGCATCTGCATAGTTGGGATTGAAGCTAATGGATTTTTTGTACTGGGCAACTGCTGCTGCTAGTTTACCTTGATCGGATAAAGCATTTCCTAAACGTGTGTAAGTTGGGGCATAATTAGGTTCAAGGATAATCGCTGCTGTATATTCTGCCACTGCTTCTACTAGCTTGCGTTGAGCATACAAAGCATTTCCTAAGTTATAGTGAGCCTTGGCATATTTTGGATCAAGGCTAATGGCTTTATTATATTGGGCGATCGCAGCTTCTAATTGATTGAGTCTTGCCAAAGTCAAACCAAAATGCAAGTATGCTTCAGAATCATTGGGATCAAGGTTAATGGCTTTTTTGTAATGTGCGATCGCTTCTTGTGATTTGCCTTGATCATCGAGAGTATTTCCTAAAGCAATATAAGCTTGGACAAATTTGGGTTCTATTTCAATTGCTTTCCGAAAAGCTGCCTCTGCTCCTTTTAAATCTCCTTGTGTTTGGAGATTAATTCCTTGCTCAAAATTAGCAACTGCGTTTTTGTTCTGAGGAACTGCTACCTGAGCAGAGTCTTGACTTTTTGATAAAACAATGCCAGTATCTCTACCAAAGGCAGTATTAGCGTTGCTCAAATACAAGCAGATAATAGCTGCTGCCAGTATATTCTTGTTTCTCAGCATTTTTATTACTTTACTTGCTAGGTTTCCCAGTGACCGTAGTCTAGTTTAGCCTTGTGCTTTTAGATAACTTTATTTATTCTGCAACAAAATAACGCAGAAAGATATGATCTGTTACTTAGAAAATTCAATAATGATTAAAACTTAGTTCCTGAAACCCAGCTTCAAGAACAGCAGCATTTGACTTTTTAAACTTAATATAGCAATCCAGAAGTGTTAAATGTTAAGAAAAAGCCCATAAAAATCGCCTAAAATATGTTAATTTTTGGGCGAATGATTAAAATATCTAGGAGAAAAGTTTTGGCAACTATCACGGATATCGGTACGC
The DNA here is from genome assembly GCF_041747015.1 of Nostoc sp. Classification (GTDB taxonomy): domain Bacteria; phylum Cyanobacteriota; class Cyanobacteriia; order Cyanobacteriales; family Nostocaceae; genus Nostoc. The sequence continues at coordinate 9,135 of NZ_JBGTFY010000313.1, forward strand.
TGATTATAAGAGATCCTAAACTGCGTGGGGGTCGCCCTATTATTGCGGGAACGGGTACATCTGTAGTCCGAATAGCAGCCTTGTACAAGCAAGGTTACAGCGCCGAAGAAATTGCTGCTGATAAGGATTATTTAATGATTGTACAGGTTTATGCAGCGCTAACTTACTATCACGCAAGAAGATATGCAAAATCAGGTGGAATTTTTGAGTGATTGGGGTGAAGAATAAAGTTAGATGAAAATGTTGAACCAGATGTAGTATTGGCTTAGTACTATGATCGCCATTTAATAACAAATACTCCGATATTGGTAACAAAAATTGTAATTTTGGTAACAAAAGCCCTGGTGTTAGTAACAAAAACCGCGATGTTGGTAATAAAAATCGGATGTTGGTAACAAAAATTGTAATGTTAGTAACCAAAGTCGTGATGTTAGTGATTACAGCTTTTATTTAAGTGCAATGATCTGATTATTTGCGATCGCTCTTGCTCAATAACTGTACCTCAATGCTGATATTGCGGGTATTTCTATATTATTCGATAGCAGAAATTTCAGTTAAAAATTTTCTTTTGAGACTTTTTCAATTTGTCCAGTAAAGTACGCTTCCTGATGTTTGAGTTG
>NZ_JBGTFY010000314.1:0-13031 GCF_041747015.1 Nostoc sp.
TGCCCCCTAATGTGCGATAGATGCTTTACTCATTAGCATACTACTTAACACATTTCATGCTCAAATTATACATTTTACATACATACTTCAAGAAAATAATCTGTATTTTTCACTACAAAATTAGATGCGCTTACCCTGATACTTTTGCCAGCCATTGTATTGATTCTGGTATGACTATACAAGAGACTGCTGATATTACAGGGCATGATATTAAAGTACTTTATAAACATTACTTAGGCTCAGTTAAAAAACCTAAGTTACCTGAACTTTAAACCAAACAAAAGGAGTCATTATGGAAGTTAACCTTCCTGCTTTAATAGAATATTTGACTTTACTTTCTGAATTAGAAGATGGAGATGAAATTTTTGTTAATGGGTACACTGTCAAGCGAGAAGGCAATAAAATTTGGCAACATATTTTTGATTATGCTGAAGAAGATGAAATTGATGAAGAAATTATAGAAGGTGAAGAGGATAAAGGTATTAATTAGCTGTAGTAATTCTTCCAATTTTTAATGATTGTTTTAATGTTGTCATTATTTCCCCCATTTAAAGCTGTATCTTTTATTACCTGAACCCAATCTGGTATCCAATTTACACTCATATCTTCCTCAGTACACAAAGCTACTGCTGCATTTTGTATCTGAGTAATTACATTACTACCTACTTCAATCCAACTAAGACTACCCATAATTTCATACCCACCTCTTGCTCTTGCCTCCCATCTTTCTTCTATGGCAGGGCTATAAAACTCAAGTAAATCCTTCATTCTTTCATTTAATTTATTAATTGTAGATTCCTGCATAGCCCCACACCTGGTTAATTAAGTACCCACCCAACATAAAGCATCCTGTAACTCAGGTAGGTGATTCAGGTCACTTTGAGGCGATCGCTCTTTTAATGATTACTATGGTATTGGAGAGGGCTTTCACTATCTAAGTACAGTCTACTAACTATAGTAGCATAGAATTCTAAGTGGTAGCATACGAATGTTGTTTGATTGGCTGAAAGCTTTAGTAGATAAGGGTTACAAGGGTTATATTTTACTTTATTTACATACCTATGATACTTATTAACTTGTATCCCCTATACTTTATCTACTTCTAACCTTTATCCCTAACCTATCTTCCTAACTTTCTAAATACTTACTGTGCTAATTTAGTTTAAAATTTTGTCTAACTAATAACTAAGTATACTTATACCAATTTTATTAGTTACTCAAGTTTTACTATAAACTTAGTTATTAGTTAAAATTAGTACCTTTACTATATGTAGAGGCGGGGCTGGCAGGTTTGAGTTAAGGTTTTATAAATTGGATGATAAAGGACTGGCTACTGACTGTGTGATGGCTTTAGCTTTGGCTGCTTATGCTTGGAAGAGGAGAAGAAGTGCCAATATTTACGGTGATGATTTGTGGGGTGAAGAGGAACAGGAAGTACCTGAGTCTTCAATGTTGAGGGCTGCTTAGTTTACTAGTCTAGTCAAGTTGGTAAATTCTTCAAATCTTCTTCCCATTTCCATAATTTTAATTGTTATCTTCTCAGCCATGATAGGGCTCATTCTGTGGATAGGCAACATTAACCTCGTTAAAACATAATCTCTTTCTTCCTTGGTAAATTGTATAGGAGAATCCTTTGCCATCACATAAATAAGTGATTTACAAATAAAATCAATACCTTGTTCTTCATGAAATGGATGTGGATCATCTTTATAAGTGTTTACACACCATGAACCAAATTCATAGCATATTTTCCATCTATCATTACGAAACTCTTCTGTAAGTTGAATAACCTGATTCACTGCAAGGTCAGATCCATAACCTCCCAGAAGAAAGTTACTGAAAGCTTCCTGATATAAATTGGTTTTTTGATATACGCTAGTTTTATTAAATAAAAAATTATCTAATCCCAACTTCTTTTCTAAAGATGCCTGAGTATAAGGAAACTTATTTTTATCTACAGTTTGTAAATAACTCTGTACGGACAACGCATAATATGAAGTCATATATACCCTTCTTTAGGTGTGTGTAAGATGTTTAATCAATTTATTGTAAAAGTTTTTATTAACTTTAGCTTGTATGTAAAAATCAACCATTTCTAAGAATTCAACATGCCTCTTACCAATGCAAACGTTGCTTCTATTGACTCAGCAGAAAGACCAAGAGTTGTTTGTGCCAATGCAGATATTTCTGATATTAAATCAACAGAAACACCTTGAACTAAATTTAATCCCGCTAAAATTATAGGGTCTGTACAATTTTCTTTTAAATCTCCCATTCTCATAGACCTCCGAGTTATATAATAAATTAATATCCCAAATGCTTCTCCAGCATTATGGTTATTGACTTCTGATTCTTTTAAAACTTCCTTAATATCATTTCTAGCCCCTATCATGCAAGGAATTATAAATGAGGTATAACTCTTTTTAAGCTCAATAGAAACATCATTTTGCGAAGTGAACTGAGATGCGATTTCTTCAGCTTTTGTAACTTTAGCTTGTATATATAAATCAATCATTTGCAAAAATTCATCAGGAGTGTTTTGATATGCCATTTAGTTAAACCCTGTAATTATTATCTAAATTTGATTTACTCTCACTAGCGAAGGAGAATTAGCAAGACCCTTAGAGAGATAAGAGTCTGAGAATACTTAATTTTAGTAATCTGCCCAAGTAAATCTGCTGCTGTGGTTTCCTGAGATACCACAACACACTAAGTCTATTGGCAATAACGCAAGGGGCGTGAACTTAGTCACAATTGACCCAAGAGTTATTTATTGCTTGCAGACTGTATCAACTTTAGCTAGTGAAAACTTTAGTGTCAATAATCACTCAAGAATCTACTTAATATTTACGTTTCTTAATAAAGTTGTCTTGACTTAACTTGCATAAACTTGCATAATAGTTAAGCTAATACAATTTATAAAACTAATTAGAAAGCTTAAACAGCTTGCCTATTAAGGCTTCCGGGGTTATAGCGCAGTTGGTAGCGCACCTCAATGGCATTGAGGGGGTCAGCGGTTCGAATCCGCTTAGCTCCATTCTTAACACTCTAAAACTCTACCTTAACGGATGTGACTCGAAGCATAACTTTTCCATGAAGGAAAGCTTATGCTTACAATTTTTTAGCTTGACAAAAACGCCAGAAAAAGAAGGGAAAAGGGAAAAGGGGAAAGGGAGGGACAGATCGCCCACAAGGGGCGAAAGCGCGTAGCGGGACGAAACCTATTTAGCGCCGCATTGAGGTGAAGGGCAGGGCGCAGCATGATTAAGAAGTTTCCTAATATCCTTGTCTTGCAAAAAGTACTACAATATTGCTGAATTTTTTAATCCATCTTTTCCCGAATTTTATTCAGCACTCAGCACTCTTATGACACCAACTTTATTTGGTCGCTGGCAAACTCGATTATTATTACTTGCAACTATCGGCGTACTGGTATCTTTGCCATTTGCAATTGGTTGGATTGCTTCTAGTGCTAACTCGGTTTATTTTTGGATACTTGGTTATATCGCCATCTTTGGCTTAGGCTGGGATGTGCTTTATAACTATCTGCAAAAATCGCGCTGGGATAGAGATTGGCCTGCAATTTATCAACTATTAGCTGGTATCTGGGAATTAGTATTTGTTTTCTGTGGAATCAAACTGTTTGGCTTTTTACCAATACCTTTACATAAGGAAGAACTACAGCTAGCAACTTTTTTGTTGCACTATAGCGTCGTGTGGCTAGCAGTTTTTATTAGTTCACAAAGCCTGATGCGAATTATTTTTCTCCGTTGGCGTTTTCGGGGTGGGGAGTGGTTGTAAAAGCTTAAATCCTCGAAATATTAAATTTGTTTTCAGCTGCTTATTGACATATATTTGACGATTACTTTGAGTGTTAAAAACTAAACTAAACGAGAAATGCTGATTTTTTTCGTTGGTTCTTAACGTTGGTTGTGATGCGTTTGTTCTGAGCAGACCAGGAGTTCAGTGGGTTATCTTTATATGTGTTAGTTGATGTTGGGATTAAATTATAGATGGCGTTCTTGGCTGTGTTTTACCCCTACTGCTCGTGGTACTTTTAACTTCGCTTTCATTTGATAATGCACTGTATCATGTACTACTTTATATGACGCTTCTACTCCCTCTAACGCCTTCAGCCATGTTCGTATTTCTTCATAACTTTTGAATCCGTGCGGATCTGACAATTTTTTTAACAGTTGCTCTCTGGCGGACGTTTTAATGATTGGTGGTCGCCCTGAACCTTTTTTCCTAGATATCAGACTGGTGATTCCTGACTCTCTATAAGTCTTTAACCATCTTTGTACTGTCGCTCTTCCTCTTCCTAAGACAACAGCCAAATTCTGTATTGTTTTTACCTGCCCTATTTTCAGTAAATACAACGCTTGAATACGTTCTTTACCTAATGCTGTTTTTTGTTTTCTCAGTAGTTCATGCAATTGGTCTGCTGACTCAAATATTTCTACTTTGGTAACTCCAGGCATTTTCGGTTGTTCAGATTTATTCCTTAATTATTTCTATTATTTTTTTCGTGAAATGGTATTACAGGTATCTATGCAATATTCGGTGCTTTTGTGCTGGGAGTAGTGACACCACGCGGAGAATTTGCCCAACAAATTCGCCAACATACGGAGTTTTTAACTACTTATTTTTGTTACCGATATTTTTTGTTTTCTCTGGACTAAACACTCAAATTGGATTGGTAAACACGCCTATTTTGTGGGGAATTACCCTCTTAATTATTGCGATGCCTACGGCGGTAAACTACGCAATTCTCCGTAAGGGTATTGCTTGTATATTGGCTGCAAAATTGGCGTGAATCAGCAACTATCAGCGCTCTCATAAATGCTTGTGGTTTGATGGAGTTAATCATCCTGAATATTGGTCTGGAACAAGGTGTAATTACCCCAACTTTATTCACTATAATGGTCATTATGGCAGTCATTACTACCCTTATGGCATCACCACTAATTGCCTTCTTATTGCACGGGACAAGCTATGATAAATCTTCCGCTTAAGCAAATTTAAATACAAAATTAATTACCTAGTAATTAGGTAAAATTCTCTGTTTTAATTCTGGCTATAACCGCTAATTTTTTGTAGTGGCATTTAAGTAGCATTACAAACTGACTGCCCATTACCTATTGTTGGTTAAATCGGAAGCTCGGAAGTTTTTCTAACTTTAGCTCCTAAATCATCAGAATTCATTTCCTGCAACTGCATCCTGACAGCGGGTATATTTAACAAGCTTGACATTTTCTAGTCTTTTAAAGAATCATCTTAGAAAAACCAGATAGTTACTTTTGAGGAAACCATGCACATAGTTATTCTCGTTCTGGTTGAGGTGCTGATTGTTATTGGACTTTCACGGCTAGTAGGACTAGGATTCCGTTCCATTAAGCAACCGCTAGTAATTGGTGAAATTGTCGCCGGGATTATGCTCGGCCCATCTTTATTTGGTTTAGTTGCTCCCGATCTAGCAGTTACCTTGTTTCCACCAGAAACTTTTCCTTTTCTAAATGTTTTGTCTCAGGTGGGACTAATATTTTTCATGTTTCTGATTGGGCTAGAACTAAATCCAAAATACCTCAGTGGACAATTAGAAGTAGCTGTTTTAACTTCTCACGTAAGTATTTTGGTGCCCTTTTCCTTAGGAACATTGCTAGCGGTGGTACTTTATCCTTTAGTTTCCAACGCTAGTGTATCCTTTACCACCTTCGCCTTGTTTTTGGGGGCAGCGATGTCGATTACTGCCTTTCCGGTGTTGGCACGAATCATTACTGAGAACAATTTACAAGGAACACGTTTAGGAACGTTGGCGTTAACTTGTGCAGCAGTGGATGATGTGACAGCTTGGTGTCTGTTAGCAGTAGCGATCGCCGTAGCTCGGACTGGCGACTTTGCTGGTGCCATACCCACAATTATCGCCAGCATAGTCTACATCGGCTTAATGTTAACGGCGGGACGTTGGTTCCTGCAACGCCTTGCCACTCATTATCTCCGGGCGGGACGCCTCAGCCAATTGCTGTTAGCTGGGATTTATATGGGCGTAGTTGCGTCAGCACTAATCACCGAACTAATTGGCATTCACTTAATTTTTGGGGCATTTTTACTGGGTGCAGCCATGCCTAAAAATGAAGATTTAGTGCGGGAATTGGCAGTAAAAACGGAAGATTTTGTGCTGATATTCTTGCTGCCAATATTTTTTGCCTACAGTGGTTTGCGGACGCAAATAGGCTTGCTCAACCGTCCCGAATTGTGGCTGTTGTGTGCGTTGGTTTTAGGAGTAGCGATCGCAGGTAAATATGTTGGGACTTACGTAGCGGCTCGTGTGAGCGGCATTAGTAAACGAGAAGCTTCGGCGCTCGGTTGGTTAATGAATACTCGCGGCTTAACCGAGCTGATAGTGTTAAACATTGGTCTAGAGTTAGGAGTAATTTCCCCCTTAATATTTACCATGCTGGTAATTATGGCATTGGTAACTACATTCATGACCTCGCCATTACTGGAATGGACATATCCGAAAAAGCTGATCAGGTTGGATGTCATGGAATCAGAATCGGAAGCAGAAACAAGTATAGACACGTCTGCTGAAGGTGAAACTTACATCCGTCCCTACCGAATTTTGGTGCCAGTCGCTAATCCGAGTACCCAAAAAGGTTTGGTACAGTTGGCAGTAGCGTTGGCGCTAAATTATCGACAACCCGCAGTTGTTCATCCACTGAGCTTGATTGAATTTGAAGAAGATTATGGCTTTGAAAGTACCCCAGGTGAGGCAGATCGATTAATCGCCCAGCGCCGCCAGCAATTAGAACAACTAATTAACACTCTCGAACCGCCAGAAACACGCTCTCATCTGCATCCCATCGTTCGCATATCCAGCAATGTCGCCCGGGAAACAGCACAGATTGCCGTACTAGACCAAGTTGATTTAATTCTCGTGGGATGGCATCGCCCAGCTTTTAGTAGCAATCGCTTAGGTGGAAGAGTCGGTCAAATTCTCACCACTGCGCCAGTGGATGTCGCAGTGTTTGTAGATCGGGGAAGCGATCGCTTAGAAAGCTTGTTGGTACCTTATTCAGCAAATATTCACGATGATTTGGCACTTATATTGGCTCTGAGACTGCTAATCAATCATGAAACTTGTATGTTGCAAGTTTTACAAGTTTTACCGCAAAATCGTCTCAAAGATGAATTGAGTTATGAACTGGATACAATGATCGAGCAATTACCGAGTAGTGTACGCGATCGCATCGAAATCAAAATTGTCCAAGCTCCAGATCCAATCCAAGCTGTAGTCGAAGCCTCAAAAAGTGTAGACCTGACAATTGCTGGCACCAGCCGCACTTGGGGTATCGAGCGTCAAACATTAGGAAGATATACAGATCAACTAGCTATCCAATGTTCTTCCTCTCTGCTGATTACCCGCCGCTACAGTCAAATCACCGCTCATTTAGCTTCCGTACTTCCTGCAATTATTAGTCAAAAACCAACATTAAGGAGTTGAAATTATGAATCATTTCAACTTCAAATCTTTAACTTTTTACGGAGTAGCAATAAGTTCAGTATTACTGTTGTTTAAAACTGTCAGCGTTTATGGGGAAAACAATCTCAAAGCTCCTCCTCCAGTTAACGGCCGCTATCGTCTAACCCTGGCTGAAAATTTGCCGAACTGTAAAAAATCGGATACCCTGACGTTAAATGTTGAGCAGTCAGGTATTTACTTAAATGCCTCAGTATTACCACCGACCGCTAACGCCGATACTGACGAAAAGCACTCTCTCACAGGAATCTTAAAAAATCAACAGTTAAATTTATCTGGGAAAGTCGGCAGATCAATCCTTTGTAACATTTCTCGCCCCCAAAATGATCCTCTGAACTCAGTCACAATTCAAATGCAACTTGTGGATAAAGGTAATATGACAGGTCAATTAAGCATAAATGACAGCCCGCAAACTCTGAAATTTACCGCTGTGCCCCAAAAAGCTCAGGAAAAATCTCAAAAGTTAAATAATCATTGAATTGGAAAGTGGGAGTGGGGATAGGAATTGCCAGGGCGAAGTAAACAGCAGTGTGAACGCATTGTATGGGTTTTATGGAGCAGATAAAAAGAATGCATCAGGGACTAAAGACTAGGCAATTTTGCCAAGGGCGCAAGCAGCTATTTAGCATCAGTGTATTTGGCTTTTGTGCAGCGATCGCGATCGAGACTTGCAGCACTGCCGCTACACCACTGGCAAAGCTAAATAATTGGCGTTTTTCACCCAAGACACAGCAACTCGAAATCAGCCTATCAGCAGGCACAACCCCCCGTTATTTCTATCTTACCCAACCCCCTCGTCTGGTTCTAGATTTGCCGAATACTAAGTTGGGCAAAATTACCACGCAACAAAATTATTCTGGAACAATCCGCAGCATTCGCGTTTCTCAACTGAACGCAAACGCCACACGCATTGTCCTAGATTTAGCACCAGGGACTGTTTTAGATCCAAAGCGGGTACAACTGCAACCCGTTTCCCGAAAAAATTCTACTCGTTGGGTATTACGTCCGGTTATTTCTGGTAAAGCTACTGCTGTGAAACCAGGAAACTCCCCACCTTCAGCTAAGAAACAACCTCAAACACCGTATAAGTCACAGCCGCCTAACGTACCCACAAATTCTAGTGACCTACAACCACCCTTACTCACAGTTCCACCTCCATCCAATCAACTGCCCCCAACAATTACTACTAACTCAGGGCAGCCTTTTGTAACTGTACCTCCCCTAACGCCGAATACGTCCTCTCAACAACCTGGCTTGATTCTTCCCCCTCCTTCTTTCCCAAATCAACCGGGTAATTTAAATAGCATTCCTCCTTTCGGAATGGCTGAATTTCCAATTCCAACAGTCCTCAATGTTCCTAATCCCCAGGTGATCGAGTTTGGTCAACCTTTACCGAAAACCAAATTTAAATAGGGCATTGGGCATTGGGCATTGGGCATTGGGAATAAGTCTTTGAACTCCGTTAACGAGTCTTTGATACTCGTGAACGAGTCTTTGAACTCCATTCCCATGCCCAATGCCCCAATATCGTATTACTTTCCTCCAGTTAACTCCTTCACCTTGTTGATAATGCTCACTGGATCAATACCTTGATATGGGTACTGTTCCCACAAACCACCGCAACCTTCTTTATGAGTTCCTAGATGAGCATATTTGGGAGTCAACCCGCGCTCAAGCAACCAAGAACCGAAACGGCTACCTAAGCCAGTCCGACGGTTGAAGGCTTCTACTACAAGGACAAAGGGAGCTTTACCAATTTTGGTGATTATTTCTTCATCAATAACATTTAGGGTTGCCTTATTAATCAAACCAACGTCTAGCCCTTCTTGCTTAAGACGCTCGACGGCATCAACTGCACGGTAGAGAGCATCACCAAAAGCAACAATGTAGCCTTGCGTCCCCTCTCGGATAACTTCATCTTTACCAGGAACAAATTTGTAGCCACTGCCAAAGAAGTCATTGCCGTTGCTGTCCTTAATGTTGGGCACCTTGGAACGGGTGGAAAAAATAAACCGCAGTCCAGGCTCAAAGAACACAGCTTCTACACAAGCTGTCATTTGATTAACATCTGCCGGGAAGTACAACCGTGTTTCATACCCATCATCCAAGCCATTGTCGGCAAACATATTGTTCAAACCGAAGTGACAGGTGTTATCTGCCATGTCATCTATGCCTGCATGGGAAAAGTGGCACAGTACATTGGAATAGTTCAGCCGTGCCATTGTGATTTCTGAGATACACATTTCTAAGAAGGCACTGAAAGTCGCAAAAATACCTTGCTTGCCCTTCTCCATCCCGAATCCAGCAGCAGCAGAGAAGTTGCCCCGTTCCATGATCCCAGAGGAAATAAATATTTCTGGGTAGGTATCGTGGATTTTCTTTAGACCGCAGGAGCCTTCTAGGTCAGTATCTATGACTTTAACTTTTTCTTTACGCTCCGCCTCACTCATCCGACCCAGGACAGCTACCACGGCTTCACCAAACACATTGCGGTTAGCGCCCCATTTGTCGCTAGAACCCAGAAATGTATAGGTTTGCTTGGGTTTCTCAATACTTTTCAGGTATTCGATCGCCGCAGTTTGTCCATGAGATTCCAGATACTTAACTGCTAAATCTACAGAAATGACATCATGACCGTGAGTAGAGCCTTCTAAACCTTCAATACCAGGACACATGGGGCGTTTGTTGACGAGAGCGATCGCTCCGGGAGTATTCACAACTTCGCTCATCCGATGGTATAAATCGTCTAAGTCTTCTCCATTTCCCTGAAGCACTTTCAACCCGTGACCTTCTAAAGTTTTGGCAACACTGAAACCAGGTAAATATTTAGAAGGATGTCCAGCGATCGTTACATCGTTGTCATCGATGATCAGCTTGACGTTGAGATGTTGAGCAACAGCCAAACGAGCCGCTTCCGCGTTGTTACCTTCCTGCTGCGAGCCATCAGAACCAAGACAGACAACAACCTTGCCCGGATTTGCGATCGCTACACCATTGATGTAAGGCCAAATATGCCCCAGTCGGCCAGAACTAAATTTCACACCAGGAGTTAGCCCTAGTTCGGGGTGTCCTGGCAAATGAGAATGTGCTTCCCGATAACGTAAAAGTTGCTCGGCAGGTAAGTCACCATGCAACGTTGCCATCAGGTATTGAGTAGCAACTCGATGTCCTGCCTCATCAAAGAAAATCGGCACAAATTGCTCTGATGCTCCCCGGAAGAAGGCATCAAGGATCATCACCTCTGGAACTGTATCGTATGGCCCACCAGTATGACCACCTACTCCTCTAGCAGCGCCAGTCGCTGTAAAAAAGACGATCGCATCTCGGCAGAGTTGAATATTCGCTTTTAGAGTCTCTCGCTGTTCAGTTGTGAGGCTCGAATTTGCTGGATTCAGCGCTAACGGTTTGTAAGCACCGAGATCAATTGGAAATTGGGTATTAATAATAGTCATGGCTTATTTATTGAATAAAGAGCAATTTGAACAGATGGGTTCCATGAGCGCACTAAAACTTGTTAAAACCCAGATTGGGCAACAATTATCCAACGGTTTCCCCAAGTTAAAATCAACCACTCGGAACCATTGTTAAACGATCTGGCTTCAATGAACAAATCAACACATTCAACAGTGCATGAATGTGCTTAAATTCGATTCAAGTTACGGATTACCGTACAAAAACCTGTACACGAATAAGTATAAACTCACAAACGGGCAACTTCAAGACCAAAAACGCAATTTCAGGAAAATTAATTATGCTAACTGCTGAACGACGACAATTTATTTTGGAAATTCTTCGTCGTGATAAAAAGGTACTTTCAACAGAACTCAGTGCTGTTCTCAAGGTTTCTGAGGACACAATTCGGCGGGACTTGCGAGAACTGGCAGAAGTTGGACTATTGCAACGTGTTCATGGGGGAGCGCTTCTGAAATCTCCAGCGATCGCTAGTTATGCCGATCGCCAAAAACAAGCGCCAAAAGAAAAGGAAGCGATCGCTCGTGCAGCAGCAAAATTAATTTCTACAGGACAGGTGGTGATTTTAGATGGAGGTACGACAACTCTCCAGATAACCCGTCATTTGCCTCTAGATTTGCAAGCGACAGTCATCACAAATAGTCCGCCAATTGCCATTGCATTAGCAGAACATCCCCATATAGAGGTTGTGATGTTAGGTGGACAACTCTACAAAAAAGCCTTGGTGAACGTAGGTACTGTTACGATTGAAACCTTACGGATGATTCGTGCAGATTTGTGTATGTTGGGAGTTTGCAGTTTGCACCCAGAGGTTGGGATTAGTGTACCTAATCTGGACGAAGCGCACGTCAAACGAGCCATGATTGCTGGTTCGGCTGAGGTCGTGGGATTAGTGACAGCAGAAAAATTGGACACCGCTACTCCCTATATAGTAGAGTCCATTAGTGCATTGACTTACTTAGTAACTGCACCTACAGTATCTAATGATATGCTAATTGCCTACAAAGCTGTAGGTTTGACGATTATACGTGCTGAGTACGAATAACCTTTTCTCAGTCGTCTTTAGACGACTTTCACTATTAGACTCAGAATTCATTCTGAGGCGGACTAGATAAAAATGAAATAGCCCTGTCTATCCCCATGCCCAAATCTAAAATCTGTCCGTTTCCTGAGGCGTTCCAACTGCTCCTGGTTGAGCCGTAAAGAAGTTTTGAGCCGCTTCATTCTGATATATACATCTAATATCAGGTTTATCACTGTCCAAGTTACCTGTAAAGCCAAAAGTGTTCAGGTGATTTTTGCAATCTCTTACCTGATCAGATGTTATCAGCTTACGTTGCTCTAAAATTGCCCAGTTGTTTTGTCGGATCACGCATCCAGGACGCATACTAGGCTGGGCAACATAAACGTTGAAGGGGTTGAGAGTGACAAACAGTCTAGCGTCCATCACCATAGCGCTAGCCCCATTCTGCACGCAAATTTCAGGGTTTGGTGCTTTGGTGTCAATGAATTCACGGGAAGCCACATTTGATGGGGCTAACGTGCTTGTAGAACTAAAAGCAATGCCAATTCCAATTCCCAACATCAACACCCCTCCCATAATTGCGATGGTGAAGAGGTTAAACATAGGGGATTGAAAAGCAGAGGGTTTAGAAGTAGTAGCTGATCTACCAGTAGATTTACGTTTCATTGTTGTTTAATCACCTTCACGCCTATTTGGCAGGGAGCGGTCTAAAGTTTTCTCCCTCTTTCAGTATGCCTATTCTTGACTATAGCAATCCGATTTGATTTCTGAAATTATTTGCGTAGGCTGGGAGTGGGGAGTAGAGAAGAAGTCTTTTTGAGTTGTACTGAGTTTGTTCAAAAATCAAATATGAGTCCTATATAGGGCTTGCTGAACAAAAGTGAAACATAGTCTAGGTAAGGGTTTTGAGCATTTTTTCACCAAGCAAGTGCAAGACTATAGCATCCAGAGGTTCAAAAACCTTGCACTTTCGTCGGCGAGCGCCGGGCAAATTGG
>NZ_JBGTFY010000315.1:0-7152 GCF_041747015.1 Nostoc sp.
TAGTTTTTAAAGAAATCCTCTTCTCATGCCATGAGTATTATTACTCATCCACAAATAGTAAAAACTGCAAAAGTATAGTTGTCAGATTTATGCAAAATAACTGCTGAAGTTAATCTGATCGCTGTCAGCATTTCAATTACTTTTTGGTAATCTTGTGTTTTTCCTTGTTGCTGAAATAGATCAGCCGCTTTTTGCAAATCCGCGATCGCAACTGCATATGGGCAAGACCTTGCGGGTTTAGCTGATAGGAAAATCGGAGTGCAAGCAATTATAGATAAAGCAGAAATTGTTGCTACAGACTGAAGAAAGTGCCGTATAATATCCTGTTGATAACATCCTGAATTTTAAATACAGCAATTTTCAGAGCCATTTCGCAAAAAATGCCAAAAGGCTGAATTTATCATCTTAGACACGCAGTGGCGAAAGAGTGCTTTTGTTCAATGTTGGAAACCCTAAAATTCACTGGCTTGCCTTTGTGTGAGACAAAAAATGTGGTTTATTTACCTGAAAATTCCTGTAAGTTTTCTATTTACTTATCAACAGGGTGAAGGGGTTTTTATGAAAAACCTTCTTAGTCTTCTTTGTGAAAATACACTATAAAAGTCAATCCGCTTGGGTTAAAGCCAAAAACTGATCAGGTTGATTATCAATAGTGTCAAATTATTGATAGAAATATAACGAACAATCAATAATTTTAAAAATAATTTTCAGTTATTGTATTGCACTGTAACTTATTGTAGGCAATCAAGCCAGATAAAAATATCAATATGAAAATGTGGTTTTAACTACGCTATTACATTGAATTACTAAGATAAACTTGCTGTATGTATGTCCTCAAACTACCTACCTTCATCTAGTAAAAAACAGGCAGAAGCAATGAATAAAGAAGTAGTCAAAGTAATATTATGGGAAGAAAATCAAAAAGATTTTCTCAAAAAGTTCTATGATCTCCAATTTACTCCCAGGGTAGGAGAGGAAGTCTACCTAAAAAAGGAGAAATGGAAAGTAACCAGAGTTGAGCATGATTTAGAAATTAGTGAGATTAATGTCTACATGGAATTAATCAAAAAAGCCAAGCAGGAGAAATCATCTAATTCATAAATAAAATTAAATACACTCAACTATCATAAAAGGGAGGTTATTAGCCTCCCTCAATCCTTAAGCTGCTATGCAGCTTATTATTAAATAGGAGCGCAAAATTAAAAATAAAGGTAATGATGTTTGTTAAATTTAGCTGTGTAACAGCTTACTGTAGTTACTGAAACCGAATTTTAAGAGGTAGGCGATCGCACTCCAGCAAGTACAATGAGGGTACAACTAATGTTGTACTTCAATAGGCTGATAAAATGAAACGCACACTCTATATTCCTGATGAGTTGTGGACACAACTTAACCAATACTTAAAAGATCACCCAGAGCAAAACCCATCTAGTGTTGTACAGGCAGCATTGTCCGAAAAGTTACACCCCAAAAATGGTTCAAGGTTACTATCGCTGGCAGGAATCGTAGAAAATGCTCCTATAGATGCTTCAGTTAATGAAGACTATTTGATGGCTGCTGAAGCTAAAGAGCAATCTCAAGCTTTAGAATCTACAGATGCTTCAGTTAATGAAGATTATTTGATACAAGGATGAAGCGTCTCGTTTTGGATGCAGGCCTCCTGATTGCCTTGGTTTCTGTCCAAGATGACTACCATCAGGAATGCAAAGCGGGTTTTAGTAAGTTACCAGCGTTGTTTGGTGAGGTTCTAACCCCTCTACCAGTGCTGTTTGAAGTTTATAAGTTTGTGCTGCGAGAACAATCGAGCCGTGCTGCAATGACTGCGCTAAGCGTCATTAGTGAGAACACAGTGACTGTATCAGTGAGCATGGAAATGTTTGAGAAGATTTACAGCATGGTTCGCCAGATACCAGACTGGCAAGGAAGTTTAGAGGATGCCTCTGTTGTAGTAGTAGCTCAACTTTATGAGGCTAGTGTTTGGACGTTGGATTATAGAGATTTGAGTTGGTTCAAGAGTCTGCAATTGTGGACACCATGATCATTACATAGGTAAGTTGAAACATTGTCAATTTGAGCTATGGTGTCCAATGCTCCATACCCAATTTTGTCTGTGACGATACACTATAAAAGTAAAGAAATATAAATAAATGAAATTTTGCAACCGTGGAAAATATCACATTAGGGCAAAATGGCCCAGCAGTTACACCCTTGTGCATGGGCACTTGGGCTTGGGGTGATAAACTCTTTTGGAATTATGGCAACGGCTATGGACCAGAACAGTTACAAGAAGCCTTTACAGCAGCTTTAGAAGCTGGTATTACCTTCTTTGATACTGCCGAAATCTACGGAATGGGACTATCAGAGAAATTTTTGGGACAATTTCTGCAACAGACACAACAACCTGTACAAATCGCCACAAAATTTGGCCCTCTACCGTGGCGATTTACAGCCAAATCTGTCTCTGATGCTTTAACAGACAGCCTCAAACGCCTGCAATTAGAACGAATCGCCCTGTACCAAGTGCATTGGCCTTTTGCCTTCTTTTTAAGTCAAAAAACCTTGATGAATGCCTTAGCGGATGAAGTGAAGCGGGGTAGAATTGCCGCAGTCGGTGTGAGTAATTACTCAGCAGAGCAAATGCGAGACGCACATCAAATATTGGCAGCCCGTGGAGTGCCTTTGGCTGTGAACCAAGTCCGCTATTCTTTACTCAGTCGCCAAGTTGAAAGCCAGAATATTATCACAACTGCCCGTGATTTGGGTGTGATTATCTTGGCTTATAGTCCTTTAGCACAAGGATTACTCACTGGCAAGTACACTATTGATAGTGCTGAAACCCCAGGTGGTGCGAGGAAAATAGACCCCCGATTTAAGAAAGAAGGTCTGCTAAAAATTGCCCCAGTCATATCTTTACTACGCAACTTCGGGGAAAAATACGATCGCACCCCTGCCCAAGTTGCTCTCAACTGGTTAATTGCTCAGGGTAACGTTATTCCTATTGCTGGGGTGAAGACAGCCGAACAAGTACGGCAGAATGCTGGTGCTTTGGGCTGGAGATTGAGCGATGATGAAATTGGAGAATTAGAACAAGTTAGTCGTCCTTGGCTGTAGTATTTCTAAACTACTCAAACACAGGTGGCCAAATTTCTGACACTACTAGCTCCCAACCTGGTAATAAGTCTGGCAGTGTCAGTTTGTCGTTGTCTTGCAAAACTATTGGTTCTTGGTTGAGTCGATAAACTGTCAGCGTCAATTTGTCAGGATCAATCAAGATACCAACTGTAGATCCAAGTTGTAGGAATAGCTGAATTTTTTCTACCAGTGGTTTGATGCCATCGCTTTTAGATTTGATCTCTACCATCAAGTCAGGCACCAGTTCCACAAAATCGCGCTTGCTTTTTTTTAGTTTATCAGCACGAACAAAAGACACATCGGGAGCGCGGAGATTTCGTTTTTCGTGATCAGCTTCTTTGCCGTTTTCAGTTTCTAATGTAGGCAAAATAAAACCAGCACTAGAACCAGTTACCCGTCCTAGCCTTTGGGGGCGTACCCAGTTGCCGAGTAATCTAACTAACTCAGCACCTATTTCCTCTGACTTATAATCTGATGGCCCCATAAGAAGTATATTTCCGTCTACTAGCTCCATCTGCCATTCTGGATGCTCTGCTTGTAGTTGCTCTAAGTCTGGAATAGTGAACATAAGACCACGAAGAATGCATCTTTATCCATGTTCTAACAAACTGATAAAAAAAGTTAGCTAAAAAGCCAAAAAGTCAAGAGCCAAAGTCAAAATATTAACTCTTGACTCCTAACTCTCAACTCTACCAATTTTAGATTTGGAATTTTGGATTGAAGGAAAAATCGTTCGACTGAGCCTTCGCGTAGCGTCTCGTAGAGAAGCTGAAGTGTTACGCCGAAGTCTAAAATCTAAAATCCAAAATTGATTAACTGTTGACTAAGATGCTGATTCTCTAGCTGTAGGTGAACCTATCTTTTTACTTGTAGTAGGCGACACAGAAGACTCCTGACCACTTGTTCGCAGTTTGGGCTTAGGAGAAGGATTTCTTTCTCCTTCACCAGTGCTGCTATCTGATTTCCACGCAGCCCGAGGGCGATCGCTGGAAGATTCACGACGCTTGCCCACTCTGGGTTTGGGAGCGGAAGATTCTTCTTGGGGAATTTCCACGTCTGAGTTCAACCAAGCGGGACGAGTTTCATCGTAAGCGATTTGCAGGGCGGCTGCGGCGATCGCCTGAGCGTCGTATTGTTCAATCAGTTCGCTGACAATCGGCAAGAAGGAGGCCAAACGCTCTCCTGTCAAAGCTTCTCGCACCAATTCTTGCAATTTCAGAATGTGTTTTGCTTCAATCTGGGCGCGGGTGGGAATCGTCAGCACTTGCCAATTTTGGCGGTTATGACGTTCAAATGTTTGTTGCTTGCGCCGCTCAAATGGCTGTACTAAAGAAATTGCTGTTCCTTCTTTACCAGCACGACCAGTACGACCAATGCGATGGACGTAGGTTTCTGCACTATCGGGTAAGTCGTAGTTGATCACATGGGAGAGTTGATCGACATCTAACCCGCGTGCAGCAATATCAGTTGCTACTACCCAACGGACTTGACGGTTACGGAATCTGAGTAATAAGCGTTCCCGCGCTTGTTGGGATAAATCACCGTGGTATTCATCGACACTATGACCAGCACCTTGTAACTGACTGGTGAGTTCTGCGGCTGTGCGTCTGGTACGGACAAAGATTAAAGCTGTTTCTGGA
This sequence comes from Nostoc sp., assembly GCF_041747015.1. Taxonomy (GTDB): domain Bacteria; phylum Cyanobacteriota; class Cyanobacteriia; order Cyanobacteriales; family Nostocaceae; genus Nostoc. Next base: position 4,773 of record NZ_JBGTFY010000315.1, read on the forward strand.
TCTTCCATTTCCAGAATTGGCTGTAAAGCTTTGGCTTTTGTCCAGTGGCGGGGGATCAGATAAGCTACCTGATTAATCTTGTTGGGAGAGGCTTTTGGCTGCTCGACGGTGACAGTTGCAGGCGATCGCAAAAACTTGTTCACCAAGGAGCGAATCGATGGCGGCATTGTTGCTGAGAATAAAGCTGTTTGGCGATCTACGGGCGCTTGGGAAAGAATTTTCACCACGTCGTCGATAAAGCCCATACTCAACATTTCATCGGCTTCATCTAATACAAACCACTTCACTTGATCGAGCTTTAAACAGCCGCGATCTAGTAAGTCGATCACCCGTCCAGGAGTACCCACGACCATGTGGACGCCACGTTTTAGTTGTAACATTTGGCGGTCAATTGATTGACCACCGTAGATTGCTAATACCCGCAATCCTTCATCACCGATGAATTGGGCGATCGCATCGTGAACTTGCATTGCTAATTCACGAGTTGGTGTTAAAACTATGGCTTGCACGGCTTTTTGGTTAATATCCAGCCGCTCTAAAATTGGCAGTGAAAATGCTGCTGTTTTGCCTGTTCCAGTTTGAGATTGACCAACCACATCACGACCAGCTAGCAATTGGGGAATTGCTTGCACTTGAATATTAGTCGGTTCGGTAAAACCGATTTTTTCTAGTTTTTCGACACGTTGTTGGGAAATGCCTAATTCTTGAAATGAAAGAGTCATTAATTCTCCTAAATTTTATGTAGGGATTTTTAGATTAGTCATTAGTCAAAGGACGACTTAGTTATTGACTACTTGACCATAGAGGTCGTATGTATCAGCGTGGTGGATCGCTATTGGCACGATGGTTCCTAATTTTGCCTGGCCTTTGATATATACCAGACCATCAACCTCTGGGGAAAATCTACCTGAACGACCGATTAATTCACCACTTTCAGGATTTTCTTGCTCAATCAGGACATCAACAATTTTGCCGACTTCCTGTTGATTTTTCTTTTGAGAAATCGGTTGCTGGAGTTCCATCAGTTGGTATCGGCGATCGTCCATTACCAATTGAGGCAACTGATTTGGTAGCTTGAAAGCTGGGGTGCCTTCTTCGGACGAAAAGGTGAAAACACCAACATGATCAAATTCATGCCGCTGGACGAACTCCAGTAGATGCTCAAAATGCTCGTTTGTTTCGCCAGGGAAACCAACAATAAATGTTGTCCGCAGTACGGCTGTTGGTAGCGCCGTTTTGATGCGATCTATAATCCCATCATTTACCCGTCCTTGCCAGGGACGATTCATAGTGCGGAGAATCTCTGGATGAGAATGCTGCAAGGGCAAATCCAGGTAAGGCAATACGTTAGGTGTTTCTTGGATCGCCGCCATCACATCTGGGGTCAGTCCCGTGGGATAAGCGTAGTGCATTCTGATCCACGGTATATCTACTTTCCCCAAAGCGCGAAGTAATTCGGCTAATTTTGGCTGACCGTAAATATCTAGACCGTAATTAGTAGTGATTTGGGAAATTAGAATAATTTCCTTTACCCCTTGACTAACTAACTGCTCCGCTTCGGCGACGATTGATTCAATAGTACGCGATCGCTGGTTTCCTCGAAGATGAGGAATTATACAAAATGCACAACGATAATCACATCCTTCCGCAACCCGCAGGTAAGCTACGCCCTCGGTTGTCGTGCGATAGCGCGGTGTAGTTTCGTCGGCGATGTAGGTTGGTTCAATACTAACCTCTTTGACCCGTTCGCCTTGTTCTACACGCTCAATTACATTGACAATTTTGTGATAATCGCCTGTACCCACAACGGCTACGGCTTCCGGCAACTCCTCCAAAAGTTGTTCTTGGAAGTGTTGCGCCATACAGCCAGTGATTACGATTTTTTTGTTTGCCTCTGCCAGTTCTACTAAAGTTCTGACAGATTCAAGTCTTGCTGCTTCAATAAAACTACAGGTATTAACTATAACGTAATCCGCTAACTCTTCATTTGTATCTACACCGTAGCCTGCTTCTACGAGCATTCCCAGCATATGCTCTGTATCAATTCGATTTTTCTCGCAGCCCAGGTGAGAAATTGCAATTGTTGGCTTATCACCCATATTTTGAAAAAATCTTCATTTTTTTCTTGTAGTCAAACATTCTGGCACTAATTTTGCTTTTTGCTATCAGCATCCTCGTGAAAACATCACAGTGGTATACTCCCACTGTTAGCAACAATGGGTGGATCTATGACCCTATCAATAATAAAAATAGAGGTCATGTTATGATATTTTTATCAATCTCTTCCACATGGTAAATTGAAGTGTCTTTGCGTACATTGGACACTTGTAATCTTTTTTAACAATTCGCCTATTGGTATTTTATATTACCGCAGCGTGTG
>NZ_JBGTFY010000316.1:0-7657 GCF_041747015.1 Nostoc sp.
ACGAACTTTCCGCTTTTTTACTTGTTCAATTAAACTGCATGGAAGCAATTCTCGCAAGTTAGGCAACCAATAATTAAATGTGTCATTCGCTGTCGATTCACTCACTCCAAACTGGATACCAAGAAGTTGAAATGTCGTCATGTGTCTGAGATACACCAAGCGCAAAGTCTGTGCGTCCGGGTCTCCCGGCGCAGAACTTTGTAAGAAGGTTAAGATTATTTGTTTGGCAACAGATGGTTTTGGTTTTCGACCTCCAGCACCAGCAATAATTCTAACTTTTTTTGATTCTAAAGTCGCTTGTTTTTCGTGATGTAATCGTTACGCATTTTCGATTAACTGTTGTAACTGTTCATACTCCAGACCAATTAAACGCTGTGTTTGTTTAGGATTATCTTCAATGTGGTTCAGTATATCGCTCATGTTTCTGTGTCAACAAAGCTCTCTGATGTTCTTTTACCACAGAATGTTACTATTTTGGAGATGTCTCTTGTACTAAAACAGCGTTGATTAGTAATGTTAGCAGGTAAACATAGCAAAGTTGCGATCGCATCAACTAATAAAATTTTGGGAATATGGTTGTGCCTCACTAGCCCAAGACCCTTGCCTTGAATCTACAAGTTCAAGGATATTCATAGGTGAGGCGTTGCTGGCATAAAGTTCTACTGCTTCGAGAAATGTACTTTTACCAGCATTATTCCTGCCGACAATGAGGTTAACATTACCTAATCTTTTAACCTCAAGATGATCAAAAAGTCTGAAATTACGTATTTGGAAGGACTCTAGCATATAGGCTCGACCTCATCCTTTTTGATTAGCTTACAAGATACTAGACTATACAACATCCTCAATCAAGAACGCTGATTTTTACGGAACAAACTGAACAATAAATGCTTTTTCTTTGAACAAAAATAAGCGATTCACCCTCTCAGCAACAATACTCAACTGATTCTCCTACGTAACGTATGCACTATTAGCATAAAATAAAGACGCAAAAGCACTCTCTGCGCCTCTGCGTCTCTGCGTGAAATATTCTTTCTAACTCTTTACACCATCTCAGACGAAGCCTGCACCATCTGCTGCGGCTGCGGCTGGAACATAAACAACGAATACACCACATCTCGGCGGATATTCACCATCATATCCAAGAACAATTCGTAACCCTCGCTCTTATACTCAATCAACGGATCTTTTTGCCCATAACCACGTAATCCTACCGATTCGCGCAAGGCATCCATTTGTTGCAAATGTTCCCGCCACAGGGTATCAATGCGTTGCAAGATAAAAAAGCGTTCAGCTTGGCGCATCAATCCGGGTTGAACTTGGTCAATCTGCGCTTCATTGAGGTCGTAAGCAATTCGCACCTGTTCGTGGAGGAAAGCTTTAATCTCACTAACAGACATATCCTCTAATTGATTTGGCTGCAAATCCGCTAGCAGATAGACGAATTCTTTGACTTTCTCAACCAACTTTTCTAACTCCCATTCTTCCGAGGGCAAGTCTATGTTGATGTAGTAGTCAACGATGTCATCCATCGTTTTTTCAGCGTATTTAATCACCTGTTCTTTCAAATCTTGACCTTCTAGTACCCGACGGCGTTCGGCATAAATAGCACGACGTTGATTATTCATCACCTCATCATACTCAAACACCTGCTTCCGAGTGTCGTAGTAATAGGTTTCAACTTTTTTCTGTGCGCCTTCCAAACTGCGGGTGAGCATCCCAGATTCGATGGGCATATCTTCTTCTACTTGGAAAGCATTCATTAACCCAGCAACGCGATCGCCACCAAAAATCCGCAATAAGTTATCCTCTAAACTGAGGAAGAATCTCGTGGTTCCAGGGTCGCCTTGTCTCCCGGCGCGTCCCCGCAACTGGTTATCAATCCGCCGCGATTCATGGCGTTCTGTACCAGTTACGTGCAAACCGCCGATTTCCACTACCTCATTATGTTCGCGGGTAGTAAATTGTTCGTATTCCTGCTTAACGCGATTGTAAGCTTCCCGCAATTTCTGAATCACGGGGTCGTCGATGGGAGCTTTTTCTGCGGCTACAGCTACCTTGTCTTCAGCTTCCAATTCCGGTAAACTGCGATCGCCATACTCACGCACCGCAATTTCCACTGCATCTTTCAGCAGTTTTTCTGTTTCTTTTGTCAATTGCGTGGGGAAAATTTCTGGTGAAGCCCGCCAAGTTTTAACTTTTTTGCCAGGAACAAACCCTTGACCCCCGCCATGTCCTGTAGGTAATCCGGCTGGTCTTTGAACGCCAAAGCTATCTTCGTCTTCTGGCATGACGATGCGGGGCATGAAGTATTCCCGCAGTTTCAGACGTGCCATGTATTCGGAATTTCCACCGAGGATGATATCTGTACCTCTACCAGCCATGTTAGTAGCAATTGTAACAGCACCTTTTCGTCCGGCTTGGGCGACGATTTCCGCCTCACGCTCGACGTTTTCCGGTCGGGCGTTGAGTAATTCGTGGGGAATTTCCAGCTGCTTTAGCAGTCGGCTGAGAAGTTCGGATTTTTCTACACTAGTGGTTCCTACTAATACAGGTCTGCCAAGTTCGTGCATTTCGGCACATTCTTTAGCGATCGCATCCCACTTGCCTTTTTCTGTCTTAAAGACCATATCCGACAAGTCTTCGCGTCTTCTGGTTTGATTGGTAGGAATTACCGCGACTTCCCGTTTGTAAATTTTTTCAAACTCTGGTTCTTCTGTTTTGGCTGTTCCGGTCATTCCACTTAGTTTTGGATACAGCAAAAACATATTTTGATAAGTAATTGTCGCTAGAGTTTGAGTTTCTGGCTGAATTTCTTCGTGTTCTTTGGCTTCAATTGCCTGGTGTAGTCCATCACTCCAACGCCGTCCGGGTAGCACCCGCCCAGTAAATTCATCAACAATTACCACTTCTCCATTACGAACGATGTAATTTACGTCCTTAAGAAAAAGTTCTTTGGCTTTAATCGCATTGAAAACAAAATGTGCCCAAGGATCTTCAGGGTCAAATAAATCTGTGACTCCCAAAAGATTTTCGGATTCAGCAAAGCCTTCATCTGTCAATAGCACGTTACGAGCTTTTTCATCTACATCGTAATGCTCGTCTTTTTTGAGTGTGAATGCAATTTCAGCGGCTTGCAAATACTTTTCTGTAGGTCTTTCTACCTGCCCGGAAATAATTAGTGGTGTCCGCGCTTCATCAATTAAAATCGAGTCTACCTCGTCAATTACGCAATAATTGAACGGGCGTTGCACTACATCTGCCATTGATGTCGCCATGTTGTCCCGCAGGTAGTCGAAGCCGATCTCACTGTTGGTAACATAAGTGATATCGTACTCGTAATTTCTCTGGCGTTCGCTGGGAGTCATACTTGCCTGGATTAGCCCCACACTCAACCCCAAAAATCGATGCACCTGTCCCATCCATTCCGCATCCCGACGAGCCAAGTAATCGTTGACGGTGATGACGTGTACACCTTTACCAGTGAGGGCATTTAAATAACTCGGCAAGGTAGCGACTAATGTTTTACCCTCGCCAGTTTTCATTTCGGCAATTTGCCCTATATGCAAAATGATCCCGCCAAGGAGTTGGACATCAAAGTGCCGCAAGCCTAACACTCGCCGTCCTGCTTCCCGGACAACCGCGTAAGCTTCTGGCAATAGGTCATCCAGAGTTTCCCCTTTGGCAAGCCGTTGTTTAAATTCGGCGGTTTTACCTTTTAACTGCTCATCGGAAAGAACTTTAATTTCTTCCTCTAAAAGGTTAATTTCAGTAACAGAAGGTTGGTATTTTTTAAGCTTACGAGCGTTGGGGTCGCCCAACAAAAGTTTTAGCATGGCAGATTATAGAACTGAATCAAGGGGATGGGATTAAAGGGTCGGCATTGATTATAAACATTTAACCCAACCGTCTTAGTCGTGGATGGGTGTGAAATGAGAATTACCTCAAAAACCGGAGAAAAACTAGTCTATTAGTTTTCTAAACGATTGGTTTTAACTCTTATCTTATATTTAGTCTTTCTTCATACTATCATTATGCTCCCAGATGGGGACAGAGAAGAGGGAGAGGGGGAATAGAGTTAGGAGTTATGAATTTTTCAACTCCTCACTCCTGTAGAGACGCGATTAATCGCGTCTCTACTTCTAACTCCTCACTTCCACTCTGCTGTCAGACGGCGGAAATTGTAGTCATTAGCACTGGGATGACAGCTGATACAGCTGCCAATCTGGACGGGACGTGGTAACTTGACTCCTGGATGCAAAGCTTTGAAATAACGTGAGTTATTAAGGCGATAGGGTGTTTCTTCGTCATCTAGCTGGACACGCGAAAAAGTCGAAAGGTATTTCCACACCAAGATGCGTGGCGGATCGACTAAAGGCTTGAGTTGTGCGCCGTAGTGCTGCGAGTCTTGCAGAAGATTTTTCCAAGTTTGGGTGGGTAAAATGGCTGGTGGTAAACCGATGTGGCACGTCGAGCAGTTTTCTAAATACAGTTCTTGCCCTAGTTGGTATTGTGCAGGCACTACGTCAACAGTGCCAATTTCGGCAGTGGGAGTAGCACTTTGGGCATTAGTTGCCAAGGCTAGAAGCCAACCCATAGCTAAACTCCACGTTACAATTACTAAAAGTAAACCGAAGAATTGGCGTTTGAATTGGCGATCGCCATCGCGGGTTTTGCGCTTAACAAAAATTGACATTCCTCACATTCCCAAATATTTAAAAGTGGCGCTTGTGCTAATCATAGAACTTACGCAGTATTGGCAGTGTTTCAGATTTTGCATAAGTATTTTCGGTGAGCAACGCATCTTTCACATCCCCAACAGTAATATAAATGTCTATTCAGCGCACTAGTGACCATCCAAATAAAAATATCCTGGCAGCTTTTCTTTTTCTAATAAATAAATTGATGGTAGTTCAGATAAGTTGATATTTTCTAATAACATCGGACGACACTAACAGGAAAATGTATAATAAATTTATAATTAATTGAAATGAGCGAGAGTTTTTTTCTCTACTCAGGAATTGCGTAGGCAAAGCCCGTCGTAGACATCGCACTCTCTCAAATTATCTCAGGTTGGGTGCGATCGCACGAACGAATCTCCATAAAGCAACGGCAGTTATAATCTGCGGCTTAAGTTGCTCATAACTGCCTTCCTTACACAACTGCACAAAAAGCTGTCAACAGTTCTACGATTTTTGCCTTGAGTAGTGCAATTGCCTCTTCTAAAGTTTCACTTGGTTCCGTATCTAGCAAGTGGGCATCACCGAAATCAGCACTTGACCAAAGATAGCTGTGTTGCCCTATAGTTAAACATCCTTGCCATTTATCTTCATAAGTATCGAGGGTGATAAAAAAACTTCGCGGCATTAGCACTTCAGGGTTCTGAACAAACTCTCCCCACATAGAAAAGCCGAAATACTCCTCATTTTTTTCATTATTGTATTCCCAGTTAATCAAGTTGGGAAAAGCAGCTTTAGCTTGGTCTAAAACTTGTTGGATTTCAGGTTCTGTTAGCAGCATTTTCAAAAGAAAGCAATTAGGTCAAAACTTAGAATCAACTGTTGTCTACCTTTTTTACCTTAAGGAATAGAAACCGATCGCAATAATCGCTCAACAACAGTTCTAGCATTTCGTCCTCCTCTAGGAATCAGGCGATGGCAAAGAACGTGAGGGACGAGAAATTTCACATCATCGGGGATAGCATAATCACGCCCTAATAGAAAAGCTAGCGATTTGGTAGCCCGTTGTAATGCTAATGTGCCACGCGGGCTAACGCCAAGGGCGATTTCCTCATCTTGCCGTGTTGCCCGAACCAATTCGAGGATGTACTGTTGCAAGGAAGTTGCCACTTTTACTTGAGAGCAGAGGTAACGCAATTCCTGTACTTCTGCCAAGGTAATACAAGGCTGCAAATCAGCAACCTTTACACCATTTTGGAGATTTTGCAGCATTTGGAGTTCTTCTGCCTCAGAAGGATAGCCCAAACTCAGCGACAACATAAACCGATCCATTTGGGCTTCCGGCAGAGGAAAAGTACCTTGATACTCGATAGGGTTTTGGGTGGCAATCACAAAGAAGGGCTGGGGAACTGCACGAGAGACACCATCGACTGTTACCTGATGTTCTTCCATTACTTCTAGCAAAGCTGACTGCGTGCGGGGTGTGGCGCGGTTGATTTCGTCAGCTAGTAACACATTGGCAAAGACTGGCCCAGGAAGAAAAGTAAATTCGCCGCTTTTTGGGTTCCAAATGTTGGTGCCAGTGATGTCAGTTGGCAGTAAATCGGGAGTACATTGTAGCCGTTGAAACTTCCCATCGACTGAACGAGCTAAGGATTTAGCGAGCAGGGTTTTACCAACACCAGGAACATCTTCTAGGAGGGCATGACCATTACCTAGCAGGGCGACTAGCACTAAGCGTATTGCCTCAGCTTTGCCAACGATGGTAAGAGCCAGATTTTGTGTTAGAGCGTCAATTTTTTCTCTCATGCGGTGCGGGGAATGGGGAGTGGGGAGTGGAGAATGGGAACTAAATTTTTCCCAATGCCCAATTTTCCTAAATACATTGTTCCCACTCAGAACTCCTAAACTCCTAACTCAGAGAAAACTAATGAACATTAAAGGCTGTATAGTTCTCATTCTAAGACTTTCAGGCAATTCAACTCTCTCATTTCATCTCAACCCACCCGAAAATTTAGGCTCAACTCCAGTAAGCTAGGCGATCGCATTCTATCTTTAACCGCAAATATACTGGCTCACGAGGACGTAATTGATCTGCGATCGCATTATGCTTAGTTAATATAAGAGAATCTAGCTAACTCCTAACTTTGCGCTTACGCTCCACCACTCAAAACTTCTTTAGCAACAAGGCAGTCAAGTTGAATTTGTGTTTTCAGGGCTTCTAGAGAAGGAAATTTTTGTTCAGGGCGCAAAAATTTAACTAGCTGCACAGCCAATTTTTTGCCATACAAATCACCAGACCAATCGAATAAATGTACTTCCGCAGATGAATAAGTACCATTTACTGTGGGGCGATTACCGATATTCATTACGCCCAAGCTCTCAGGAGGAGAAATATCTGATGTTTCACTGAGATTGAAAACGCGGACAGCATAGACTCCTTGGCGGGGCAGAAACTTTTCTTTTGGTAATTGCAGGTTAGCAGTGGGAAAGCCAATTGTTCTGCCTAGTTGTTGACCTTGAACGACATCACCAATAAGAGTGTAGGGGCGTCCTAGTAGAAGATTTGCGTTTTTGATATCGCCGTGTTCAAGGCTTTGGCGGATCAATGAAGTGCTAATGCGGGCATCCTGAGTCGGAGTCGTACTGACACAACTGTTTTGGGTGGGCAAATCACCTGTATAAGTTTGCAAGGGTACGATGGTAACGGGGATATTGTGTTTAGCGGCGATTAGTTGCAAATCCTTGGCAGTACCACTGCGCTTTTTGCCAAAACAAAAATCTTCCCCGATACTAATTTGCTGGCATCGCAGTTGTTGCACGAGAATTTTTTCAACAAATTCTTCGGGGGTCAAAGCAGACAATTCTTTGTCAAAGGGTAGTAGCACCAGTTGTTCTACCCCAAGCGATCGCAATTGTTGGACTTTTTCATCTAGTGGCGTTAACAAAGTCCGGGGTTGCCCCGTAAAAAACTCCTG
>NZ_JBGTFY010000317.1:0-31573 GCF_041747015.1 Nostoc sp.
AATTTGCCCGGCGCTCGCCGACGAAAGTGCAAGGTTTTTGAACCTCTGGATGCTATAGTCTTGCACTTGCTTGGTGAAAAAATGCTCAAAACCCTTACCTAGACTATGTTTCACTTTTGTTCAGCAAGCCCTAATTATTTAATCACTCAACACTCAGACGTTTGATTTGGCAAGGACGAAAAGACTGACGATGTAGGGGCGATGTCCCGTATTGTTGCAAAGCCAGCAAATGCCGCTGGCTACCATAACCCTTGTTAGACTCTAAGTTGTACATAGGGTATTTTAATGCTAGACGCACTACTAGATCGTCACGCCAGACCTTGGCAACAATACTAGCAGAGGCAATAGCGAGCGATCGCTCGTCACCCTTGACTATTGTTTGTTGCGGCACTAACAAGTCTTTTATTGATTGATTGCCGTCAATCAGACAAAGTGCAGGCTGTACCTTTAACTTCAGCACAGCCCGCTTCATTGCTAAAAGCGTCGCTTGCAAAATATTTATTTTGTCAATTTCGGCAGTGGAAGCAAACCCAATTTTCCAGTCTATAGCCAGCTCACAAATTTGCTGCGCTAGCTGAGTTCTACGAGAATTAGACAACTTTTTACTGTCTTTAATTTTAGCTGCCATCAGTATTGGCAAAGCATGATCTGGTAGGATCACTGCTGCCGCTACCACAGGGCCAAATAAAGCACCTCGCCCTACTTCGTCCACACCTGCAACCAACCCTGAAATCTCTGACAAGGTAGAAAACTCCAGCCAACTGGCTTTTTCCAAGGGTGCTGGCGACGTTTCTACCATAAAGCAAATTAATTATCCTCGAGCGCTGAGGAACGACGACGACGGCGGCGGCTGGCAGTGGCGGCGCTATTAGCATCACTTTCATTTTCATCGGCGATCGCGATCGCCGATAAGTCTTCTGAGGGGTTTTCAGTAAACTCCGGTGGTTCAATTGTCTCTTCTATCAAAGATTTTTGTTCTGGCTCAATAACTTTTGGTATTGGTATCCTGCTGGCAATTACTTCAGGTATTACTTTTTGGGCAGTAGTTAATTCTGAGATTGATTCAGTTGGCGTCGCTGGCATTTGACCAGGCTGAATCACATTAATAATTACAGACTTGGTATTTTTAATCTCTTGCTCTAACTTTACCAAGGGAGAGATTCCCATTAAAGCAAACATATCCTGTTCCTGGAGGGTCATTTCTACAGTCCTAATCTCCGGTGGTTCTACCACTGGTTTAATTGGTTCTGCTTTAGTAACTTTAATGCGCTCTACTCTTTCAACTCTTTCACTCCAACCTGGTTTACCAAGGGTGGGTGAGGGAATCTCTGGTACAACTCCTAGTTCTGGTTCAACATCAAGGTCTAAGTCTGGCTCGTTGACAAAAGCCAGTGGATTTGCAGTAACCGGGCCTTCATCTTTGCCATTGAATCCATTGATACCAATTTTACTGCGGCGAGTGCGGGTACGACGCTTGTTATCATTAAGTTCTTGATAACTAGGATGATTGATCAGATTTAAGTTGCCCAATTCCGAGTCGCCTTCAAACGCTTCCCCAAATCCATCATAGGTTTCTCGTGGTTCGGGGATGCGGGCAGATGGCTGACGTGGTTCTCGGTGAGGTAGGGATACAAAACGCTCCCGATCTGGTGTCTCTGCTGGTATTGGCAATCGATTTTCGATTTCTCCAGGCAGACGGACGGTGTGCCCTAAACCGCCACAAGTGGGACAAGTTTCACCAAATAATTCGTAAATGTTTTGACCCTGACGTTTGCGGGTCAGTTCTACTAAACCCAGTTCGGTTAGTTGGGCAATCTGGGGACGAGCTTTGTCTGCTTTGAGTCCTTTATTGAAATGTTCGAGAACTTGCAGTTGATCGCGTCGTAATTCCATGTCAATAAAATCAACAACAATCACTCCGGCGATATTCCGCAGACGCAACTGGCGAGCAATTTCTGTTGCAGCTTCGCAGTTTGTCCATAAAACTGTTTCTCTTGCTGTTGCCGATCGCGTGAAGGAACCTGAGTTAACATCGATCACCGTTAACGCCTCCGTCGGCTGAATGATCACGTAACCTCCAGAAGGTAGGTCTACTCTGGGTTTGAGTCCTTCTCGAATCGCGGCACTGATGCGGAAGTACTCTAAAATCGGCGAGCGATCGCGATGATGGTCAATCAATAATCCCTGCGGTGTTTGACCTCCACTCCAATTCTGCAAGTACTGCTTGACGCGCTTCAAACCAGTACTCGAATCCACGACAATTCGATTCACATCCGCGCCGTACATATCCCGTAATACGCGCTGGATAAAGTCATCATCTCGGTTGAGCAGTGCTGGAGGACGTGTGGAATGGGCTTCCTGCTGGATGGACTCCCATTGCTTTTGCAGCACTTCCAAATCTTCTATAATCGCTTCTTCGGGTTTGCCTTCTGCTTCTGTACGCACAAGCAGACCCATTCCCGCCGGTTTGACCAAAATTGCCAGTGCCCGCAAGCGGTTGCGCTCACTTTCACTTTTAATCCGCCGGGATAAATTTACGCCCCTACCATAGGGCATCAGTACTACGTAGCGTCCGGGTAAGGTGATATTACCCGTAAGTCTAGGCCCTTTTGTCCCCGTTGGCTCTTTCATTACTTGCACCAAAACTTTCTGCTGTGGTGCTAGTAATTCTGTAATTGCCGCTGCGTTACGCTTTAGCTTCAATGGTCCTAAGTCGGTAACGTGAATAAAACCGTTGCGCTCTGGGTCGCCAATATTGACAAAAGCCGCATCTATCCCAGGTAATACGTTTTCTACAACTCCTAAGTAGATATCACCTATTTGATGATGACCTGTAGCAACAACGAGTTCCTGTATTTGATCTTCAGAAAAAACCGCAGCAATTTGGTGCTGCTCCGCGATGATAATTTGTTTTGGCATTCAATTTCCTCAAAAATTGGCAGCACCAATAGGTCTAGAGGTTTTATACCTTTTTTGTCCCTACAACCCTCAAAAGGCGCTACTGATAATAAAAATCGCAAACCTGAGCTTCTAAGTAAAATAGCTATTGGCGCTCTTAAGAGCGTTTACGCGGCTGATCATTACAGAACGGCTGCATATTGTTTGTTTTAGCAACTAAATCAACCGTCCGTGGTTGATTTGTGATGCAATACCCTCAATAAAGAGAGTTCTGAGTTGAAAGTTCTAAATCCTGAGTGAGAATTTTAACTCAAGACGCTTTATTTGAGAGAAATCTACTCAAGTCGTTAAGAAAAAGAAACTATTTTTGTTTTCCATTCCCCGGATTATTCTTAGGGTTATAACTTTGTAGCGCCAGTTGCCACCCTGCCTTGAGCCGGTCTAGCCTAAGGCAAGCCGCGCTTTGCGCGTCTGTGAACGTCTAGAAGTCGGCATAACCGACGGCAGTTACTACCCTAGCCTTCGGGGAACGGGAACGCCTGCCGTAGGATGCCCAAAGGGCTGTAGGGCGAACAACTCTAGAAAAGTAATGCACTGGCTCTTGGGCACTACTGGGGATTAGACATTAAGCAGTTGTTTAAAAAGCATAGATTTAGAGAATTTAACCGAGCCTGCTGTTAGTTACTGATTCACAAGGTAGCTAGAGAGAGAGTGTGCATTCTTTAACCTGCCTTTTGTTTATCTAGGATAAAATCCTAGAAGTTGCACTCCAGTATCTTTGCTTTCGTCCCCTGAATACCAGGGTAGTGAACCAGCTAATTCAATGCAGCGCCAGAAAATTTCTCTTCACCCCATTCTAACGCAACCTTGCTAAAAATCAATTCCTACGATGTGCAATGCTAGGACAAGTACTAGCAAGTTGCCCTACAGGGATTATACTCCTAAAATTAGCCGATTGCGGTGGATATGCAGCATTTGAAATTCTACACTAGCCACAATTCTTAGCATAAACAGGATTTGTTCAGGACGCAATAAAAACCCTTCTTGGCGATAGCTACCTATATAACGGATAACAGATATAGATTCTGCCATGCTTTTGGAGGTTTCTACTAATTCCAGTTCAAACAAGCGATCGCGCAGATTTATTAATTGGCTCTTGCCTGACTTAGTTGTATGCTCATACCAAAGCTCATCTTTGGCTTTGATTGTATCAATCCAGTCTTGCCATTGTAAAGATGTTGCTTCTGCAAGTGCTGCTACGGTAATTAAATATTCTGCGGTTTCAAGCAGTTGACTAGCTGCTTTAGCTTTTAAATCTATCTGCTCCACATGATATATAGGTATGTCTGTGGGCATTTCACGAGCCAACAGTTCTCGGAAACTATCAACTGCCATTGGTACAGTTAACTCAAAATCCGCAATTTCACCGTTGCTAGTAGCCCCTAGAGCCAAAGCAGTTGCTAGAGAAATCCTTGGCATGGGATGAAACCCACCAGTGAAGGCGATTGGCAAGCCCGCTCGCCGCACAACTCGATCAAATAGACGGATTAAATCTAGGTGGCTTACCAAAGCCATATTGCCCTGTTTCCCAAACCAAACTCGCAGTCGTTGTGCCTTAGTTGTGTTGGGGACAAACTCGCCAGCGAATTTTGGGATAGCGGGTGGTTCAATCACGACGTTATGGCCAAAGTCGGTGCCACAGACGCCACAGTGAGAACAACCTTCAAAAGAGCAGTCGGGTACAGTTGCCGCTGCTAAGGCGCGTTGCAAGTCTTCTTGGAGCCACTTTTTGTCAATCCCGGTATCAATATGATCCCAAGGGAGGGGAATATCTAGGGAGTGGGGAGTGCTGAGTGCTGAGTGCTGAGTGCTGAGTGCTGAGTGAGGAGTTGGAAGTGCTGTTAGCGGATAGCTAGGGTTTAGACCGTGCTGAGTGCTGAGTGAGGAGTTAGGAGTGAGGAGTTGGTTATTTTCCGCATCTGCCGATCTCTTCTGCTCTTGTACATGAAACAAATTCCATTCGCCATTTTCCACTTGGCGGTATTTCCAATCTAAACCAGCTTGGGCGATCGCAGACCCCCAAGCACTAAAAGCCCGATCTAAATTCTCATACCAGGAATCCATACCTGCACCCAATTCCCAGGCACGGCGCACTACTTTGCCCAAACTGCGATCGCCTCGCCCAACAAAATCTTCCATTGCCGAAATACGGACATCGGTAAAATTTACCTTCACGGAGTTTATCCGGCGGAATTCTTGGCGTAGCAAGTTTTGTTTGTGCTTAAATTCAGTGGTTGAAACCGAGTGCCATTGAAATGGTGTATGAGGCTTGGGCGTAAAGTTAGAAATTGTCAGGTTAAAGTTTAGGGGTTTTCTGCCCTTGCCCCAACATTCTCGCTGTAGCCAGCTTACCGTTTCTGCAATGCCCAAAATGTCAGCATCCGTTTCACCCGGCAAGCCAATCATAAAATACAATTTAATTTTATCCCAGCCTTGCTCCCAAGCTGTTTTCACTCCCCGCAACAATTCTTCATTGGTCAAACCCTTATTCACAATGTCTCGCATCCGCTGAGTTCCAGCTTCTGGAGCAAAAGTCAGTCCACCTTGCCGGGTACCTCCAAGGATATTGGCAATATTCTCATCAAATCTGTCTACCCGTTGGCTTGGTAGAGTCAGAGAAATATTTTCATTTTTTAGCCTATTTTTAATTTCCATCCCTACTGCTGGTAGGGACAAATAATCAGAACAACTCAGAGATAGTAGGGAAAACTCATTGTAACCAGTTGCCCGCATACCTTGTTCAATCGCTTCTACCACCTTATCGGGTTCTACATCCCGTGCTGGTCGAGTCAGCATTCCTGGTTGACAGAAGCGGCAACCACGAGTACAACCACGTCGAATCTCAATGGTCAAGCGGTCATGCACCGTTTCTACGTAGGGGACTAACCCAATGGAATATGCTGGTATGGGAGTTGCAACCCGTCGCAGAATTCGTTTGGGTACGTCTGGGCGATTAGGATGAACTGAGCCATCCTCTGCCATGTCGTAAAATTGGGGGACATACACACCTGGGATCTGTGCCAAATCCAGTAATAGATGTTCCCGACTCAATCCTGATTGTTTGCCGAATTCCAACACCAAACCAATTTCTGGGAGCAGTTCCTCTCCATCTCCAAGGGCGAAAAAGTCGAAGAAGTCAGCGTAAGGCTCAGGATTCGATGTCGCTGTTTGCCCACCAGCAAAAATCAGCGGAAATGGGGATTGGGTATCGGTAAACTCTCCCCTGCTCTTTTGCCTCTCTCGCCACGTCAAGGGAATTCCAGCCAAATCCAACATTTCTAAGATGTTAGTTGCACCCAGTTCGTAACTGAGGCTAAAGCCTAAAATGTCGAATTCTGTAAGCGATCGCTTTGACTCTACTGCAAATAATGGGGTATTAGTTTCGCGTAGTTTGGCTGCCAGGTCTTGCCCTGGTAGGTAGGCGCGATCGCACAATTGGCGTGGTTGAGCATTCAAAATGTTGTATAGGATAATGTGCCCTAAATTGGATGCACCGACTTCATATACTTCTGGGTATGTTAAAACCCAGCGTATTGCTGCCATATCCCAAGATTTGTGTACTGCTAAACGCTCATTACCCAGGTAACGTCCTGGTTTTAAAATATCCGATGTTATTAATTTTTCAACTGCAACAGCCACTCTGCTATCTTCTAGCTACCTTAATTACAGCTACTCAAAACCAACCTTAGCATTGAATGAGGTTTTCTAACAGAGTTTATCGTTGTAACTTACAATTCCTTTACATAAAGTCCAGTCCTTACGCGAACCTTGCTGTTTTTACATAAAGTTATGTTGCAGTCAACTCAACTTCACCATCCAATATTTCAAACACCTTATCGAGTTGCGTCAGTTCAAAAATAATTCTAATTGACGGAGCAACAGCGCAAAGTCGGAAACTCCGTCCTAAACTAATAGCCAGCTTGTGTGCAGATAAAAAGGCCATCAACCCGGCGCTGTCTAAGGATTCTACTGCTGCTAGATTTACTACCAAGATGGAAACATCATTTTGTGCTAGCGCTGTGGTCATATCTCGTTCAAATTCCAAGGCGTTTGCAGCATTTAAAGAGCCTTGGGGGCGAATAACTGCAATCTTGGGATAGTTAAGCACTGCCTGCATAGTTTAGATCCTATTAAGAATTGTTGAACAGTCAAGCTAAGGATTATTTGAACATAAACTTTTTTTTGTTGCATCGACCATATGTCTTAGGTTTCTTTGCCAAATCTTTATTGCTTTCGGATCTCTGTTTAAAGATTGTTATAATTCCAGGTTAATATGTGTTGATATATACTTTTTTTTTATCCAACTTCCAAAACAATCAACATAGACAGCCATAAAGCAGATAAATCATCCGTAACTATGCTGAGAAAATTTGCTGATTCTAGAACTCAAGCTAATTAGCCAAGTCTTAAAGGTAAGTTAAATCTCCTACTTGAGCGTTGCTGATGGCATAAGGCAAAGTCATAGCGAATTATTTATTTGACTAATTAAATGGTGATCTAAATCACTAGTAAGTTAGTATTTGGATCACTTTTTATACCTAGACTTTTCTGGGATAATTAGTATCATATACAGTTGGATTATTACTTATGAGAACTAGGTACGCTATTCGTAAATTGGTAGAAAAAGCTCTTGACATCAAAAAACTAACTCCTGAGATAGAAAATGAAATCAACTCAGAACTGACGGAACTGGGTTATATTTCTGACGTTGACTACGAAGCCCTAGAATTATTAATGGCAGAGATGGATGCTGGTCGAATTCAGTTGGTTCCTAGCCTGGGATATTAATCTTAATTTGGGTATAGATGCTTCTTGACTATATCAGTATCAGGTGAATTGGATTCAAACTAAAAAGAGTAATAAAAGAGCGCTAATCCTTAATCCCTAATTTCTAATCCCTTTTGGTATACTTGCCAAAGTTGGTGAATAAACTGATTGAGTTGCTGTTTGGCAGCTGAGTCAGGTGCAGTTTTTGGTTCTTTCGCTAAAATTTGGCTCAACAAGGTAATTACTTCTGTGTCTAAAGCTGGCCGAAATAACTTGGCAGGCCAAAGTAAGTCAGACGCATCTCGCAAATCGGTAATTAGCGGCGATTCTTGAATCAAAGTAACCATTAATAAAGGACGCACCCAGCATAACTGGCGGGAAACCACAAATTGAATGACTTCTGCATACAGATTCCTGTCGCCATGCTCTAAAGAGACAATTTGTCCTGGTTGAAGAAAATCTAGGCTCATGTCCATCGTCACGCTGTTTAGGCAGGGGCAAGGATTATTTTGCAACTTCCTTAATCTTAAAACTAAGAATGCGTTATGTTTAAGGGAAGCTTCTGTAACATTAGGTTAGCATTACCACGGCAACGATGTCTAAGACATCTGCCTTACAAGTGGGTAGGCAAAACTAACATCACCAATCCCCCGGCAGCTAAGGGTTTTGTTAGCATATTATCTGGACAGAAATACTATACAATAAGTAAATAACTGTTAAGCGATCGCAAGACAGAGACTTTGTTGTAGTGAATTAACGAGAAAAAAGCAAAGAACCGTGTCAGTTGAAACTATTGAAAAGCGTTCCACATCCCGAAAGCTTGCGCCTCGGTATCGCGTTTTGCTCCATAACGACGACTACAACTCGATGGAGCATGTTGTGCAGTCACTAATAACCACTGTATCAAGCCTCACCCAACCCCAAGCTGTTAGCATCATGATGGAAGCCCATACTAACGGGCTAGCTTTAGTCATTACTTGCGCTCAGGAACATGCTGAGTTCTATTGCGAAACATTGAAAAGTCACGGTTTAAGTAGCACGATTGAACCTGACGAATAGTCATTGGTCATTGGTCATTAGTCGAAATTTAGAGTGTTGACTGCTGATTTTTGACCTATTTAGTATGAAAAAAAACCTTGTACGTTTAGCTGAACGCCCTGCCCCAATTAGGCTGGGTTGTTTTATTTTTACTTTATTGCTGCTATGGTTGCCGTTGGCTGCACCAATATACTTACTAGTGCATGATTCAAACTTAGAAAGTATATTGACATTGGTATTGTTATATGCAGCATTTATTTTCCTCCTGAGACTATGGGGCAAATATGTCTACCAGCAGCCCCAAATTCTGCGGCATTATGGCTTAGAAATCACGCGACAAAACGGTGTGGATTTACTGCGTGGCTTGGCTATGGGCATAATTAATATTCTGATACTTTTTGGGGTAGAAAGTTTGTTTGGTTGGTTGGTGTGGCAACAACCGAAAGTTTTTTTGCTGAAAGTAATTTTAGAGGGTTTACTTGTTGGCTTGGGCATCGGATTTGCTGAGGAATTGTTATTCCGAGGCTGGTTGTTAGATGAATTACAACGAGATTACAGTCCGCGTGTGGCACTGTGGACAGATGCAACTGCGTTTGCTACATTGCACTTTATTAAACCCTTGGAGGCAATTATTCATACACTGCCGCAATTTCCAGCTTTAGTACTGCTGGGGTTAACGCAGGTATGGGGAAAACGTTGGCGGAGGGGACGCTTGGGTTTACCAATTGGTCTGCATGGTGGTTTTGTATGGGGCTACTACATTATTAATGTTGGGGAATTAGTGAAATATTCTGGTCAAGTTCCTGATTGGGTAACTGGTGTGAATAATAATCCTCTGCAAGGAATGATGGGGGTGTTGTTAATGAGTGTACTAGCTTTGTGGATACGGGGGCGAACTGAGCGATCGCCTCTCTGATAAGATCAGCACTGGCTTACATACACACTTACCATTTGTGGAACCAACAGAAGATCAATACTTGGTAATAAATGCCCTAGAAGCTCTAAATTTACTTGTTTGGAGATTATTATGATGAAGACACAGGGTATTGGCACATTCAAACTCCTAGCACTGTTTTACCCTTGGCAACAATATTACAAAACGGCGAAGTAGTGACCTTCGGATGGGAATAAAACCATGACGCAATCTAACACCATTAAACAGCAGCGATCGCAAAGAATATTAGAACTATTTGCGATCGCACGTCAGCGATATTTAGATGCAGGCGGAAATCCTCGACGCACCCCAACGGGACTTAAGGGATTATATGACAGATGAGGAAAGGCAAGAAGCATTGGTATTAGGAAGGCAAATTTTCCCACAAGAATATATTGATAATCGCAAATCGCTAAAAATGTAGATGACTGCATGGGTGTCAGCTACAGCACGCAGCATTAAAAACACCCTGACTAAATTGTTTCTATAATGGGTTATGTTAAGCCCACTATGCTATGAGCTTTAGTTTAGAGAGCTTTCAACTCGGCGATATCATCACTGGAAAAATCATTAAGCTGGAGCCTACAGGTGTTTTAGTTGATTTTTATACCGATCAACTAGCTTATGTTCCACTACTAGAGCTATCACTCAATGAGATTCAGACCCCAGAAGAAGCCGTGCAACTGAATGAAATCCGAGAATTTCTGGTTGTGGGAAATTACGATGGCGAACACGATATTTACTTCTCAAATTGTTCACCTGAGACACTGAAAGATAGCGATCGCTTGTATGAGACTGTATTATATCTGGCTTCTGAAAAATGTGGTCATCCCATAAGTAGAGAAGACCTGATCGTACACACTAAAATTCGTGATGTTCATGGAAACGGAGTCTCAGCAACTATTCAGTGGTTCTTGTGTTCTCAAGAGCATCCACCAACAGTTTCTTTTTCAATTCGCAAACTAGAGATGCGAAAAGCATGGGAACGGGTACGGCAATTACAGGCTGAGGACGTAACAGTATATGGAAAAATCCTTAAAAAGACTTCGAGGGGTGCATTATTGAAAATTGAGGGTTTATATAGCTCAATTCGTACTTATGTTGATAAGCAGAGGGAAGAATTGGTAGTAGGGAAGGAACTTCCACTCAATATTATAAAAGTGCGAGAGGAGGATAATTTCCTAGTACTGCTCCATCACTCTGTTTCAGTCAGACTCAAGCAATTGCAGGTTGGTCAGGTTGTTAGCGGCATTATACGGGGTATCAAAAACTATGGTGTGTTCGTTGATATTGGAGATTTATATGCTTTGTTGCCGACCTCAAAAATGTTCCATCCATCTGTTGACCATCCAAACCAATTATTCAAAATTAATGACCATTTAAAGGCAAAGATCATTAAAATAGATCCTGAAAACGGTCAAGTTGTTCTAGAGAGTTGTGGAAGTTAGGTATCACAACACAATTCTAGTGCAACGGACTGCTAAAAGCCTCTGATACTGAGTTCAAGTGCTTATCCGAACCGTATTAAAATGTATTTGACATTCAAACAAATATAGCTGTCATGTTTTTCATAAAAATTGCCAAGGAGAAAAAACAATGATACAGCCAGTCATTTTAGAAAAATTAGAAGAACTCCCTGAGTCTCTTCAGACAGAAGTGCTTCATTACATTGAGTTTTTGATAGAGAAGCACACTAAAAACTCTACCGAAGAAAAGCTGACAAACAAGCGTCGTGTTGCTGGAACGATGAAAGGAATGTTTGTTCTGCCATTGCCTAATGACTTTGATGAGCCGCTTGAAGATATGAAAGAATATATGGAATGAATAGATTACTATTGGATACTCATGCTTTTATCTGGTTTGTCTCGAATGATGCAACCCTGCCAGTATTAACTAGAGAAAAGATTGAATCTGCTGAGGCTGTTTTCTTTAGTATTGCAAGTCTTTGGGAAATGGCGATTAAACTCAACATTGGAAAACTATCCCTACAGGGTGCTTTTGAAGAGATTGAACCTAAACTAATTGCTGCGGGTATAACGATTCTCCCTATTACCTTTACCGATACTGTTCAATTCCGTTATTTACCACTGCATCATCGAGATCCGTTTGATCGTATTCTGGTAGCACAGGCAATGAATCATTCCCTTGTTTTGATTAGTCGTGATTCGGCTTTTGATGCCTATAATGTTCAGCGGGTTTGGTCATGAAAAAGTGGCTACAGCACACAGCATCAAATATCCTTCCGTGGCAAGCTAGCCCATTCTTCACTACGAGTTGCATCAATCTCCTCTGCGGAAGGTGCGTTTCCTAAATCAGCACATAGCGCCCATAAGGATTGGCGAGGAAGGGTAGACAGTTTATCTGTTAACTCGCGTTCTATATCAGGAACAATTTGCTGGATTAAACGTACTTTGTCCACGGTTGAAAGTTGCTTTGCTAGTTTGATAATTTTTTGTAAACTCACAAATTTTTACCTGCTTCATCTGCAAAAGTTTTAACAATAGCTAAGAATATTGCGAAATGGCGAAGTAGTGACCTTCGGGTGGGAATAAAAACGATCGCACAATCTAACACTATTAAACATGGCAAGCGCAAAACAAGCTAACTCTGTTTCTGCTGCTGACTAATCCCTTGGGTCTGTTACTGGGTCAAACTCTTCTTCATCTGAATTGTTTGATTGGCTTTCGGCGGTCAAGTTTCTGATTGGGTAACTGGTGTGAATAATAATCCCCTGCAAGGATTGATGGGGGTGTTGTTAATGAGTGTACTAGCTTTGTGGATACGTAGGCCAACTGAGCGAGCGCCTCTCTGATAAGATTGGCACTGGCTTACATACACACTTACCATTTTTGGAACCCACACAAGAGCAATACTTAGTAATAAATGCTCTAGAAGCTCTAACGGATGGGAATAAAACGATGAGGCAATCTAACACTATTAAACAGCAGCAAGGGCAATCTGGGCGATCGCTTCATATATGAAATATGAAAATTAAAATATTAATCTGACTTTATCGACCATTTGATAATCTAATGGGGTTTTCTACAGATTCTCGATACTGTTGGACTTGTTCTGTGTAAGCAATTGGCAGAACAGCCTCAACGTTTTCATGGGGACGAGCAATAATCACCCAGGATTCTAAGGTACCGCCATAAACATTTTCTGCGGCTTCAATACCAGCAGCCATCGCGGTTTTTACTTCCGAAACGTCGCCACGAATATTAACAGTAAACCGAGCGCTACCTACTCTGATATAACCAACGAGGGTAACTCGACCAGCTTTTAACATAGCATCTGCTGCTGCTAGCACCGCAGGAAAACCCTTAGTTTCAAGTGCGCCAACTGCCTGTAATGACATAATTAATCTCCTGTATGAATAAACGATATGTGGGCTACAAATTAATTGTCCGAAGCTTTGCTACAGATTTTGATAGCAAAATTGCTTAGAAGATGCGAAAAGGTTCTGATTGTTCAGTGAAATGGATTGGTAATATGGTTTCCACATTTTCTGGAGGATTGGCAACGATGTAGTGGGTGATTACTGCACCAACCTTTACTTCCTCTCCAGCAGCTATTCCGGCTTCAACAGCCCTTTTTACCTCAGCAACGTGTCCCCGAACGGCGACTAACAAACGAGCGCTTTCGGCTTGACCATAATAGACAATTGTGACTGCGGCAGCTTTGACCATTGCATCTGCTGCTGCTAAGACACTAGGAAAACCTAAAGTTTCAATTACGCCAACGGCCATTGGCATGGCATTAGCTCCTGGATTAAGGGATACGCGACTTTAATTGTACGTGGCTTTAGTCCCAATTTTGACATTTTGGAAAACTTTCTTTTAATACCAGGAATTCTGAGGGAGTGAGAATGTTTTTAATAGCTGCTGGCTTATGTGTTATTTACAACAAATAATACCTCAGTACATTAGGTCGAACAAAATTAGCGATGCATGAAAAATAGTACGATAAACTGAAATTTATTGTTACTTTGACAGAATTTTAGCGAATTCTATAGTTATAGCGATCGCAAACCTGTCTTGACAACAGTAGCTCATTAGCGTAGATTTAAAAATTTCCTAAAAAGTCAGTTTATAGAGAAATAGCTATGAGAATAGAAAGAAATCATAGTCTGGATGTCTTAAAAGCGTTAAGCATTGTTTTTGTTTTTATCTGGCATTTACGACCATTTCAATTTATTATAAATGATTCTACTCCTGTTACTGTGCATATTTTTGCTAAAATTTTGAGGGATTTTGAACTACAATTATCTTTAACTGCCGTTCCGATTTTTTATATTGTTTCTCTTTACTTATTTTTTCAAAAGTCTGATAGCGTAAAATATTTTCAAAGAAGAATTACTAAGTTAATTAAAATTTATTTATTTTGGGTGATTGTTCAGAATATATTTTTTATTAGTGCTACGAGAACAATTCCTAGTTTTTCATGGAAAATCATTACAGGCTTACAACCAAGCTTACCAACTGTTGGTGATTCAGTTTTTTATTTTCTATTTAATCTAATTTGTTTAACAAGTCTTGCCTTTTTGTATCAACTGATAAAATCAGATTATTTAAAAAGAATTGTATCTTGTACAATAGGAATATTTTGTTTATTTTATTTTGAAGCCAGTTGCTTACTAAATATCCGTATTCCTTATTATTGGTTAGTAAATTTTGTTATTTATGTACCCATAGCTTTTCACTTAGCTAATTTTCCTAATAAAGTATTAAGCTTCAAATTTTACTACCTAATTGCATTTATACTGTTTTCGTTCCATGACATCTATTTGCGTACATTTGGCTATCACTTAAGTATCTATGGAAGAATTGCCATTATTTGTGGAGCAATGACTATTTTTTGTTATGTTCATTCTCGAAAAGAAATAAAAGAGAATTTATTAGTACAAAAATTATCTAAATACTCTCTTGGTTTGTTTTCATTACATAAATATTGGCAATACTTATTCTTTTTGTTAATTAATATTTATAAAGTTGACAAAGATATAGGAATTTTTGGAACTCCTTTGAGGGAAATATATATAATTGAAGGATTTTTCGTTGTATTTTTTACTGTTCTATCAATTTATTTATTAAAGTTAACTCGTTTAAAGCAGTTTGTTATCTAGAATATCGATTCAGTAATCAAAAACCTACTCCCCAGCCCCTTCCCTACTAGGGAAGGGGAAGCCAAGATTAACTATTAACTACTCTAGTCAAGTAACCACATCTCATTAGAACTCTCAGGATATACATTTGGTTGATTTTGAGGTTGATTTTGAGCTAGTGTTTCCGATGACCGATGCGATTTTTTGTAGTTAAGTGGATTGTAGTGTTCTTTTACTGGTTTTATAGCACTAGTTTCTTTGACAACAAGTTTAGAATTATCTTCTGCTGTTTGTTTTAAAGCATTAATTTCTTCTATAAGTTGGGAATTTGCTTCTGCAAGTTGCAGTGCTGTTTTCTTTGTTTGGTCAAGTTCTTTTGTTAGCTGTTCTACTGAGGATTGTTGTTCTGATGCTAATGCTTTTTGTTTAGATAATTTTGATTTCAAATCAGCAATTTCCTGTCCAAAAGATGCTTCTTTTTGGTGGCTTTTTTCCAAATCACTTGTCAACTCTTTAATAGTTGTTTCTAAATCAGCCTTAGTTGGGCTTGTACGCTTAGTAGAAGTTAGCTCAGGTGTCTGTGCCAAGGATTCATCATCAGATAAATCTTCTTCTTGAGCAATTTCTTCTGCTGTAACTTCGATCGCAGATTCACCTTCTGGGGGTGTAAATTTTTGCGCTTCTTCTTGCAATAAGTCAGAGAGACTTTGTTTCTTAGCCATTATTTTCTCCAATCACGCTGTAATTCATCAGCTGCACGGCGGTAGTCTAACTCCGCCTCCCGTGCGTTACTTCCTCGCCATTGATTAATCGCTACACCCTCAAGTGCCGCTCGTTCATGAGCTTTGTAGGCACGGATAAAGGTATTACAAGTAGGAATACCTAACCGAGTTAAAGTATTTTTTGCTTCCTGTGCTTCCCCTATACTGCGCGTATCAACTTTGGTAAGCAATACCCGATGGGGGGTTCCCAAGGGGATGACGGCTTCCTTAACTGTTTCCACGAGGATAGCTAAATCCATTGCAGCTGGGGGTGTAGGCAAAACTAGATAATCTGCGATCGCAACTACCGCCACTAATGCTTCAGAGCGCAGCGCGGGAGGTGTATCCACCACTACTAAATCGTAACCTGTTATCTTTCCTAAATCACCTAAAAGTATCGGATCGGTTTCTTGAGATAAATCAAATCCCATTCCCTGCTGACTGCGCCCAAACCACCAACTAGCAGAACCTTGAATATCTGCGTCAATCAAAAGCACCTTATTTTTCTTCGCAAAGTTTGCAGCCAGATTGACTGCGGTAGTCGTTTTGCCGACTCCTCCTTTACCATTGAGAATAGCGATGATTTTTGGCACTGCTTGCTTCCGATGCTGCCTCTTAAGTGCTGAGTGCTGAGTTAAGAGTTAAGAGTTAAGAGTTAGAAGTATATTATTTTCCTCTTTGTCCTTATTCTAGTCATCAATCCTCAGTCCCTAATGATGAATATACCGCTTTGTGTGACCTTAATTAACATGAAAACTCGTAACAATAAAATTCAGAAGCCATTAACTCTACAAAATTCTATTGATTCGAGTTATTTTGAGCTTGCCAGGGGGAACATAACGCCGCTCCTTTATTTATGTTAACGGATAGCGTAGCGTTAGAGAGTCCGCGAGCGTCGGAAGAATTGCTGGCTACGCAAGAAGTCATCGATTCCCTAATTGATCAAGGTAAATTAACACCAGATGAACAAGACTATCTCAATGTTTTAGGTACTCTGGTTTACGAGTACGAAGAAAAACACAATACCATACCAGATATTTATGGCGTAAAATTACTCCAAGCAATGATAGTCGAATTTGGTTTGCGTCAAAAAGACTTAGTTCCTATATTTAAAACCGAGTCTATTGTATCTGAAGTTTTGAGTGGTCAACGCAAGCTAACAGTTAACCATATTCGCAAACTCGCGGAGTTTTTTCACATTTCACCTGCTGCTTTTTTTGAGTCATCAGAAGTTGACTTTAGAAGACATATATCAGAGTGCGATTACAGCTTTAGGAAACATAGCTTATGGCAATCGAATTGCGATCGCTAGCCTGATTGATTTCATGTTCTGGTAACGGCATCCGAATTTCCAAAACCTCCTGAAAGTAACCAACTCGTGCTGCACGATGCTCACCAATTTCGTTTAAAATTGCTTCAAACTCTGCCCAAGTAATCTCGCGCGATGTCAAATATTGCCCTGGTTGAACGTCAATCTGGCGCAGTTGTAGTGTAACGACCATTTCACCCTCAGTACCGTTCATAGTTCAGGGTTTTGCACTCGCACTAAGTACTAGCAAATCTCAAGAGTAATATCTAATACATTAACCTGATAACCATCAGCCATCTTATACCTACTCATAAGCACAAACAATTTGGGGATCGCTTGCTCTATCCTTGACAATTTGTTACAAAAGTATAAAGAACTTCTAGAGACCCAAAACTACATGTTCGGCGGACTTACTGGTTTAACAGATACTAAAGGCACAGATTGGGGGGAGCGGATGCTCAACACGGTCGCTAGCCAAACGATTCGCCACCTGTTTACCCAAAGCGAGTCAGTAGAAGTCTTTGTGCGCTGCTACCCCTCCAGCAAACTGTTGCAAGGCAGCATTGATAGCTTCAAAATGAGCGGGCGTGGCTTGGTGATTCGGAAAGATTTCGCGGTAGAGGAAATGTCTTTTGAAACCGATGCCGTTGCCATTGATTTCGGCTCGGTTTTAAGTGGCAAACTCAGTCTTAAGCAACCCACTCAAGCGATCGCCCAGGTAATCTTATCAGAAGTAGGCATTAACCAAGCCTTTAATGCGGAACTGGTTAAAAAGCGCTTGCTTAACCTCTCCGTACCATCCCTGACAGAATTATCTGGTGGTGAGCCAGTCTCCTTTACCGAAGTCCAGGTACAGCTATTACCTGAAAATCGGTTGCAGCTGACAGCAAAAGCAGATTTAAATAATGGCGAACTTGTACCCCTGAGCATGATCCTAACTATAGGCATTGAAAGGCGGCGGCGAGTTTCCTTCAAAGATCCCAAGATTGAACTTGATCAAGTACCAGAAGCCCAACGGGAAATTTCGCAAACTTTGAGCGTAGCGCTGGTAGAAATTTTGGATAATATGGTCGATTTAGATCGCTTTGACCTCGATGGAGTAAAAATGCGGCTCAACCGATTAGAAACCGAAGGTCAAAAACTTATTTTCAGTGGATATGCTGAAGTTGAGCGTATTCCACATAGCGCTTGAGATAAAATTATCACGCAAAAACCCCAACTAAAGTAAAGCTTTAAACAAATTAAATACCGCCTAGAGCATTCTAGGCGGTATTTAATTTTATCCCGACATCATAGCTGTACTCAGCTATGATGTCGGACTTCTACTGTTTTAGCTAACTTTTAACTCTCTATCGTCCCACACCTACATATTGGAATCCAGCCCTTACCATTACTTCGGGATCAAGGAAGTTACGACCATCAATGATAACAGGGTGATTCATCAATTTTGCCATCTTCACATAGTCCAGAGTGCTGAACTGCTG
The DNA here is from genome assembly GCF_041747015.1 of Nostoc sp. Lineage (GTDB taxonomy): Bacteria > Cyanobacteriota > Cyanobacteriia > Cyanobacteriales > Nostocaceae > Nostoc. The sequence goes on from NZ_JBGTFY010000317.1 coordinate 18,356, forward strand.
CCATTCAGTCACGAGTACCAAAGCATCGCAGCCGTCAGCTAGTCTTTCGGCATCGGTTTCTACTAACACGCCAGAAAGACCATGACGCATACCTGTTTGGGAAATAATCGGGTCGTAGGCTTTGACTTTGGCTCCCAATCGGTTTAGCTGTTCAATTAGGTTGAGTGCTGGGGCGTCGCGCAAGTCGTCGGTATCGGGTTTGAAGGTCAGTCCGAGTAGTCCGACTGTTTTGCCTTTGAGAATTTTCAGAACTTGCTGGAGTTTCTCCAAAGCAATCAACCTCTGGCGCTCGTTGACACTAACAGCAGCTTTGAGTAATTGGGCTTCATAACCATAATCATCAGCAGTGTGAATCAGAGCAGAGACATCTTTGGGAAAGCAGGAACCACCCCAACCAATACCAGCTTGTAAAAATTTGTTACCAATGCGGGAATCTAAACCGATACCTTTGGCTACTTGGGTGACATCAGCACCGACACGATCGCAAATATTAGCGACTTCGTTAATAAAACTAATCTTAGTGGCTAAAAAGGCATTAGCGGCATATTTGATCATCTCTGCCGAACTGAGGTCTGTTGCCAAAATTGGCACAGGAGGTAAAGATTGATCGGCAGAGTACTTGCGTTCTACAATTGGCGCATACAGTTGTTTCATCAAAGCTACTGCTCTTTGACTATTGCCCCCTAGTACAATGCGATCGGGGTTGAAGGTGTCGTGAACTGCCGAACCTTCGCGCAAAAACTCTGGATTGCTCACTACATCAAACTCAGCTACAACCTCAGGTAATTTCTCATCACTCGACACCCCACCTGCGGTTACAAGTGTTTTCTGCCGTTCACCCATACCATCTAGAACAATCATCCGCACCCAGTCACCTGAGCCAATGGGGACTGTAGATTTATTCACTATCACCTTATAACCAGCGTTGAGATTTTCCCCGATGCCACGAGCTACAGCTTCGACATAACGAGTATCACTTTCACCAGTCGGTAAAGGTGGCGTTCCCACAGCAATAAACAGAATTTCTCCGTGGGCTACTCCACCAGCGAGATCAGTAGTGAAATGAATTTTGTCTGCTTCAATAGCAGAATGCATAATCTCTGAGAGTCCCGGTTCAAAAATTGGGGACTGCCCAGACTTCATTAACTTCACTTTTTCTTCGTTATTGTCTACGCAAATTACATCGTGTCCAATATGAGCCAAGCAAGCACCTGTAACTAAACCGACGTAACCAGTACCAATTACGCAAACACGCATTTTTAACTCCTCGCTTTTTTAGCGTTAGTTTAAAAAATAAGTTGTCAATACGACACTTACACCCCAGAGGAAACACAGCCATTAAAGTATCGGCTAGCAATAGAATCAGCTTGCACAAAAGTTCAGAGTGGTGCTAAACACTGCTCAGGAGGCTGAATTTTTGACATCGCTTGTGATGCGATCGCGGAAATCTTCTATTGTTAGTTTTAACCCTTCTTGCAAAGCAATGGTAGGTTCCCAATTTAACCAAGTTTTTGCCTTGGTGATATCAGGCTGACGACGGCGAGGATCGTCTGAAGGCAATGGCTCGAATTTAATCTGTGCATCCGGGTTGATCATGTTCTGCACAGCTTGTGCTAATTGCAAAATCGTGTATTCACCAGGATTGCCCAGGTTTACCGGGCCAATGTAGTCGCTATTCATCAAGCGGATAAATCCTTCCACTAAATCGGAAACGTAGCAGAAGCTACGAGTTTGCGAACCATCACCGTACACGGTCAAAGGAGTACCTCGTAAGGCTTGAACTATAAAGTTACTCACCACTCGACCATCATTTTCTAACATTCTCGGCCCGTATGTGTTGAAGATCCGCACAACTCGAATATCAACTTTATTTTGCCTGTAGTAATCAAATGCTAGAGTCTCAGCAAGTCTTTTACCTTCGTCGTAGCATGAACGTATCCCAATGGGATTGACGCTACCCCGATACTCTTCGGTTTGGGGATGAACTTCTGGATCTCCGTATACTTCACTAGTTGAGGCTAAGAAGAACCTAGCTTTCACACGTTTAGCCAGCCCCAACATGTTCAGTGTTCCCAGCACGTTAGTTTTGACGGTTTTAACTGGGTTGTATTGGTAATGTACCGGAGAAGCAGGACAAGCTAAATGATAAATTTGATCGACTTCTAACCGAATTGGTTCAGTAATATCATGGCGGATCAGTTCAAAGTACGGATGACCTAACCATTTAAGGATGTTGCGTTTATGACCAGTGTAAAAATTGTCCAAGCAGATTAATTCATGCCCATCGTTCATTAATCGGTCGATGAGATGGGAGCCAATAAACCCAGCACCGCCCGTCACCAAAATTCTCATACTTTCCCTATTACTTACAAATATTTTCAGTAGCTATTGCACTTACTTTTAGATTACCCAGCTTGGGGACAAAAATACAGAATGAAAAAAGAACAAGACTCAATCAATAAGTGTTCTTAAACTTACCTATTTTTTGATAGTTGTAATTTTGTGATCTTTGTACCTGCTTATTTAATAATTTAACTAGTAAAATAACAAACATTGTCTAAAACTCGTTGGTATTTTACTTAAAGTTCATCAAACCTTCAATAATATAAAGTGTTTTTACAGTTAACACTGTTGTCAGAGAATTTATTTATTGCAAAAATTTTTAGAAATGCGATGCCTCCGGCGATCGCTGAATTTGCCAAAAGACCGAAGTGCAGGCGACGCTAACGCAGCCCAAGTTCACTCAAGTAAATCTAACTCTGCTTCATATCATACAGCAGATGTAATGCTAGCAACCGTGTTAGACATAACTACATTTTTGGTTTGAGGGCGTTGCGGTTCTCCAAGCATGACTATAGAGCAGTTGAGTTGTCTGGCTAACTGGGTGGTGACATCTGTAATGGCTAACCCTCCAGGACTGGTACGATTACGTATAAAAGGTAAAACTACTAAATCATATAATCGTGCTGCCTGCAAAATTGCTTGGGCAACATTTTCGTGAGCGATGATTTGAATTTCTGGGGCATTGGTCAAAGCCAATTTAGATACCAATAGGGAGAGATGCGATCGCCTCCAAGCAATTTTACTGGAACTAGTGCGGCGATCGCACACATTCAATACAGTAATGTGGCTCTGATTTACCTCTGCTAACATCTGGGCAAATTGCACAGACTGTAATGGAGATGCTGTTAAGTTTTCTACTGGTACTAAGATGCGCTGAATTTTGTTTGGTGATTCTACTAGACGTGCTACTGCTACAGGACAGTGGGCTGCCCAAAGCACACCATCAATCACATTACCAAATAATAGCGATCGCCAGCCTGTACGTTTACCCCAACCCATAACAATTAAATTAGCATTTTGTTCACGAGCCGCTCTGCTAATTCCCTGAGCAAAGGCATGATCAATTCGCAGTAATGGTTCTGCTGCTACGCCTAATACTTGACTTTGTGCCGTAGCTTTGGTTAATAACCGCTCACTTCGCTGTAGGGACGCTTCTAACTGCGGTGCATCCATGTGAGCTGCTGCAGTAGCGATCGCCAGTGGTATAATTTTGCCTTTAAACTGAAGCGCTAATAACGCCGCCATTTCAATCAAATACTGCTCGTCGGTCTGAGAATTGTACACAGGTACAACTATAGTAAAAGCACTGTCTATTTCTGTTACGTTCTGGTCAGGCAGCGTTATTAGTAGTGAATCTTCGGCTGGCGAGGAAGTTAAACCAACAGCTATTCTACTGGTGATCAACGGCCCCAAAGTTGATGTGACGAGCATTAAGACGATGATGCTGTTTAATACTTCTAGTGGCAGCAACCCAACCCGATACCCCACTAAGGTTGCTGCTAAAGTTGTACTAACCTGGGGAAGTGATAGTGACCACATTGTTAACATTTCTTGCCAGTTATAGCGGTAAACCAGTTTTGTCAACAAAGCTGCGATCAATTTACTGGCAATCAAGCCGACTATCATCAACAGCGTTAACTTGAGCGTGTCCAAGTTGTTCACAAAAGCAGGTAGATTGATCAGTAAGCCAAGGTCAACAAAGAAAATGGGAATGAACAGCACACTGCCAATAAATATCACCTTTTCTTTGACTGGGCCTTCACCCACAGTTTCATTTACCGCCAAACCCGTTAAAAAAGCACTAACAATTTTTTCTACTCCAATCAATTGAGCGCCCACGGCAGCAAGGAACACAGAAAGCAACACAAACAAAAACTTGTTTCCTTCATCGTCTCCTGAACGCCGAAAAAATTCTTTGCCTGCCGAATCAAAGCCTGTTACAACAGCAATAGAGTAAATAATTAACCAACCCAACAAGGTGAGTAGTTTAGCAAAGCTGAATGCTCCAGCATGAGCGATCGCTACACAAACAGCTAATGTTAGTACTACGCCAATATCTGTAAAAATCGTCGCTCCAATGGTGACAATAACGGCTTCGTTGTTTACCACTCCCAAACTACTGACAATGGGATATGCCAAAAGGGTATGGGAAGCGAATAAAGAGCCAATTAAGATTGAAGTATTCCAGCCATAGCCTAAAGTCAGACTCACTAAGGTTGCCATTACCAGGGGTACACTGAAAGTTAAGCTAGCAAACCCGAAGGCACGACTTTTGCGGCGGCGAAACTGTTCTAGATCAACTTCTAGCCCAGCCACAAACAGCAAGTAAATTAACCCAATATCTGATAGTAGGTTAATCATTGGCGAGTCAGACTGGAATATATTCCAGCCTGATGGCCCGAGTACTAGCCCACAGATTACCAGACCTACTAATCCTGGTAATCTTAGCCGCTCAAATATGATGGGTATAACTAAGATGACCACCAGCAAAATAGCAAAGGTAACAATTGGTTCCTTGCCAAGAACTTGTGATATGAGTTCCATAGGTCGGAATTGAAGGGGCTATGGTCAAACTACGATTACCTTGGGGGCGATCGCCTAATCGATAAATCTAGAAGCCACCTGACGAAAAAAAATCTTAACTTACATTAACTGGGCAATTGTCTAAAAACTAACTACCTACGGGTGGATTTGACTTAAAATGAACCGCAAGCGATCGTAGTCGTCTTTAAGTAGCACGCTCAGGCTACGTCCAGCTTTAATTAGCCATTCTCGATCAGCTTTGCGTAACTGGTATACATCTCGAATTGCAGCTGCGGCCAAAGACTCTACTGGCGCACCGTTAATACAAAGCAGTGTCCGCAAAAAATCTAGTTCTTCAGTGAATTTAATGATCGCTTCTGGTTGGCACTGATAAACAGCTTGATGAATTTGCGGGGGACGGGGTGGTAGATACTGATATACTCTTTGCTGATAAATTAGATTTTGCTCAGATAGCTCAAACCCCACGATCGCAGCCCGGAATTCAGTTCGGAGCATGGCAAATATCTGGGGTTGTTCTTCGCGTAAGTCTTGCAATGATAAACCTAAAGCTCTAGCCCTGTGTACCGAATCTATGGGCATAGTTGTGGCATAATACACCACAGCATAAACTTGATTGCCAGATTCTTCATCGACAGAACAGACCCAACTACCAAAAGGTGGCATGGAGGGAAAGCTCAAATCTTTCGGTTCTAAACACTGAGCCAAAAATTCCGTACTAGTAGTTTCAATCACCTCCGCAATATGGTTGGGATGGCGATCGCCAGTAGCAAACTGTGGTAAAGGGAGGCGCATGAGAGTGCTGAGTGCTGAGTTATGAGTGCTGAGTTAGGAGTTAAGAAGTTGAAAAATCACAACTCCTAACTTTTCACTCCTAACTAATCTTATTTGGCTTTTTTACGTCCGGCTGTGGTTTCTACAAGTTCCAATTCGCTCAGGCGGAAAGTAACTAATTTATCCCAGTTACCACCTTCAAATAATACGGCTACTTTGCCATCACTTACCCGTTGCACGAGTCCTTCGTAGCGATAATAGGTATCTGCGGGATTCTTGACGCGAATAGTTGCTCCAGGCAGAATCATGTTTTTAGCCTCGCTTGTTTCCTTTTAATAGCTTAATACTTCTTATTGGGCAATTTGTCCTTGATTCTTACAAATGACTAATGACGAATCAATAATACTTCTGTCGTTGTCGAAAATTTGCTACCGATTCTACTATTCCCAAGGAAATGAAGTTGGTCAGCATGGCAGAACGTCCATAACTCATCCAAGGTAGGGGAATTCCTGCCACAGGCGCTAAACCTACAGTCATGCCAACGTTCACAATTAGCTGAAATACGATCATGGACAAAACGCCAATAGCCAACAAGGAACCAAAATTATCTTTGGCGGTTTGGGCAACGTGCAGCAAACGGAAGCATATTAAGCAGAAGACAAACAGCACTACCAAACAACCAACAAAACCGAATTCTTCTCCCACTGCGGAGAAAATAAAGTCAGTATGCTGTTCCGGTACGAAATTCAGTTGCGTCATTGGGCCTTTGAACAAACCCCATCCCCAAATTTCACCAGCACCAATGGCAATGCGAGATTGAATTAGGTGATACCCAGCACCGAGAGGATCATGATCGGGGTTCATGAATACAGTTAGCCGAGCTTTTTGATACTCTTTCAAAATATGGTTCCAGGCAAAAACTCCTAATTCACCACCCAGTATATTGAGACTCCACGCACCAATAGCGCCGAAACCAAATCGACGCCAGGGGAGAGTTAGCCAGCCCAGAATAGCCATAGCAACTGACCAAATTAGCCCTAATAAGCCAAAAGATAATCCTTTAAATAAAACTATTGGCTCTGCTAAAGGCCAAGATATACTAAATAAAATGGCAGCAACCACCGGAGAAATCATCAGAATTAACCAGCCTGGGTTAGCATTTGCCCAGTACAACATTCCTAAAACGATCGCCCCAAATACCAGTGATGTTGCTAAATCTGGCTGTAAAAATACTAACCCCCAAGGTATAGCAGTGATTGCCAAAACGCGGAAAACACTTTCGAGGCTTGAAGCAGTCCGCCTATGTAACAAAGCTGCTAAGGTGATGATTATGCCGACTTTGGCAAATTCTGAGGGTTGCACGTTAAAGCCAGCGATACTAATCCACCGTTGCGCCCCTTTGGCGCTAGTACCAGCAATCATCACAGCAATTAAACTGAAGTTCGTTAGTGCGTATGTTACCCAGTGCCACTGCATCAAGAGTTCATAACGGATGCGAGATAAAAACAGGGCTATAAACGCGCCGATACCCGCTACCAACCAGTGCCACCACCAGTCTGTCACTGGCTGCTTCAATTCCGTACTCAGGATCATGATGCCACCAAAGATACTGAGAGCGATTGGCAAACAAAAAAGTAGCCAATCTACATACTGCCAGGGCTTAACCCAAGACTTCCAGCGAATTTTGGGGAGCGATCGTTTTAATAACATTATGTCAAAGCTGCAACTGATACTTTACCAGCAATAGTAAGAGCGATCGCTGTTAATGCTTTTGCCGAAGCTGAATCTGGCTCACCAACGACTATCGGCACACCGCTGTCACCGCCAACTCGTGTGCAAATCTCTAGTGGCACGCACCCCAACAGTGGCACTCCCAATTCGGCGGCTGTTTTGGAGCCACCACCGGAACCAAAGATGTCATACTGCTTATCTGGTTGATCGGGGGGTATAAAATAGCTCATATTTTCCACGATCCCTAATACCGGGATATTCATCTGCTGGAACATCCGTAATCCCTTGCGAGAATCTAACAGGGCTACAGTTTGCGGCGTGGTGACAATTACTGCTCCTGCGATCGGCACGGCTTGGGTTAAAGTTAACTGAGCATCTCCGGTTCCCGGTGGCATATCTACAATCAAATAGTCCAGTTCTCCCCATTCAACTTGATAGAGAAACTGGCGAATTACACCATTGAGCATAGGCCCCCGCCAAATTACCGGTTGATCTCGGTCAATCAAAAAGCCCATTGAAACTAATTTGACGCCGTGATTAAAAGCAGGTTCCAGGATGTCACCTGTTTGGGTTGAGCGCACAGCAATTTGGGCATCAGCTAAACCAAGCATAGTCGGGTCATTGGGTCCGTAAATATCAGCATCTAGCAAGCCGACTTTCGCCCCAGTTTGGGCTAGAGCCACCGCTACATTCACCGCCACCGTACTTTTACCAACGCCACCTTTGCCGCTGGAAACAGCAATGATATTTTTCACCCCAGAAATGCCAGTGCGGTCGGGCAAACTTTTTTGTTGCGGTGTTTCTGCCGTCACTTCTATGCTGATATCTGTAACACCTGGTAGCTTTTTGACAGCTTTCTTACAGTCTTCGACAATAAACTCCCGTAAAGGACAGGCAGGAGTGGTCAATACTAAAGTGAAACTAACCTTACCATCGTCAATTTTGACGTTGCGAATCATATTCAGTTCCACCAGACTTTTACGGAGTTCTGGGTCTTCTACTGGTCGCAACACTTCTAAGACAGAGCCGGAGTCGAGGACATCGTACATAAAAATTTAAAATTCAAAATGAAAAAATACAATCGTGTCGAACATCTTAGCTATTAACTGGATGCTTTCTTAAAAGTTGGTCAGTTTAGTGTTTTTACTGTTACTGCCGTAATAAAACTTAGCAAATTGCATTATCACCTAATAGAATCTTAACTTTCTTTAGGGATTAAGAATACCACAAGGTAATAGGTTACTGGTTATTCCCTATCACCTGTAACCTCTACCCTAACCCCAGTCCCCTTTACCTAAAAATCCAAACAACTGTCATTAAGGGATTTTTTCTTACCAGATACCGTTGGCAATGCCGTCTTTTCTACTGCCTCAACTAAAGACCGTGCTACGCGGTCTACATAAGGACGGGATAAAGACCAAATTAGGGGCGATAACCAACCCCGTAGCGTTACAGAATAAAACAGACAAGTACCACAAACTGTTGATTCTACTTGATAAGTCACCCGTTCCTCTATCCCAGGAATTGCCAGCACTCGGATACTCAACATTTCTCTATGATTGACACGCTCCACAAAAATACGAATGGGAATCGGCGAAAAGCGTGTTACAGCGTGAAAAATCAATCCTGGTTTGGGTACTAATCCGTAGGGCACGTTAGTACTCTTAAGTAGTGGATGCCAGGAAACATCTGTTAAATCAGCGACTTTTTGCCACAGTTCATCTACAGAAGCAGAACTAATCTCTCGATACGTCCGCACCAGAGAAGCGCAAAACCGACGACGTTTGCGGTGGATGAATTTGGATAACCAACTTTGCATTTTCCTAATCCTCTACTCGCTAAACACTTTCTCGTAACTCTGGTATGATGGGCAACTACGCTCAGTTCCTAAATTAAAACTTTCTCAGAAATGCCCTAAACATAGTAAGCCTCGATTCGGCGCTGACGCCAACAGCAAACATAGTAATCTGACAAAGAAGTTTTGAGCAGGCCAGTTAAACTCTTAATAATTCAAGGTTACGACTAAAGTTTAGTGTCCATACCAGAATATTTCAATTAAAAATTTCAAAAAAAACTCAGTCAATATACAAGCCTATACGCATTTGAGGGAAAATAACTTTAGTGATGCCCATCAATCGGATAAATGCTTAACCAGTAAGAAAAAAGCGGGTTGGGCAAATATAGCTTGATTGTTGGCGCGTGTTTCCCCCAAATTTGAAAATGAAAAATTTGTGGCTTTCTGGAAATTGTAATTTAGGTTCGGGAATCTATCTATGTTGACCAACTCGCAAATACCAACTGTAGCAGCAGAATCATCCAAGTCTTTGCCAGCAACTGACGCTCAGACTAGGGTCAGTCAGTTTATGAAACAACTGCAAGACGAAATTACGCAAGCTTTAACAAAACTAGATGGTGTGGGCGAGTTTCTCGAAGATAGTTGGGAACGCCCTGAAGGAGGCGGAGGGCGATCGCGCGTGCTGCGAGAAGGTGCAATATTTGAACAAGCTGGTGTAAATTTTTCGGAAGTTTGGGGTTCCCATTTGCCAGCCTCAATTTTAGCCCAACGCCCGGAAGCAGAAGGGCATGGCTTTTATGCCACAGGCACTTCAATGGTGTTACATCCTCATAATCCTTATGTACCTACAGTTCATCTAAATTATCGCTACTTTGAAGCGGGGCCGGTGTGGTGGTTTGGTGGCGGTCTGGACTTGACACCTTATTATCCCTTTGCTGAAGATGCAGCACATTTACACAAAACATTAAAACAGACTTGTGACCAACACCACCCAGAGTATTACCCAGTGTTTAAGCAGTGGTGTGACGAATATTTCTATCTCAAGCATCGTGATGAGACACGGGGGGTAGGTGGTCTGTTTTTTGATTACCAAGATGGTCAGGGTGCTTTATATCGCGGGCCAAATCCCAATGGAGACGCGGCTATTTATAGCAACCAAGTCGGAGAGCCAGCAACCCGCAATTGGGAAGATTTGTTTGCCTTTGTACAAGACTGTGGCAGAACATTTTTACCAGCTTACGTACCAATTGTAGAACGGCGACATGGAATAGAATATGGCGATCGCCAACGGAATTTTCAACTCTACCGCCGGGGACGCTATGTAGAATTTAACTTGGTTTATGACCGAGGCACTATTTTTGGTCTGCAAACAAACGGACGCACCGAATCAATTCTTATGTCCCTACCACCATTAGTGCGCTGGGAGTACGGCTATCAGCCAGAACCCAATTCCCCGGAAGCTGAGTTGTATGAAACCTTTCTGAAACCTCAAGACTGGAGCAACTGGACACCCAATCAATAGTGCTGTATTGGGCATGGGGCATGGGGCATGGGGCATGGGGCATGGGGCATTGGTTAGTTCTTCTCCCTCATCTCTCTCATCTATCCCTGCTTCCCCTACTCCCCTTTCAACTTGTTACTCAGCACTATTTTGTTGAGTTAAACTATTAAAATTAAGCACTTAGCAAAAAAAAGGTGACAATTTTAGCTATAGCTTGTTAACCTCAAATGACAGCATTAGATAATTCTGTAACTAGTTAATCTTAAGAGAAATGCCACGGAGAGGGCTTGAATGATTCATATAGAACAAAAAAGTTATACAACCCAAGACGGAAATACTGTTATTGTCTTAACACCAGCAGGTCGCCTAGACATTACCACTGCTTGGCAATTTCGCCTGAAGTTACAGGAGTGTATTTCTAAACTCAGTCCTCATGTAGTTGTAAATCTGGCTCAGGTAAATTTTATTGATAGTTCTGGTCTGACATCTTTGGTAGCTGGAATGCGTGATGCTGATAAAGTCAAGGGCAGTTTCCGTATCTGCAATGTACATCCAGAAGCCAAACTCGTGTTTGAAGTGACCATGATGGATACTATCTTTGAAATCTTTGAAACAGAAGAGGAAGCTTTAGAAGGTGTACCTCGTAGCATCGCTAGCTAAGAAAGGAGAGACGCGATTAATCGCGTCTGTACAGGAGTTAATTCAAAACTTATAATTCATGAATCATAAGTTTATCCTATTGAATAATGATTTCGTTTGGTGTAGCGATAAGGCCCCATAATCGCTCCCCAAGTTGCTTTTCCAGTTGCTGGCTCAATTCCTTTGTCGTGGCTTTGAAATTCTGTTGCTGTAGCTTCAAAACCCAAGGAAACATAGACGACATTGCCAAGATAAGTAAAGCTGCAACGAGTCTCTGGTAGTGGAGTGGCGATAAACTTATAGCGATCGCTGGCTAATTTTTCTTGAGTAACTGTCAGGATACAACCTGGGAGTAAGTCTAATTTATCGGGTGTCAGTATGTTCAGTAAAGCAGGATTACAACCCGCGCCTTTGAATGCACCTGGATCTTGAAGCATATAGTATTGCACTTCTAGGGGTGCATCAAAATCTCTTCCTTGACACAACCGCATAATTCGCTGGCGGTAAGGTTGATCTAGGTTAATAACGTTAGCCTGTTCGGCAAACAAGGTGATGCTATCTTCTGTGAATAGATCAACTGGTCTTTGCCACAGGCGCAGGTGGACGTACCAAGCTGGATCTGCGATCGCTTGCTCCCGATTATCAAATTCACCAGCTAAATACTCACCTAAAGCAATTAACTGTGGCGAGAAGTTCATAAATGCGATAACAGAATTATTAAGGATGATAATTTTTTGCTAGTTTTTTAAGCTAAAGTGCTTACAAAATACTTTTGATTTGTCTATATTATAAATGAAACCGTCACCATCCAAAAACTCAACTTGGCAAAGTAGCCTTTAAGCGAGAAAATAAAGATACGTCGCCCTTAATATTGTCTTTTTCTTTGTGAATAACGTCCGTACTGTCTCTGATACAAAGCGAACTTTCTACAATCTTCACACCCGTCCGATCAACACTATTTATCGTCGGGTAGTAGAAGAATTGATGGTGGAGATGCATCTGCTGTCAGTAAATATCGATTTTAGCTACAATCTAATTTATGCCTTGGGTGTCGTTACTACCTTTGACCGCTTCATGCAAGGCTATGAACCAGAACGGGATCAAGAATCAATTTTTAATGCCTTATGTCAGGCTATAGAACAAGACCCGCACCACCATCGACAGGATGCCCAAAGAGTGCAAGCTATAGCGAAAGGTTTACCGGTTAAAGATTTAATTGCGTGGCTAAGTCAAACTACTTACTTAGATAGAGATGCTGACTTGCAAGCACAACTGCAAGCGATCGCCAATAATCCTAACTTTAAATACAACCGTTTGTTTGCAATTGGTCTATTTTCGTTATTGGAATTGTCAGATCCCGAATTAGTCAAAGACGAAAAGCAACTTACTGAAGCCCTAAAAGCGATCGCCGCTGGCTTGCACCTGTCTGATGACAAACTCAATAAGGATTTAGAGCTATACCGTGCTAATCTAGACAAGATGGCACAAGCACTGTTAGTAATGGCAGATATGCTCTCAGCCGATCGCAAAAAACGCGAACAACGCAAACAGCAATCAACTACCCCAGTTGCTCCCCCAACTTCTAACGAATAGTTAGGATTTAGGAGTAGAGACGCGATTAATCGCGTCTGTAGTTACTAATAACTCCTAACTCCTAACTCCTAACTCCTAACTCTTAACTCTTAGCTTTAAACACCCAGTAATTTGTATATTAAGCTGTTAATTATAGTTAGCCCAAATGCCCCAATAACAGCCAATACTGCTCGGTTAAGGAAAATAAAGAGTAAAACAAAGAGAAAAGTGTTCGCGTATAGTTTCCGAGAACTAAAATTGAGAGACTTACTTTTTCTCTTTGAGGCTGTCGTATAAGTCAACCCAGTTTTGTCGAAGAGAA
>NZ_JBGTFY010000318.1:0-3250 GCF_041747015.1 Nostoc sp.
TGGCAAGGCTTACACTTGCATCTGACCGAGAGTTCAGCCTTTAGTGACAGTAATCTGCTGTCGGGCTGGTTTAGTTATGTACGGACTGATTACCGTGATTCACTAAACAACGAATCGCACGGGGATGAGATGCGCGATCGCCTCGTACCAACCACAAAGTGTAGTTCCCGAAGGTAAGGCAACGTGAAAACCCTTGCTTGCAATCAGGACTAACCGCCGACGCGCCTGGGGTAGCCCAAAATCAGCCATGTTGGCCACGCTGTAATTGACCGAGTACCCCTCTTGCTCCAAAGCATCCAGGATGATACTGAAACTCTGACTGTTCTGATAGCGTGGAACATTTTCGAGAGTGAACACCCGTGGCTGCAACTGTCGGATGGCTTCGGCAATAGCGATCGCAGCCGTCATATCATCGGTAGTTTCGCCGCCCTTACCCGCTTTGGCAGTGTGGGCTTGGCTGAAGTTGGCGCACACTGGGGAGGCATGGAGGTAATCGGGTCTTCGTGGAAAACCTATGAATCCTGACTGTGCTACTTCTTGCACTGTTAATTGGACGACTCTACAGCCATACTCGCTAAAGTTGTGGTGATGAGTTTTGGCGATCGCCTTGCTCAAGTCTGGTTTGCTTGGGTCAAACTCTACTGCAATGACTGGGCGAATACCAGCTTGAATCATCCCAGCTTCAATCCCGCCGCCACCAGCGAAAAGTACTACGGCGATCGGGGCATCATCTGGAAAAACTGGTTTTATTTTTGTGTTATCAAAATTTTTGCAGACATCTAATTTTGGTGATGGCTTTTTGGTTTTCGCTCTCTTGATAAAAGCGATAATATCTTCCTTAGTTGCCCCCTGCTGTTGCATTAGACGAATCATTGGGACAGCACCAGGGGGAATTGAGCCGATACTTCGTCCTTTCCATACTCCATCACCTCGTTCTTCCCAGTTAAAACCCCATCGCCACTGAGTCGGGTTGTCTGGGTCACGTTGGCCTATAACTCGTGGGTAAAAGGCTATGGTTCCATCAAGTAACTTTTTCTTTTCAAGGTACGGATAGAGGCATCCTTGGCTATGAAGTTGTGAGGCTTTAAGGTCGTCCTCTAAGAATTTTTCGGGTATTGCAGATAACTCAACTATTACTGATTTAGTCATGCAGCCACCTCCATGACCAAATCATTGGGTACTTCAAAAATCCCCAGTTGCCCAATGTAGGGAATCGGTGTGATCTCGCGTGGATTCTCCAGCTTCCAGTGGTACTGCCCAGGCATTCCCCAGCCAGATGCAACTTGTGAAAACTTGCAATCTACTATTGTGACAATCCCAATAACTTGACCGCGACGTAGAGAGATTAACTCTGGAATTACTACCCCCATCCCTTGGCAAAATTCTCTCGCTAGCTGGTACTCTTTTTTGGTACAAGTTTTTGCAGCGTGAATCAGAATGTCGCCGCGATAATTGATAGGCCAGCCACGGTTTTCAATATCCTTGAGAGCATAAATTATTGCCCATGTCCAAGGTTGACGAACAGATAGCGCTTTCATGTACCACCCTCTAAAAATTCAGCAATTGAACATAAGCATCCAACGCTGCAAGTGCTGGATGTGGATGTATTTGCGACTTCATCTGGGAGATTTCTGTTCTAATCCGTATAGCACAATTTTAATCTTGAGCAATTATTTATTACTTCAGGTGTTGTATCCTTAATAAAAGGATGGACATATTTTTATATCTTATGCTTCTATGAATAGATATCAGAATTAGGGAAGTGGATATTTGAACCCAATTCCCTCTCCTTGTTTTTGCTTTATCTTAATTGGTCTAGCCAAGCTACTAAATCATCAACTGATGAAAAATCTAGTAGAGCTTCTCCAAGGGCTTCTAGATTTTCAGTTGATAAACGTTGAATTCGCTCTAAAATTGATGAATCTATTTCTGAAAAACGCCTATTTAATAAACGTGAAGTATATTTAAAAGCTTCCTTCTGAACAATGTCTTGGTAAATAACAGATTCCTGCATAATATCCTCCCGTAAAAATTGACGAATTAAATCTTTTTCAAACCTTAACCCTGCAAATATTTCTGTACATCCAGCAATGTTCTGCCTTTCGTCCCTATCTGGAATTTTAGCGATGTTTTGAGCTACTTGGGATAATAAAGTTGCTGGGGAATCAGTTCGAGTTAAAGGCGCAAGAGGCAATAGCGCTGGATTATTCAGAAATAAAGCTGAATCTTGTTCCCATAACCGTATAACTCGATAACGGTGATTTGTGAACTCATCTGTGTATTCTTCAGTAAATACAATAGGGTCGCTACTTTGTTGTAAGAAGATCACGACTTGGGTTACTGGTGTGTTATATTGCCGTTTCAATCTCACGTAATAGTCTAATACCCGCAAAGGAATTGGCGGATTAGATTTGGGGAGAGTTTGAAACTCAATGTGCAAAATCCGGCTACTTGTTTGCAAAAATGTGACATAATCTGCGCGGATTGGATCTATTGAAAGTTCAGTTTTAAGTACTGTAACTTCTGTAGTTTTATCTGGTAGCAACCACTTGGCAAACTCGGCTGGATACAATTCAGCTAAATACTTGGCAGTATTATCGTAACTCAATTTCTTTCATCCTTATTTCAATGAAGATTTAGTTCTTAGCAAGCTCAATGATTTTTTTTACTTTGTCAATGGTCAGAAAATTCATCTTCATCATAATAATCTTCTCCTCCTTCTTTTGGATTTAGACTAAAGCAACAGTACTTTTTTAATTTTCATATCTTTTGGCTGATTCCATCGCTGGAGTGCTGCTTGCATGAACAATTACAATGCTCAGGTTAACTCCTGTTGTATTTAATATTGAGACTTAGCCAAATTCTTAAACTGTCAAAATCGTTTATCAAACAATCTTATTAACAGTCGTCTCACTACTAAACCGACTTTTCAAAACTGAAACTTCAAAAATGCCTTTTTGGGTGGTCTGTTTATCGTAGTAATCTTCCCGGTACAAACCCAACATCACAGCAGCTTCTTGTTCAAATCCTCCAGATTCCCGAAAATCAGCTTTGGTTGGACGCTTTTCGGAGCGAGAATCAACTTCTCTTTTTAACTGTGCCAATCCCAAGACAGCACAATTGAATTGTTTAGCGATCGCCCTGAGTTGTTTCAAAATGGAGTCGATTTCTTGTACGCGGTTTTCCCCACCCCGCTTTTCTCTTGGTTCAATCAACTGCACATAGTCCACAATCACCAAGTCGAAACTGA
>NZ_JBGTFY010000319.1:0-106028 GCF_041747015.1 Nostoc sp.
CCAATTATTCAAGTCTGTAATTAAATCTGCTTCTTGATTTCCGCTTTCTCCTCCTACTGGTGGCATAATTATTAATTCTCCGGCTGCATTCATTTCCAAGCTTAAATCACGATTGGCAATACACAATTGATAAAATTGCTCGTCGGTTAAATGAGCAATTGGTTCTAGATTTAGCACAACAGTATTCATTCAACTTTTCCTCGTGTCTTTTTTGCTAACATCAGTAGGAAATTCTTGCTTTTTGGAAGATTTTCATCTGGGATTCCTCGTTTCTACTTTTGGGCGTTCTCGCTTCCGGTTGCCGTAGAAATCGCTTCTGTGGGTAAATTAGTCATAGGTCTTTTGCGATACGCGTAGGCGTAGCCCGTCGGAGACATCGCACCACATTATGGTTTTTTACTGATTTTTAGAATTTAATTGCATAGCCCCCAAATATTTAATTAAATAAGGCGAGAAAACTTCATAAATTAAAGTCAGTGGTTGTCCGTGATGCCAAAACAAGTAGTGGCGTCCCCAAAAAGGCCCAGTTACATCAAAGCCAGACTCTAGCGCTGATGAGTCACCATAGTAAATTCCTCGAACATCCCGATATAACTCTGTGCGGAGACGAGCTAAACTCGCCCAAATTGGTAATGAGCGATTTTGCAAATACTCATCTACATGACTGGCTTCCCACCAAGAAGCAGCATAGGCTAATCGCTGACCAGAATCGGTACGCAGCCACACTTGTCGCCGTAGTCGTGGCCCTGGGACAGCTTGGATTACGTCAGGGGCAT
Organism: Nostoc sp.; assembly: GCF_041747015.1. Classification (GTDB taxonomy): domain Bacteria; phylum Cyanobacteriota; class Cyanobacteriia; order Cyanobacteriales; family Nostocaceae; genus Nostoc. The sequence goes on from NZ_JBGTFY010000319.1 coordinate 777, forward strand.
CATCCAAATCAATGCCAATCAATGACATATCAATAACATCTACTTCTACAGGTTCACCTGTGAGCAATTCTAAGTGACGTGTTGGAGAGCCGTCACCCAAAAGCATTAGCTGCCAGGCTGGTGCCAGCTGAGTGTGAGGCAAACTTTGTTGAATTATTTCTTCCCCTCCTTCCCAAATCGGAGCGAGGCGATGCCAAGCTGTTGGCAGTGTTAAGTTGTTTGTTGGCGTAAAAGTAATAGTCAATGCTTTTTACAAAACTTCACCTATCTCTATAAAAGCATAAAAACCCAGAGCTATACCCAGATTTAAGGGTCAACAGTCTCAGGTCTTTTGACCGTTGACTGTTGACCCTTCATCCTTAAGTAATAAACAAATTTATGCGGATGGCGAGACTCGAACTCGCAAGGCAAAGCCACACGCACCTCAAGCGTGCGCGTATACCAATTCCGCCACATCCGCACGGGTTGTCTAAATATAGACTATACCATAAGAAAATAATTATAGTAAGGTGATATCTAAGTTATTTTTTTGAAAAATATAAATTTCTTCAAGGCGGTATCAGACTGACAGAAATCTAGCATCTGGACAAGTGATATTAAAAAGGGTAGAGCTAATGTGTTCGGCAGGGTGCGATGTCTACGACGGGCTGTGACGCTCCTGCGTCGCTAACGCTACGCTATCGGTGACGCCAAAGTCCAGTTTGGGAAGCTAACCAAGACTTACAGCACCAATGTTGTTAGTTTAGTAAGACCCATAGAGGCAGCAAGGATGTAATCTTAAGTTTGCTTAGGATCGGGGTGGCAAATCTCCTGTGATAATTTGAAATAATGCGAAAGTGTTGTTTCAAGTTGGATAAGAGAAAATACCAACTACTGGTAATGATATCGAAACTAAAAAATGAAGTTTGACAAAATATTAATTGCCAATCGGGGAGAAATTGCCCTTCGCATTCTCCGCGCTTGTGAAGAAATGGGGATTGCGACAGTTGCGGTTCACTCTACCGTTGACCGTAATGCCCTCCACGTCCAGCTTGCTGACGAAGCGGTTTGTATTGGCGAACCTGCTAGCAGTAAAAGTTATTTGAATATTCCCAATATTATTGCTGCTGCATTGACGCGCAATGCGACTGCCATTCATCCAGGTTATGGCTTTTTGGCAGAAAATGCCCGGTTTGCGGAAATCTGTGCCGACCATCATATTGCTTTTATCGGCCCAACTCCAGAAGCTATCAGGCGGATGGGGGATAAAGCCACTGCCAAAGAAACGATGCAAAAAGCTGGAGTACCAACAGTACCAGGTAGTGAGGGGTTGGTAGAATCTGAGGAAGAAGGATTAGGATTCGCTAAGGATATCGGCTATCCAGTGATGATCAAAGCCACAGCTGGGGGCGGTGGACGGGGTATGCGCCTAGTTCGTTCTGAAGATGAATTTGCCAAACTTTTCCTAGCAGCCCAAGGCGAAGCAGGAGCAGCGTTTGGTAATTCTGGCGTTTATATAGAAAAATTTATTGAACGTCCCCGCCATATTGAATTTCAAATTTTGGCGGATAACTACGGCAATGTCATCCACTTGGGCGAACGAGATTGTTCTATTCAGCGCCGGAATCAAAAACTATTAGAAGAAGCTCCCAGTCCGGCTCTCGACCAAGACCTACGTGAGAAAATGGGAGAAGCTGCTGTAAAAGCTGCCCAATTCATTAATTACACCGGGGCGGGTACTATCGAGTTTCTCTTGGATAGATCCGGTAAATTCTATTTTATGGAAATGAATACCCGGATTCAAGTAGAACATCCTGTAACAGAGATGATTACTGGCATAGATTTAGTTGCCGAACAAATTCGGATTGCCCAAGGGGAAAGACTTAAACTTACCCAAGAGCAAGTAGTCTTGCGGGGTCATGCGATCGAATGCCGGATCAACGCTGAAGACCCTGATCATGATTTTCGCCCTTCTCCTGGACGGATCAGCGGCTATCTTCCTCCTGGAGGCCCTGGTGTTCGCATTGATTCCCATGTTTACACAGATTACCAAATCCCGCCCTACTACGATTCCTTGATCGGCAAGTTAATTGTTTGGGCGCCAGACCGACCTACTGCTATTAACCGCATGAAACGCGCACTGCGGGAGTGTGCCATCACTGGATTACCCACCACTATCGGGTTTCATCAAAAAATTATGGAAAATCCACAGTTTTTACAGGGTAATGTCTATACAAATTTTGTGCAGGAGATGAACGGTTAAGGGAGTGGGGAGTGGGGAGAAATCAATTCAAAATTCAAAATTCAAAATTCAAAATTGAAGAACTCCTACCTCCTCTTTCTCAATGCCCAATGCCCAATGCCCCATGCCCCATCCCTAATTTACACGAGATAGCATAGTTAACAATCCTTGCTGACCTAGCAGAATTTCTCGCAGCAAGCTGAAGATACCAACCAAAATAATCGGTGTTATGTCCACTCCGCCTATTGGTGACACCAGCTTTCGCAACGGCACTAAAAATGGTTCGGTAGGCCAAGCGATTAAATTAAAGGGCAAACGATTCAAATCCACTTGGGGATACCAAGTGAGAATGATGCGGAATATAAATAAAAATGTCATCAGCCCTAATACGGGGCTAAGAATCCAAGCAGTCAGGTTAACACCAGTCATCAGTTTAAGCTACTATCTACCTATCTGTGAAGAAAGAAAAACTTAGGCGAACGGCAAGCCGCGCTTCGCTATCGCCAGAAAATTTGAAGCTTTGTAAAGCACTCTCATTATAATTTTATTTCAATAAACAGGAACTCAGCAACACCAGTTGCTACAACGGAGGGAACCTCCGCAACGCACTGGCTCTTCAGCACTACTTCGGTGAGAGCGTTTACCAAATTTGGCAGTTCACGCCCAAAGGCTTCTCAAGAAAGTAATACACCATTAAAATTAGGATGAAGTGTGTAAAAAAAGGTTGAGAAGTATGACGCCTTCTTTAGCAAATTTTCTTTGGAGTCTGGTTTGGGGTACTGCAATTGTTGTGATCCCCGTTATAGTTGGTCTAGTTTTCATTAGCCAAAAAGATAAAATCCAGCGTTTATAATGCTTATGAGAGTCAATTTGACTCTCATAACCGATTTTCTGTCAACTATCTACTTAATAATTGATTGCACCAAAAGCAGCAGTTTTTGCCGTTACTGGCAGTAGTAGCTGAAAGAAATAGGTTTATTTACTTTTCGGTGAACAGCTTCAAAGCTTCTTTACCAGAGGCTTTGAAGCTTTAATCTATTGCACCTAATTAGAGTAGTGATTTTAATTGTGACTCGCTAACATAGATTTGGTATTGGAAAAACAGCAATGATAAATTTTGGGCTGAACTCAGCCAGTTTTCTAGCTCAGGTAAATTTTGGGGCAAACTCAGCCAGTATTTTAGGAATTTTCCTGGCTGTGGCTGGGGCAGCACTGTATTTTCTCCGCACTGTGCGCCCAGAATTGTCACGGGATCAAGATATCTTTTTTGCGGCAGTCGGCTTGCTCTGCGGCTTCATTCTCGTCTTTCAAGGATGGCGGCTAGACCCGATTCTACAATTCGGTCAACTGCTTTTAGTGGGTACAACTGTGTTTTTTGCAGTTGAAAGTATTCGTCTGCGAAGTATAGCTACCCAGCAAGCAAAGCGCAATACTCCGATTGTGGACGAAGATGAAGACCGAGAGGTAAGCAAAAACTATTCGTACAATAATCGCAGAAAGTATCAGGCTGAAATGGATGCAGACTTAGATCCATTGCCTTATGAAGAAGAAGAGCGCCCTGTACGTCCCCGGATTCGGGGTAGCAGGGATGAGATTTCAACGCGTGATGATTACTACAAGGAGCAACCCCCCCGTAGTACAGAACGCCGTAACAGCAGCAGTAGTGAAAGACAGGCTCCAACAGATAGAACGCGTCGGCGGAATTCTGGGCGTCCGATGAATCGCCCTTCTGAAAGCTCTGAAGAAGAAAATTGGGGTTCTTCGTCTAGGGAAGTCGATGATTGGGAAAGTTCGAGTGGGGAAGTCAGAAAACCTTCTCGCCGCAGTAAGAACAGTCCTCAGCGTCCCGAAAGTCGTGAAGATGATGTTGCTCCTAGACCAAGAAGGCGTCGTCCACCTACTGATTCGGCTCCTCGAAGACCGCGCGAAGATGATGAAGCGATCCCAACTGATTATGTACCATACAACCCGCTTGAAAAACCAAATCAGGAGCCAGATAATTCGACCGATTTTGATGATGATGTTTAAAGCAGTTGGCGTGGAAGTAGGTTTAGAGGCGACGGATAAAAGTTGAGGTGGAAAAATTTAAGCCGACATTTTGGCTCCAAAGACCAATTCATTGGAGCCTGTTTTTTAGTTTAACAAGTTTACTTGTATCTTGTGGTTCTAACAATATTCCCGTGGGGACTACTTCGCTCAACAGTCGCTACACTGAGGAACAGCCGGCTTTGAGTGGAAATGGGCGCTTTTTAGCATTTGTATCTAATCGAAATGGTAATCAGCAACTACTAGTGTACGATTTGGAGAGGCAACTGTTTATTCGCACACCGGGGATAAACCGAGCGGAGACAATTGCTGAAAGTCCTAGCTTGAGTTACACCGGGCGTTATATTGCTTATATTACTAGCGACCAAGGTAGACCAGTGGTGGCGCTTTACGATCGCGCTACGCAACAGTCGCAAATCGTCACACCAACTTATCGTGGCTGGGTGAGAAAACCAAATATCAGCCCAGATGGACGTTATGTTGTCTTTGAAACCGCCAGCCGTGGTCAGTGGGATATCGAAGTCTTAGACCGGGGGCCAAATATTGAGTTAGATATTCCTAATGGTGCAACTGTAGGTTCACCTCCGTAAGGGAGAGGGGTAGGGGAGGATGAGGGAAATGAAAGGACAAGGGGGACAAGGAGAATAACTATGCCCAATGCCCAATGAAATATATATGAGACATCTTATTTTTATACCTATATGCTTAAGTTTATTGACTGGATGTTTTGGCTACCCTCGCCTTTTGAGTTATCCCTTTGATCCGGGGGGGCGCAGTCTCAATAGTTTAGCGTCGGAATTAAACCCCCAAATCTCTGCGAGATACATTGTTTTTATTACTGACCGACGCGGTAGCCAGGATGTTTATATGTTTGATACGGTGACTCGTGATTTAGTTGATTTGCCAGGGTTAAATTCCTTTGATGCGATCGCAACTCATCCTAGCGTTTCACAAGATAGTCGTTATGTTGTCTTTGCTGCTAGCCGTCAGGGGCGATCGGCTATTTTTCTCTACGACCGGGAAACACGCCAATCACGAAATTTGACTGCTAACCTGCAAGCGGAAGTCCGCAATCCGACAATTAGCGCTGATGGTAGTAGGATTGCCTTTGAGTCCAGTAACAATGGTCAGTGGGATGTTTTAGTCTATGACCGGAATGGACAACCATTAAATATACCTCAAGAACCGCGTTGAAGAATGGGGAGTGGGGAGTGGGGAATGGGGAAATAAAATTATCTACTCCTTATTCCTACTTTCTGAAAAATTCCCCATATTTGCTGAATGTGGAGAAATAAAATCCCCTACTCCCCACTCCCTAATTCTTCTTGCACAGATTCAATAAGCGATCGCACTTGTTCCGTCCCCTCAGAAGCTTCAAATGATAAGGGAAACTTACCTCGGAGGATCATCCGCAAACCGAGGGGTGCAAGACTAAGTAATCCTTTTAAATCCCGAAAGTAGTTACCGACAACTTGTAACCCAAATTGCCGTTCATCAATCCAACCACCTTCTTTAACCAAATCTACCAATACTTTTCGGTGGCGAATTGAGCGACTGTCGCTAGCTTGTTTTTGGGTAAGAATTTCTTGTTTAATTTTGGTGATTTGTTCTAATGGTGCGACTTCCATTGGACAAACTGAATCGCAGTACAAACAACGGGTGCAACCCCATACGCCTTTAGTACCTTCGTTGTAGCTATCTAAGCGATTTTCGGTGTCGCCATCGCGGGAGTCTGCTAACATCCGGTAAGCTTTGGCAAGGGCATGGGGTCCTACAAAGTCTGGATTAACTTCACGAGCGTTGCATTCCGAGTAACAAGCACCGCACATAATACAGTTGCCAGTTTGATCGAGGCGCGATCGCTCTTGTGGTGTTTGTAAAAACTCTCTTTCTGGTACAAGTCGGGCTGCCGTACTTACATAAGGAGCAACTGCCTCTAAATTATTCCAGAAACTGCTCATATCGACAACCAAATCCTTAATCACTGGCATATTGCCCAGAGGTGCGATCGTGATTTCGCCAATGGCATTTACTTTACTTTCCAATGATGGTATTTTTTGTAATCTGGCAAGTTCACTGCCAACATTTTCCTTACAAGCTAAAGCCGAACGCCCATTGATTCGCATAGCACAGCTACCACAAATAGTATTGCGGCAATTTTTGCGAAATGCCAAAGTTCCATCTTGCTCCCACTTAATATGATTGAGGCAATCCAGAATTGTATTACCTGGTTCTGCCTCTACAAGGTAGGTTTGCACAACAGGAGAGGAATTTGGTTGTTGTCGAATGACCTTAAAAATAACTTCCATTACCACTAACCAAAATTTTAAAATTGCTCACCAGCCTCAGCAATCATCAGTCAAGGCAGGTAGTTGCGAAAAGCCCTTGATTCCAGCCTGGTGTTAATAGGCTGATGATGAAAGAGCGACTGATTCTAGTTTAAGGATAACCATTAAAATTTTAGTTGTAGCAGCACTGTAGACCATATTTGTGCCAATTCTGAGCTAAAACGCCAAAAATTTAATTGCAGCTTGGCATTGAATTTACCTGTTTGGAAATGTAAAGGAAAGAAGGTTTGCTTAAAGAGGGACTTACGTTGATCTCCGACCTAACGATAATATTTAAATTAAGTGCATATCAGGTCAGCAACATTTCTTGATGTCAACTTGAGTCAGAGCAACTAGCTCTGAAAATCCATCAAGCGGTAGCGAAGGCGGAATTTTTTGATTATATAGAAGTGTGTGAAAGCGCATATTCAATATCTAGTGGTGGCAATCAAGTGCTAGGCATATGTTAAGAGATTTATTCTTACCATAGACAGACGTGCAAAATCCTCTAACTGCTTTTAACCTTAAAGTAATAAACCGAGGGAAAATTCTCACCACTTTCAAATAAAAGTTCTTGCACCGGGAAACCTGGATGCTTGATACTTTTTGCTTTTGCCTCCTCTCAATCAAGAAAATCTGGGATTTTACTCATTAGTCAAAACTGCTCGTCTAAATTGGATAAATTTTTATAAAATCCACAGGGCAATACTCACGCTTACAATTAAGGGTTAAAAAAATCATCCCTGCTTTTTCCTTCTTTAAGTCCAGGAATTTAAATAAAAATTTACTAGCAACTTTAATTCAAAATTAAACAACTATTTTGCTATTATTAGTCCATGCTAGTATTTAATATAAAATTACGAAGTTACAAAATCAGAATTAATAGCCGTATCAGCGCGGCTACTACTGCTTTGTTTATTCGTAATGTAGAGACAAGAAAATTCGCGTCTCTACTGGCAGGACAAAGGGCGTATCCCTATAGGACTCTATTGAAATACTATGCTGTCCTCAGCTTGAGAGGACGAGTAGATAAAACTCTACCTGCTCATTGGCCAGAAAGGCAAGCACTGAAAGTGAAAAGCCTGTAATTTCTTGGGTCTACGACTTATTTGTAGTAGAGCCAACCCAATTTGTAAAGGTGGCTGAAAGTTACACCGTTACAGTAGCGCCAAAGGAAAAAATAGTTTTCTTTCTGATGGCGAATAATGGTTAAAAGTGCTGTAAAATCAGCAAAATTAATTTCTGTGGCAACTATGACCTCTAATTAGTTGTGGATAACCATAATAGAAGTACTTTTGGCTTCTATGAGCAGGAATTGACCCGTCACACTAGAGTCCTAAGTAGCTCTATGCAAATGCTAAAAAGTCAAATGCCAGCATGAGACTACATCGTTTATCAGTTTGGAGAGTAAGGAAAATTTGAGCATAATGACTGAAACTGCAACCGCGCCATTAACTGGAAAAACACTACTTGCTAAAGTAAAAGAACTTTCCACGTTACCACGCCGAGAAAGAGCTAAACAGTGCGGCTATTACACTGTTACTAAGAATAACCAGGTTCGTGTCAATCTCACCGATTTTTATGACGCTTTGCTGTCGGCTAGAGGAATTCCTTTAAGTCCAGAAGCGCCTAAAGATGGTCGTGGTCGTGAACCGACATATCGGGTTAGTGTTCATCAAAATGGTCAGATTGTGATTGGTGCCACATATACCAAAGCAATGGGCTTAAAGGCTGGAGATGAGTTTGAAATTAGGCTGGGATACAAGCACATTCACCTGATTCAACTCGGGGAAAGTGATAAAAAACTAACCTTACCAGATATAGACTCTGACGAAGAATTGGACGAAGAATTGGAAGAGGAAGAGTAAATTTGCCAATGGTAAGGATAAGTTTCATGTCAATACTTGATAACTTATTCTTACCTTGACAGCAAACTGGTAGCTCTATTTAGAAAATTTTGTCCTAGAGAAAAAATACGATTAGACCCCTTGCAGAAGTCACCAAATCTAGTAGAGTCTTGATAAATCAGCAAGAAATCTATAATGCAAGAAGTCTATCGTGTTTTTTGTTTATTTTGATAACTTACTTTGAGCCTTCAGTCAATGCCTTATTGGCGTTTATGAAAAATGCACCAGCGCTAGTTATAGTGATGGGATTTTTTATTTTTTGGATAGTTTGCTGGTTGCCAGTAGCAACAGTATTAGCGATCGCACTCAATTGGCAACCCACTAAACCTTTGCAGCCAGAGCAAAAAATGCCGTTACTGGTATCACTCTACCTATTAGCTCCCCTGATTATTTGGGGAGTTAGTTGGCTAACCAATAAATCTTTTTCAGATTACGGCTTTGTCGGCAATATTTCAACTCTTGGTTCTTTAGCACTAGGTTTCGGTTTGGGAGTGGTGAGCCTCGCTATTGTATTTAGTGGGCAATTCGGTTTAGGTTGGTGTGCTTTTGAAAAAACGAATTTCAAGTTACTACTACCCATCTTGCTACCGATTTTCTTGATAGCGTTATTAGTTGGTGGGATAGAAGAGTTAGTTTTTCGCGGTTTCCTGTTCACTGAATTAGCTCAGGATTACCCCATTTGGGTAGCAGCAGCAATTTCTAGCTTGATTTTTGCCTTGCTACACCTAGTTTGGGAGCAACGCGAAACTGCACCCCAACTCCCTGGATTATGGCTGATGGGAATGGTGCTGGTGTTGGCACGCTTTGCCGCAAGTGGCAATTTGGGTTTAGCTTGGGGACTGCACGCGGGATGGATATGGGCGATCGCAACCCTAGACACAGCAGAACTAATTACTTACACAGGTAAAGTCCCTGACTGGTTCACAGGTAAGAACAAAAAACCCCTAGCTGGTTTGGCGGGAATTATTTGTGTGTTGGGAACTGGGGTGATTATCTGGCTTTTCTCTAAGTATTTTTAATTTCGCGTTAATGGAGCGATCAATGTTTTACGAGGACAGGGAAGCCGTACACAATTAAGGTAGGGGCAATTCATGAATTGCCCCTACCGCGAGTAATTTTGCGTAAATCCTAAAGATAGAACTGGAGTAGAAGTCTATGGCATACAGTGATTTTAGTCTCGCTAAAGTAAGAAATGCGTTTGGCTTAACTCTGGAAGAGACACGTAATTTGTTTCTAACTGTAGGCGGGGTGCAGCCATCTGATTTACTAAAACGGTTGCTGGATGAGAACCTAACTTTAGCGACTGCCATTAACACCGAAAAAGCTCGTTCTGAGTTTTTAATCGCTCCTATTCTGTCTGAGGTGAGGCGACAGTTAGATTATCGGATCAGCTTATTTTCAGGTACAGAGTTCAATGTTGATCCTGCTCAAGGACTCTCAGGCTTTTGTGATTTTATCCTCAGTGCATCTGGTGAACAGTATTTTATCGGCGCTCCAGTAGTCACTGTTATAGAAGCCAAAAATGAGAATATCATCGCCGGATTGGGGCAATGTACAGCCACGATGGTTGCTGCTCAGATATTCAATCAAAGGGCAGGTAATGAGATTCCAGTCATCTATGGAGCAGTGACAAGTGGAACCGCTTGGAAATTCTTAACTTTAGAACAGAATACTGTTTGCATTGACCCAGTAGAATACCATGTTAATTCCGTCGATAAGATTCTGGGAATTATATTGCAGACCTTTGATACTTCTTTGTCTAAAACCCTAGTTTAAAGAAATGGTAAGTAAATAGGCATAAATAAAGTGAAAATAAGGCAGGCATATCGCCCGCCTGCCTGAGATTCTACCCAATTTCTAGCGCCCAAAACCAGGAATTAAACGCTTGAGGGCGCGATCGGCAATGTCGCTATAGCGCAGTTCTCCACACATAATCTTACCCATAATTTGAGGAGCAGAGGGGTGCTTAACAGCAACTTTGTAGCCAATGTTGGAAAACCGATAGAATGCTCCAGCTAATTTTTGCGCCCAAGCCATCTCATTACCCCACTCTTCATTGATAGTTTCGCTATATTTTTCTAAAGCGTTAGTGTCACCAGAAAGTGCCTGATTAATGGTTGCTGCTGCCAGCAACCCGCTAAACATTGAGGGGCGAATGCCTTCTGCTGTCATGGGAGCAACCACACAAGCAGCTTCCCCAGCTAAAACCGCATTTTGGGTGTGCAGCTTTTGATTACCATCCCAAATACATAGGGGATGACCGTATTGCTTGCTAGTTTTGATATCTAGATTAAATGATCGTGCGTACTGATCTAAAATATTCTTAAAGTCTTGGCGTTCGCCGCCCATAAATGTACCAACACCAATGGAATAACCATCAGCTTTTGGGAAATTCCAAATGTAGCCATTTTTCACCCAGCCCAACTCGATGTGAATTGTGGATTTGTCCTTCACAGTTGCGGGAACTTCTACTTCCAAAGCTCCTGCTAAACTGCGTTTACGGTCTTTGAAGCCTAGCCATTTGGCCATTGAACCTTTAGCACCATCAGCCGCGATTAAGTAGCGACCTGTAACTGAACCATTAGCTGTATTAACTTGCCAATAATCACTTTGAAACTCAATACCAGCTACTTCAGTATTATCTCGTAGTTCAGCCCCTTGCTTCTGTGCTTGCTGCACTAAGAAATGGTCAAAAACATCTCGTTGCACCATCCAAATCGGTTCTTTTGTGGCGATTTTTGCTTCCACGGGGTCACCCAATTTCCAGGTAAAGCGAAGGGAATCGGCTTTTACAGAAATCGCTGGGCTAAAATCAAAGTCAAACCATTGAGCGATCGCTGGAGATACACCACCACCACAAGGTTTATATCTTGGCAGGGATTCTTTTTCTAATACTAATACCGAGCGGCCTTGTTTAGCTAAATGATATGCAGCTGTTCCACCAGCTGGCCCAGCGCCGACAATGATGCAGTCGTACATAAGGCTGAATTTGTGCTCCTGAATTAGTTTATTTTCTATTAAGTAGGGGGAATACCCTGCGGGAAGACGCTTCTCTACGAGACGCTCCGCGAATGCATCTACATAAATTGCCCCTACTTGATCAATTTTTGTTAGATACTTAAAAAATGATATAGCAGTTCTCGTTTACGTGAGGTATACCCGTAGGGGCACGGCATGCCGTGTCCCTACACCTTGGGATCTAACGTTGTACCGCATCTGAATGGGAACCGCTATAAAGGCTGAAGGATTTATTCATCATCCTTCAGCCTCTATACTTCAGACTTTAGACTCTAAACAGTCGTGATGTCTTTTTCTTTTTCTGCAAGCAATTCGTCTATTCTGGCATTGTATTTGTTTGTCAGTTTTTGCAGTTTGTCTTGCTGATCTCGTGCTTCATCTTCAGGAACTTCGGCATTTTTCTCCTGTTTGCGAATCGCGTCTATGGCATCGCGGCGGATGTTACGAATACTAACACGACCTTCTTCAGCATACTTAGCAGCCATTTTGACGAATTCTTTACGCCGCTCGCTTGTCAGGGGCGGAATATTCAGCCGAATCACGGAACCGTCGTTGCTGGGGGTTAAACCGACATCAGACAAAGAAATCGCTTTTTCGACTATATTTAAACTGGTGCGATCGTAGGGTTGAATTAAAATCGTCGTGGCATCCGGCGTGCTAATGTTTGCCAGTGATTTCAAGGATGTAGGCGTACCATAATAGTCCACCAATACCTTATCTAATAAACTCGCATTGGCGCGACCAGTGCGAATTGTGTTAAAAGCTCGTTGAGTTGACTCAACGGTCTTTTGCATCGTACTCTCAGCTTCAGCTAATTTCACAAGAACCTCCCACAAGGGTGCCGATAGATTCTCCCAAGACTGCTCGGTGGATGTTACCTCGCACCGTCAGGTCAAAGACCAGAATTGGGATATTATTTTCTTTACATAAAGCGATTGCAGTACTATCCATCACCCGCAAATCTTTGGCTAAAACGTGCGCGTAGGTGAGGCTATTGTAACGCTTGGCGTCAGGATAAATATGAGGATCAGCATCATATACTCCGTCTACTTTAGTAGCTTTAAAAATCACTTCCGCATCAATTTCTGCGGCTCTTAATGCCGCAGTGGTGTCTGTAGTAAAAAAGGGATTTCCCGAACCAGCACCAAAAATTACCACCCGTCCTTTTTCAAGATGACGGATGGCACGACGACGGATATACGGTTCTGCTAATTCTTGCATAGCGATCGCAGTTTGCACCCGCGTCTGTACTCCTATACGTTCTAAGGAATCTTGCAGCGTCATGGCGTTCATTACCGTGGCAATCATCCCAATATAGTCAGCGGTTGCTCTGTCCATCCCCGCCGATGCCGCTTTGACGCCACGAAAAATATTGCCGCCGCCAACAACGATGGCGATTTGAGTGCCAGTAGCGATCACTTCTGCTAATTCTTGTGCTATGCCTTTGACCACTTCGGGATCAATGCCATAGCCCATGTTGCCCATTAAGGCTTCACCGCTCAGTTTGAGTAAAACCCGTCGGTAATTCGTTCCCATGAAGTTACGCTTTATCAAAAAAGTTGCAATTGCCTCCAATTTAAGATAACAGTTACAGGGACTATCTATGTATAGTTACGCCAAATCAATGTAGTACCTATTGGTTCTGTTTGTGGTATGTCTATTTTTTTACCATCAAACAGAGAAGCGATCGCAGTTCTCAAATAATCCTCTCCCACTGCTGATGGATCTTGGGGATAATCGTCAATTTGACCTTTGTAGCGTACTATACCATTAGTATCGATTAGAAAGGCCGTTGGTGTTTTTGTCGCACCAAAACTACCGGTCACGTCTTGCGTCGAGTCCCACAGGTAGGGGAAGTTCAAATCGTGACGCAGGGCAAAAGCTTTCATATTTTCAAAGCTTGATTTAGTCTCGCGATCGCCATTACTACCATTCATGCCAATTTGTGTGAAGCCCAGTGGGGCACATTCGGCTTGAATGTTTTTTAACCTGCCTACATACCACTCTACATAAGGGCAGTCATTACACATGGAAATAACGCCGACTGCCCGGAACTTCTCAAGATAACGCCTGAGATGGTGTACTTGACCATCAATTCCTGGCAGTTCAAAATCTGGTGCGTAGCTCCCAACGGGAGTATCAATTGTTTCTACTAGATTCATGTTTTCTGGCTCGCAGAATTAAGAACAAGAAAAATATTGTTAAATTCAGCGTCAGTTTCCAGTTGCAAACCACCCCTGAGCCGATGCCTCATATTCGACAATCCTATAGACCAAATTGGCTGTCGTAAATTGTGAAACTACTGAATTTAGCACTGATGTTAATTCGTTGACATCTAAAAAATAGTTAAAGTATTACTCATCTTACAAAATATATTATTCCTAATACTGACATAATCTAAGTTGTGAGTAAATTACCTTGATCAACAAGATCAAAACTATCAGCTTGATGCTAGTGTTCTCAGCCTATAAGCCTTTGTACTATATGTCTAAGCTATCATTAGAGCAAAGGATTTACTTTTAAAATTTGATAAACTTTATTTAAATTCAAAACAATTTTACTTGCGCCTTGCTGCTAAAAGTCTTTTAACCTTGTGTTTATCAAATTTCCTATGACCACCTCAAGTTCAAAAACAGCACTTAACTCTACAAAAATCTGGATTTGGCAAGATTTCCCGATTTGCTATCAAACCCAAGGCACTACTGGACCAGCTGTTGTCTTGATACATGGATTTGGCGCTTCTTGGTGGCATTGGCAAAAAAATATTCCGGTATTAGCGGAAAGTTGTCGTGTTTATGCGATCGATTTGATAGGTTTTGGCGCTTCCGCAAAACCTCAACCTGGTGAAAAAATTACCTATACACTAGAAACCTGGGGACAGCAAGTAGCAGATTTTTGCCGCGAAGTTGTCGGTGAGCCAGCTTTTTTAGTCGGAAATTCTATTGGCTGTATTGTAGCCATGCAAGCAGCAGTCAGCAACCCAGATATTGCCTTGGGAGTTGCTTTGCTAAACTGTTCTTTACGGCTGTTGCACGATCGCAAACGGGTAACTTTACCTTGGACTCGTCGTTTCGGAGCGCCTTTACTGCAACGCTTGCTATCTATTAAACCAGTTGGTGATTTCTTTTTCAATCAACTCGCCAAACCGAAAACGGTGCGGAAAATTCTGCTGCAAGCTTATGCGAATGCTGAGATGGTGACAGATGAGTTGGTAGATATTCTCACTTCACCAGCAAGCGATCCGGGGGCTGGGGCTGTGTTTCTGGCCTTTACTTCTTATTCTACAGGGCCACTACCTGAAGACCTTTTACTACTGTTACCCTGTCCGGCGATTATCTTGTGGGGAACGGCTGATCCGTGGGAACCAATAAAGTTAGGGAGAGAATTAGCTAACTTTCCGCAAGTAGAAAAGTTTATTCCTTTAGAGGGAGTAGGGCATTGTCCGCAGGATGAAGCGCCGGAGTTAGTCAATCCGATTTTACTCGATTGGATTTTAGAGCGATCGCGGTAATAGACAAGGGCTCAATTTTCACGTAATTTTGTAGTAACGACTTTAAAAGTAATCGAACAAATGGGAAATAAATTACCAAAAACTCTAGGTATTGGTTTAGACCAACTTAAATCAAAAGTTACTAATAAGATTTTATTCAGTAGCCTCATAGGATTCTTTACTTTGCTTGGGATTTCTACTTTCTGGTTTAAATCCAGATATGATTTTAATAATCAGATGACGGTTAAACTTCAAGAACTATCTAATGCCGAGTATCCAGCAAATCCTGCTCCATTGGGCAAAAACTTTCAAAGATATTCCAATCGAAAATTAACAATTATCAAGAGGGATGAAACTCATTTTGATTTTGTACTGGAACCGACAAATAACAAAACAGCAAAGATAGTTATAAAAAATGTTGATTTAAAGCTATTAGTACCTAAAGAACCAAAATGGGTCAAAAAAGATAAAGCTTTAGAACTAATCGCCTTTACAGACCGTGAGTGGAACAGGCAACAAGTTAGCTTTCCCGATAATTCAAAAAATATAGAAGTTATCGGAGGAGATGGTTTTGAAAAGCAAAATCTTGTAGAGGTTGCTTTGGCTAACAATTGCTTAAATGCTGGATTTTGGGAAATTTTGCTTTTCACTAAAGAAGATAATAATAAATCTCTCTATTATCAAAGTTGGTTTACCTTTCCTATAGGACATTACAAAAATATATTTGAAAAGAACAATAATATTTCTTATTGGCAGCATTGGTGGAGATTAGAACACTGGCAAGATCCAAGTGGCACAGTAATAAATACTAATTCTCTCAGGAAGGTAATTGATGAAAAAGAAGCCTTTACACAGTTCCCAATCGATGAAAAAATTATTGTAGCAGGAGAGCAAAGTAGGAAAATCAGGACTACACTAGCAACTAACTTGACTAGCTGGAGGGATATTTATAAGAGTGAGAATAAAATTAAATTTGCAACTTTTCGACCACCAGGATTCTACGATCCCAATAAACCTTGGGGAAATGAATACTGGAGAATAGGGAAATTTGAAAAAACTATTTTGAGAAACATTCAACCTATCGGGGTTAAGCAAAATTTACAGGAAATAGAGTTGCTACTAAGAGATACAAAAACTGGTGAACAAAATAGATTATTTATCAGTGGAATCAATATCCAAAATCTTCCGAAATTGCCTGTAAAAGAATATTATAAAGGCTCATATATGCCTATGGGAATTGGCATACCTCCTTTTTATCAAAGTTACGAAGAATTAACAAAGTCTCCTCCACATGAAAGCCCATTCTTCAGTTTTTTGCTAGATTCAAAAGATAGGTGGATAGACCATCACCATTTAGCAGTTGATGGTTCAGTGATGCACCTTGATCAGGAGAACCCAAATCTTTTGCATCTTTATTTACTCTCCTACGAAAGGAATACCTTAATTGCTCATTTCTTACTCTATTTGAAATAGATGCATTACATTTTAGAGGTTGTTTGAAAAGTGGTTGGCTGTGATTTTAAGCACTTATTGATCCCTCCTAACCCACGCCAGTCACTCATGGGGAAACCCCCTTGGCGCTAGCCTCTCCCTTTGGGAGAAGACCGCGCTGGCTCCCCTTAAAAATGGGGGAACCGGAATCAAAGTCCCCCAATTTATCGGAGGATTTAGGGGGATCTAGAACGTTTTGCTACCGACAAGAGGACTTTTCAAACATCCTCTTAGAAGTCCGTTACTAATTCAAGACTAAGTGACTTAAGAAGAAAGCAAGGGCTGCACTGCCTAAAGGAACTGTCAAATTGTCAATACCCAAAAATGAAACAGCCTCTAAAGCAGTAGCTATAACTGCCACTATCAGCGATATCGCCCAAGTTTGCCAACTGTTTCCTTGAGTTCCAACTAAAATTAAACTACTGACAAGATAGCTAACGAGCATCATAGTTAGGGAGCCTTCCCAACTTTTTTGCGTCCCAAAAACTTTATACTTGTGTGTACCAAAGCGTTGCCCAATCAAGGCTGCTAATCCATCTCCCCAAGTCATTATCAAAATTCCTAGTGCTGCGTACTGGGGTTGTTGTAAGTACCAAAACCACGCAACTAAAATACCGAAACTGACAGAGTAAAAAAATGTCCCTAAACTTTGGCGGCCAACGCTATTAATACCAGGAAGAATGGGCAATCGGTAGGATAATAAGGTGATTGCACTCGCTAAAATTGAAGCTGTAATCCCTACGCTGGCGGGAATATTGAGCCACCAAGCGATTAAAATCACATTACCAGTGCCAATATGAACTATCTTCCGCACGATTTCTGGCTTGTCGGCGAAGCGGTTTACCACCGATGCAATTAGGAGGATGAGTAACACCCAAATTGCAGCCAAGGCAATTTGCAGCCAAAAAACCGGAATTGAGGTGAAGTCAGAAAATGTAATTAACAAAGATGCGACGAAATGAAAATTTTTACCTCTGTTACTAATTTATAAGATTTGGGTAACTGTAATGAAACTATTATTTATTTGGCTGATTCGGGGCTACCGAATGTTTATCTCGCCGTTGTTTCTCCCAAGTTGTCGCTTTCAACCAACTTGTTCGATGTATGCTATTGAAGCTATTGAACGATTTGGAGTGTTACGTGGTGGGTGGATGGCAACTGGGCGGATTTTGCGCTGTCATCCGTTTCATCCAGGTGGTTACGATCCAGTGCCAGAGGTGGTAGACAAGGTGAAGGAGGAGTAGTTTGGTAAGCTTTGCGTGAATCGTGGGTAATTTTAACGCAAAGGAGCGCAAAGGGAAGCGCAGAGGGACGCAAAGTTGTTTTAGTCAAAGGAAGTGTTCGTGGGTATAGTCTTTTGGGGAGATGTCAACGGCTGAGGTTGTCATCTAGGTTGAGAAGGTTGAATAATTTAATTTAGATTTACCATGATTAATCCCACTGCGATTTCTATACCAGAACCACAAATTCCTACTCCTGGCCCGAACCCGCTACCTAGTCCCGAACCTGTACCGGGGCCAGGGATACCCCAACCCTTACCAGAACCAGTACCTGCTCCCATTCCTCAAACAGTTCCAGGGCCAATTCCCCAAACCATACCGGAACCTGTTTGAATTAACTTGGTAATGTAATCCAAAATCCCAAATCTAAAATCCAAAATGCTAAGAGCCGGAATTGTCGGACTTCCCAACGTCGGAAAATCTACTTTATTTAATGCTGTAGTTGCTAATGCCAAGGCCGAAGCAGCTAACTTCCCTTTCTGCACGATTGAACCAAATGTCGGCGTTGTGGCAGTACCGGATGAGCGGTTAAATGTTCTTGCTAAGATTGCCAGTTCGGCGCAAACTATTCCGGCGCGGGTGGAATTTGTAGATATTGCCGGTTTAGTTAAAGGTGCAAGTCAGGGTGAGGGACTAGGGAATCAATTCCTGTCCCACATCCGGGAAGTTGATGCGATCATCCATGTGGTACGTTGTTTTGAAAATGACGATATTATCCACGTTGCTGGTTCTGTTGACCCAGCGCGAGATATTGAAATCATTAATATAGAACTGGGTTTATCAGATTTATCACAAATTGAGCGGCGAATTGACCGGACTCGCAAACAAGCTCGTACCAGCAAAGATGCACAATTTGAAGTCTCAGTATTAGAAAAATTAGCTGCGGCTTTAAATGAAGGTAAATCGGTGCGTCAGGTAAGCTTGAATGAGGAAGAAGCAGAAATTATTAAGGGACTGGAACTGCTCACTTATAAACCGATTATCTACGCCGCCAATGTATCTGAGGATGAGTTGGCAACTGGTAATGCTTTTGTGGAAACAGTGCGGCAGATTACAGCGACAGAAAATGCCCAAGTTGTAATAGTTTCTGCACAAGTTGAAGCGGAATTAGTGGAATTACCAGAGTCAGATAAAGCCGATTTTCTTGCGTCTTTAGGTGTGGAAGAAGGCGGTTTAAAATCATTGATTCGTGCAACTTACGCTCTATTAGGCTTACAGACATATTTTACCTGTGGTCCTAAAGAAACCCGCGCTTGGACAATTAATGCTGGAATGTCTGCACCTCAAGCCGCAGGTGTAATCCACAGTGATTTTGAGCGGGGATTTATTCGTGCCGAAACTGTTGCTTATAACGACTTGGTAACAACTGGTTCAATGAATGCTGCGAAGGAGAAAGGGTTGGTTCGCAGTGAAGGGAAAGATTATGTTGTGCAGGAGGGGGATGTAATGTTGTTCCGATTTAATGTCTAGGGGTAATTAATCAGTGGCCGTTATCAATCAAGATAATGGTCAAGTTACACCAAGTTGCGTAGGCTTTACCCGCCGTAGGCATCGCTCTAAAGAACTTGACAAAATATTCGATATATGCCTAGTTCCGATGCGAGGCGATCGCAAATAAGTAGTAAGATAAAATTAATTACACAAATTTTTACCTAAAATCTCATATATAAATAGCTCTATCTGATTACTTAAACCAGCATTTCTCAAAATCTAATTGCAGTCTACTTTTTTACTAGACGTTTTAAGTTGTTCAAATCTTTGACTTTTTCTATTCTGTAATTTGATTTAAGTTGTTCCTGCATTGAACCCGAAGCTTTATATAAAAAAATATCATTAAAGTTTTCTGGTACTACAGGGACTTTAGGTTTCACTAGAAGTTTCAGTTTTACGTCTGAATCGAGAATCCAAGCTAAGGGAAGAATATTGCCAACTGAAGTATCACTAATAACTAATGGACGAGCAACTGCATTGATTGTACGGGCTACAGGGCGAATTGAATAACTTTGTATTTTACTCCACCATCCTTCCGATTGAGAACTCAAAATACAAGAAATAATTCCACTTGAGATTAACATCACCATTACACTCGACCATAGCCTTTTTTGCCAAATTTGTTGGGAGACAATTTTCTTACTAAGAAGATAAGCAACAGCAATTTGAATTCCTAAGTACGAGGGAAATAAATATCGAGACATTGCCGAGCGCTGCCACCGGAAAATTACATCGGGAATCATCAGAGAAAAAGCTAATATGGCAATTAGGGTTAGGATAAATATCCAGATTCTTGGAGAAGACTTTTTATATAAGAAATAGAGAGAGTAAATAGTTAAAGCAGTAGTTAGTCCAATCAGGATAAATGTCAAAAAATTTCCTGATTTATTGTCTATATCTATAAACAGGCGACTGATATTTAGCATCCATCTGTATACCAAACTATCATTACCATTTGCAGATAGAAGTATAGGCAAACGCTGAGTAGACCAATCTGTAGTTTTATTAACTTTTTTGTAATTAATAAGTACAATTATTAGCCAGGGCATAAAAACTATGATGGCAGATGTATATGAAAGCAAAGAGTAAATAATAATTTTATTAAGTTTAAAACTTTGTTTAATTAAAAGATATGTGAGATGACTAATTAAGATAAACCCACTAAACAAAAAGGCGTACAAACTTGCTATGGCAGATATGGCATAGATACACCAAGTAAATCTTGTGTTTATCCGAATTGCTCTTAAAAAAGTTACACTTGACAAAAGAGTGGTGGCAATCCATAAACTATACTCTCTCGCTTCCTGAGCATATAATATATGAAACGGAGAAATAGCGATCAGAAGGGTTGCTAATTTCGCAGTCAAATGTGATTCAAAAAGTTCTACGCATAACCAATAGATTAAGGGAAGTGTCAAAAAACTGAATATTGCCGATAAACTTCTGATTACAGATGTTGAACTTCCAAATAATTTCATCCACAGTTGCAAAATCACAAAATATAGAGGTGGATGCTGTGAATCTTCTCTAGCAAGAGATTTAATCACATCAAAAAATCCTCTTGTTGAATTTGTCTTCAAATAATCTTTTAGTTTATCAGAGCCAATCTCATTACCATCATAAGTCTGCTGAATTAATTCGGTTTCTGTATAACCAGCACTTCTTAATGATGTAATTGTTTCATCAAACCAATAAACTTTCTTATCTAAATTATAAAATCTAAAAAATATCCCTAATGTTAAGACAGCGATGAAAAGAATATTGAATAAAATAAGAGGCTTTTTCATAGTTATAAAGCTTGAAAAACTTTCTACAAAATAAATGATTCTAGCATTCTGTGACGGATTTCTCAATATCAGCTACTCTCATTTATCTTGCCTGCTTACTTAGTACTTTCTGTAAAGAAAGCAATAATTCGTTTACAGTATACGGCTTCGACAAAAAGGTATTGACACCAAGGGCAGCAATTGTGCCTAGCTTATTGCTAGACATTAGGCCACTGGTGGCAATAATTCTAACCTCTGGGTTGATTTTTTGCAAAGTACGGATGGCAGTTAAACCATCCAAAGAGGGCAGCATTACATCCATCAGTACGGCACTAATTTTTTCCATGTTTTTAGCATAG
Source organism: Nostoc sp. (assembly GCF_041747015.1). Taxonomy (GTDB): domain Bacteria; phylum Cyanobacteriota; class Cyanobacteriia; order Cyanobacteriales; family Nostocaceae; genus Nostoc. The sequence goes on from NZ_JBGTFY010000319.1 coordinate 22,173, forward strand.
AGTGCGATCGCTTCAATGCCATCACTGGCTACTATAGCTTTGTAGTTGTGAGTTTCTAGCGATGTTTTCGTAATCTCTAAAATGGCGGGTTCATCATCCACAACCAGAATCAATTCTCCCTCTCCTGTCGACGGTATCAAATCTGCTTGCTTTAGTGTTTCCATTCCTTCCACTGCTGGTAAGTAAACCTTAAAGCTGGTGTCAGCTCCCAGTTCGCTATCAACGTTCACAAAACCTTTGTGGCTTTTAATGATACCTAGCACAGTGGAAAGTCCCAGCCCTGTACCCTTACCCACTTCTTTTGTGGTAAAAAATGGCTCGAAAATTCTATCTAAAATTTCTCTAGGAATTCCGATACCCGTATCAGAGACAGTAACTACTATATAATGCCCAACTTTAGCTCCCCAGTTCATCCGGGCATAATTTTCGTCAATTAACAGATTTTCGGCAGAGATTATTAAAGTACCACCATTAGGCATAGCATCGTGGGCGTTGACGCAGAGGTTCATCAGCACTTGATGCAGTTGGGTACTATCTCCAGAAACCATCCACAAATCCTGTGGTACATCAGTGCTGATTTCTATGGATTTGGGAAATGTCTCTTTAAGAACCTTGGCAAGTTCCACAATTATATGTCTGAGTTGCAAAGTGATGCGTTTCCCTTCCACACCCCGCGCAAATGACAACACCTGTTTAACTAAATCAGCGCCACGTTTAGCATTAATTTCTAAAATCTCTAGTATATGACGAGTCCGCTCATCCACATCGGGAAATTTGAGCGGTAACAGTTGCGCTCCTGCCAAAATCGGTGTCAGAATATTGTTGAGGTCGTGAGCAATGCCACTAGCCAAGGTGCCAATACTTTCCAGGCGTTGAGCGCGAAACAATTGGGCTTCTAGTTGTTTTTTCTCGGTAATGTCTGTATCAACAGTGAGAATTGATTTAGGTTTCCCTTGTTCGTCGTACACCAAACTCCAGCGACTAGCAACGAGGATTTCCTTATCAGTTTTAGTAAGTTTAGTTAATTCGCCCTGCCACATCCCTTTACTAAGAACTTGCAATAGAGCCGCTTCAATTTCCGGGCAAGGTTCGTCATACAAAAGCTCACTTGCATTTCTGCCCCAAGCTTCTGTAGCTAGCCAGCCGTAAAGTGTCTCTGCACCTTTGTTCCATAAAATAATTTGATTGTTTAAATTTCTTACGCAAATAGCATCTGTGGTGACATCAAGTAATGCTGCTTGTTCGCGGATTTTTTCTTCTGCTAACTTGCGTTCCCGTAGCGCAGCTTGTCGCTCGCTAATATCAATACTCGCACAAGTCACCCCAACAATTTCTTGCGTTTCATTCCGCAATGGCTCGATAGTTAAGTCGTAATATCGAGTTGCTTCTTTGATTGTAATTGATACTTCTTCTCGTGTTCCTATGCCCGTGGTCAATACTTGAAGTTTAATAGTGGTAAGACGTTGAGCATCTTCAATTGGGATGATATCTAAGTCTTGTTTGCCCAATATTTCCTCAACCGTCAATCCATAAGAGGGATTGTAAACCCAGGTGTAACGTAACTCCATATCCTGGTTATAAACAAAGATTGGGGAGTTTTTGAGAGCAACCCGAAATCGTTCCTCACTCTGTCGCAGTGCGTTATCTGCCCGTTGACGTTCGATTGCATAACGCATTGAGCGCACCAGCAAGTCGCCAGTGACTTGCCCTTTGACTAAATAATCCTGCGCTCCTTCTTGCATTGCCCTAATTGCCAGGGTTTCATCGTCTATACCCGTCAGTACAATTATCGGAGTCGCTTTTGCCTGATTGTGAGCGATGATAAAGGTTTCTAATCCCTGACTATCTGGTAGCGAAAGGTCTAACAGAATTACATCAAAATCTTCTCTAGATAAGTCTTTGAGAGCTTCCAAAAGGCGTTCAACGGGCATTAACTCAACTACATCTGTGGTAACTTCCTTTAATAACTCTTGTAACAAAAAGACATCACCAGGGTTGTCTTCTACTAACAAAACTTTTATATTATTAGCTGCCATTTCCATTACTCCGGTGGCAGTTTTACGATCGCAAACCAAAAATTTTCTATTGATTTTACAATTTTAACAAATTGATCAAAATCTACTGGCTTAGTTATATAACAGTTTGCAGAAAGGTTATAAGCTTCAAGGATGTCTTCTTCAGCTTGGGAAGTCGTCAAAATCACCACAGGAATTCGTTTAAGATTTTCATCTCCTTTGATTTCTGCCAGTACCTCCCGCCCATCTTTTCTAGGAAGGTTCAAATCGAGTAGTATAATATCTGGATGGGCTGCTTGAGCATATTTTTCTTGTTTTCGCAAGAATTCTATTGCTTCTACACCATCTTCAACCACGTTTAAGTGAACCGAAATTTTGCTATCTTCCAGGGCGATGCGTGTGAGTTGGGCATCGCCAGGATTATCTTCTACTAACAAAACCTCAATAGGCATAATTGCCTTTTCGCTGCTCACGATTGCTTACCTGCTCTATCTGGAATTGTGAAGTAGAAAGTCGAGCCTTGACTCGGTTTCGACTCAACCCAGATATGTCCGCCGTGGCGTTCTATAATTTTCTGACAAATTGCTAGACCAATTCCAGTACCTGGATACTTGTTTATACCATGCAAGCGTTGAAAAATTATAAAAATTCGTTTAACATACTGGGCTTCTATACCTATACCATTATCGCGCACCCAAAACAAATATTCGTTGAGTTGAGTGGGGAGTGGGAAGGATGAGGTAGTATTTTCTTCCCCAGCTTTTATATCTCTCTTCACTACCCCAATATGAATTTGTGGCTGCTGATTCTGGCAAAATTTGATGGCGTTGCCGATGAGGTTTTGAAATACTTGGATCAATTGGGTGGCATCAGCCATCACTTCCGGTAGAGGATCATGAGTGACAACTGCTTTACTTTCGACGATCGCCAGTTGAAGATTAGCGATCGCAACTCCTAACACAACATTACCATCAACTGGCATAAAAGGCTGACCACGGCTGCTGACGCGGGAATAGTTCAATAAATCATTAATTAGCGTCTGCATCCGGTGTGCCCCATCTACAGCGTAGGTGATAAACTGATCGGCATTGGCATCTAGTTTATTTTTGTATCTTCGCTCTAGTAGCTGTAAATAACTAGTTACCATCCGCAACGGCTCTTGCAAATCATGGGAAGCGACGTAGGCAAACTGTTCTAATTCCGCATTAGAACGCGCCAGTTCTTGACTTTGCTGGGTTTCTTTTTCTAATAGTTGCGCTTGAGATAAAGCAATTCCAATTTGGTTACCTAGTTGTTCTAACAACTCCGTCTCAAAGTTATTCCACTGTCGAGGTGCAGCACATTGATGAGCCAGCAACAAGCCCCAAATACCTTGCCTGACGATAATTGGTACTACGAGGTTAGCTCTGATAGCAAACTGCCCAAGAAATTCTCGATGGCAGGGGCTAATATCAGAAGATTCAATGTCTTCAATTTTACTAACTCTTCCTTGGCGATATCTTTCTAAGTATTCTTCTTTAAAACAGGTGTCGAGCAGATTTTTTCCTAGAATTACCGGCCAACCAGGTAGCACCGTTTCTTGTACCACTGTTCCCGAACCGTCAGTCTCTAGTTGAAAAATCAAAACTCGGTCAGCTTGTAGTAGTTTTTGCACCTCAGTAACCGCAGTCTGAAGAATTTCCTCAATTTGTAAAGATTCTCGAATTTTCAGAGTGATTTCAGCAAATAGTTGCGATCGCAGATTTTGCCGTTTTAATTCCTCTTCTGCTTGCTTGCGATCTGTGATATCAGTATAAGAACCGACCATCCGTACTATATCACCTAATGCGTCCCCAAGTGCCTGTCCTCGATCTAGAATCCATTTATAGCTGCCGTCTTGGCATTGGACTCGATATTCACAGACGTAAAACGGTGTTTTCTTGGCAAAGTGGTCTTGGAAGGCTTGAAGTACCCAATCTCGCTCATCGGGATGGATTCGTTTTTTCCATTCATCCCAACCGTTGGAAACTTCGTCGTCTTTATACCCCAACATTTTTTTCCATCGAGTTGAGAAGAACACTTGATTAGTCTTGAGGTTCAAATCCCAAATCCCATCATTATTACCATCTAATGCTAATTGCCAGCGTTTTTCACTCTCTTCTAGTGCTTCTGCTGTTTTCCGTCGTTCAGTAATGTCTTGGAAATAAACAGATAAGCCGTCTCTTGCGGGATAAGCGTGGACTTGAAGCCAGCAGTTTAGTGGCGGATAAAACTCCTCAAATTCCACACTTACCTGTTCTAAAATTGCCCGATGATACTCACGATAGAATGTTGTGCCAATGATTTCTGGAAACACTTTCCAGATGCTTTGACCCAATATTTCATTCTGGTTTTTTTGCAACAGCCGTTCTGCTTGACCATTGACGTAGGTGAATCGCCACTTTTTATCCAGGGCAAAAAAACCATCAGTGATGCTTTCGAGCAGATTAGTCATCCGGGTTCTCGCAGCTTCAGATTGAGCGCGAGCTGCTTGCTCGTGCGTCATTAGTTTCTCGGTAATTTGAGATATCTCAATTACATGACGCCTGAGTTCTAGTTGGTCGATTACCAAACGACTTAGAGCTACAAACGCCTCCATTTGTTTTTGGCTCAATTGCCGTGGAACTTGGTCAATTACACACAGAGTTCCCAGCATATCTCCCTTAGGAGTAATTAGGGGTACACCTGCATAAAACCGCACATAGGGATAGCCAGTCACTAGCGAATTCTTTGCCAATTTTTCATCAGCTAGAGTATCCGTAACCACTACAACGTTACGCCGCTCTTGGCAAAGGTATGAGAACCCACTACTCAGAGGCATTTCTGATATATCTAAGCCTACTTTTGACTTAAACCACTGACGGTTTTCATCAATAAAATTTACCAAGGAGATAGGAGTGCCACAAATGAATGCCGCTAACTGAGCAAGATTGTCGTAGGCTTCTTCGGGTTCAGTGTCAAGAATTTGATACTGGCGCAGAGCTTCTAGTCTTGCCATTTCTGTATCAATGTGTGCAGCTTTCATTAACTTTTATTAATAAATTTAAATGTTATACCTAGTCCGCAGCATGGCTATCTAAAGAACAGATTAACATTTTTTAACAATCCTAGTCATTTCCCCACCTCTGACTGTTCAGGGAAGTCTGTTTAAATTTTTTCAAAATGCTACATCTACATTAAAAGTAATGCATATAGCAATCCGATTTGATTTCTGAAATTATTTGCGTAGGCTAGGAGTGGGAAGTAGGGAAGAAGTCCCTTTAAGTTGTACTGAGTTTGTTCAAAAATCAAATATGAGTCCTATATTAGCAAGGTATTTCCGTTCTTGACTTCTATGTTAAGTTTACTTTTGAGAAAGTTGAGATACCACTCTCATAACCTATATTATTTAAACGTTTAAATAAATCTTGCATACTAGTTAAACTCTTTTATAATATGCATCATATTTTTAGGGATTTGGTATTAAGATGGCGCGTTAGCTTATGGCGTAACGCACCCTACAAAAATTACTAACTCCTAAGTAAGGACTATTTACGCCATCACCATACCGCCATCGACATTAAATACTTGTCCGGTGATGTAGGCTGCGGCAGTATCGGCGGCGAGAAAGCGCACCATCCCAGCGACTTCTTCTGGTTGCCCGAAACGAGCGAGTGGGATGTATTTGAGAATATCTTCGGGGTTCTTGAGATCACTGGTCATGTCGGTGGCGATGAAGCCAGGGGCGACGGCGTTAACTGTGATGCCACGAGAAGCAAGTTCTTTGGCAACGCTTTTGGTAAAGCCGATGACACCTGCTTTAGCGGCGCTATAGTTTGATTGACCTGCGTTGCCCATTTGTCCAGCTACGGAGGTAATATTGATAATCCGCCCCGATCGCTGTTTGAGCATGATTTTACTGACGGCGCGTGTACATAAAAAAACACCAGTCAAATTAAGGTCTATCACAGCTTGCCAATCTTCTAACTTCAAGCGCAAAAGCAATGTGTCGCGGGTAATACCTGCGTTGTTGACTAAGATATCCACACGGCTAAACTTTTCCATGACGGCGTTAACCAGTGCGTCTACTTGATCAATTTTAGAAACATCAGCTTGAAAAGCGATCGCTTGACCTCCCCCATCGATAATTTCTGTAACAACTGCGTCGGCAGCTGCACTAGAACTGGCATAATTAACAACTATATTGGCTCCCTGTGCGGCTAATTCAATTGCGATCGCTCGCCCAATTCCCCGTGAAGCACCCGTAATAATAGCTACCTGTCCCCGTAAGCCCTGCAAATTTTCACTCAAAACTTCCATGAAATATTCCTCAACATTTTGAATCACCGCGCTAATTATCTTATGGTGATTTGTACTTAATACTTATATACTTTGAATGTTAAATTTAAATATTACCCTATAACTACACCACCCGAAACAAGGTATCTATACCTTTTGGATTGGTAGTAAAATCCAACAACAATAAAAATAAAATGAGTTTACACTGATTCCAGATAGCAAGTATTAATATTGGAATCAAACAATAGAAAATCGGTGTGTATGACATGGCAACTAAAAAACAATTTAACAGCTTTGAAGAGATGCTCTCTGCTTCTGATGTACCTGTATTGGTAGATTTTTATGCTGAATGGTGTGGCCCGTGTCAAATGATGGTGCCAATTTTAGAACAAGTCAATGCCCAACTCAAAGATCGCCTGCGGATTGTCAAAATCGACACCGAAAAGTACACGGAGTTGGCTAGTCAGTATGAAATCTCCGCTCTACCAACTTTAGTCTTATTTAAGCAGGGTCAGCCTGTGGAACGGATTGAGGGTGTAAAACAAGCAGCAGATTTGGTAAGACATCTACAAACAATTATTTAAGCTAGCGTTAAGAATTTAGCTTTTAGCTCCTTGATGCGCGAAATATTGCATCTTTTTCAGTAGCGCAGCTATCTGCGCTACCTAAAAATCACCGTTTGATTAAACTCCTAGCAGATAAAACCTGAAGCAAATATTAAGTATATCTACCTATATGTCTTCAGAAAGTAGTTTAGAAATTGAAATCGCTATATGGTATAGATATAACAAAATATATTGACAAGTGAGATAATTTATGCTATTTAAGCGGGAAGCACCTGACAAAGCCTATATTTGGGTGAATTTTGTCAATGCGTAAGTTCTGGTGGTTTCAAAAATGCCTTGTTTGTGGTTTGAAGCGTTTATGTTTGCAGTTCGCTACACCTATCTTGCTGGGGACTTAAACCCCCATTGTTAAAAAGAGGGGAAAGAAACTCTAAAAGCCCCCCGATAAATTGGGGGGCTGGGGGGATCTTCAAAGACTGGGGTGTTAAGGAGAGGTTTGAAAACACGCCCTAGTCCTAGTTGCTACAGAACCTGCAACAGTTGTTTAATTTTGGTGTCTTGGCGTTCCTTGAATTTTTCTGGAAAAATTAACTCGAGCGTAATCTTGCCATTTGCCTGTTCTTCTACTGCATAAATTTCGGCAACAAATCGGTTAGATGATAAATTATCGGCATCCTGATTTAACAGTAAACCAACCAATGGTTTAACACTTCGCATCGTATGCAAATCCTGTTGTCCGAGCATTTTGTGAGAAGACACGGCTTTTTTATCCTCTATTTCCAAGCGCAAACCGGTTGTTCCTAGCTCTGTGGCTACTCCAAAGAAAAAGTTACCATCCCAGTAGAGTTGGCTATTGGTATTTACCTGCTTGCGTACCTTTTTACCGCTAGTTTGTTTCACGTCACGCAAGGCCCGAGTCAGACTCGTGGCTAGGAATCCCAGGGAAGCTATGGGTCGGTCTACATACTGCCCTTTTTGAGAATACCACTCCCGGACATCAGAATACAAAACTAGAGTTAAAGCATCGCGTTGGGCATTGTTTAGCTTCACAAAATCAACAGCCAAAAGCGTTTCTGTGTCATTAATAGGAGAGACTCGGACAATCTGCGCTGTTAAAGAGGCGCTAGCAGTATAATCTCCCATCACCTCAACTTCTACTTCATCCAGTAAATTAGGCCAAGTTTCCAAAGAAATTAATGCCCCAGTTTCTGAAATATTGACCGTTTTGCCCATGATTGTTTGACCGTTACTGGTAATTAAGATGGGGAGACGACGCTGTAAACGGTGGGCAGTACGTACTTGTGGTTGTTCAAAGCCAACCAGCAAAGCAGCTATCAGCAAAACCAGATTAAAAATAGACCACATGGTGTTGACTAAGACTGCTTGCCAATCTTCAGGATGTAGCAGCAGCCAATAGGGAACAGCTAGCAAGGAAGAGACTACAAGTCCTGTCACCACCAAAAGACCACGCATCGATTCCCAGTCAAAGGTGCGTTTGGTTATAGACGTTCCTTTGTCGGTAACATTAAATGAACCCAGCTTGGGATTAAACAGTGCTAACATCGTCACCCACCCAGCCTGGAAAGCCATCGCAAATTCAAAAATTTCGTTCCAGAAGGAGAAACGGACGTTTTTGTAAATGATGTAGTTGGTAAAAAGGGAGAGGAGAATATGGGGTAGGGCGTAGGCTAGAGTTTCTAAACCCAAACCTTGGACAGAGTTAACGCCAAATAATAAAAATAGCGTGGGAGCGATCGCATATATTAGACGGGGATAACCATACAAAAAGTGGGAAGTCGCACTGAAATAACAAATCCTCTGAGCAAATGTCAGGTTCAGCTTCGGATTAAAAACGGGATTTTCCAATCGCAGAATCTGCGCCATCCCCCTTGCCCAACGCACTTGTTGTCCTACGTAAGAAGAAAACGTTTCTGGCGCTAAACCAGCCACCATAATTTTGTCGTAGTAGACAGATTTGTAACCCAGGGAATGCAATCGCAAGGCGGTGTGGCAATCTTCCGTCACGGTTTCCACCGCAATTCCCCCAACTTCTAAAGCGTGGGATTTGCGGATTAATGCTGCGGAACCGCAGAAAAAAGCAGCATTCCAAAAATCGTTACCTTTTTGCAGCACCTTGTAAAACAGTTCATTGCCTGCGGGTATTCTACCTTTGGTGACCAAATTACGCTCGAAGGGGTCGGGATTATAGAACCAGTGAGGAGTTTGGACAAACGATACTTTGGGATCGAAGAAAAAACCCATTGTATGCAAGAGAATTTGCCGCGATGGAATGTGGTCACAGTCCAAAATCAATACTAAATCGCCGTCAGTTTTATAAAAGGCAGTATTGATATTACCAGCCTTAGCGTGGTCGTTATTGTCCCGCGCCATGTGTGTACAGCCAAGTTCTTCGCACATTTGCTGTAGCTGTTCCCGTCTGGCGCTAAACTGTTCACGGCGTGGGTCGTTCTCTTTATATTTTTCTGGACGACCATCATCAAGAATATAAACCTGTTTTTTATCAGGAGCATAATCACAGGCCAAGGCTGCCACGGCAGTCTTACGAACAATCTCCACGTCTTCGTTGTAAGTGGGGATGTAGATATCAACTTTGAACCATTCGTCAACAGGAATGGTTGTGAGATTAACTGGTTCGCGTTCTTGAATTTTCAGGGTTTGAAAGTATGCCAATACCAAGGTGAGGATGGCATAAAGTTCGGCCGCTAATAACAATACGCAAGCGATGCTGTTGAGCCAACCATCAAAGTTGAGGGTATAGCTGGTGCGATAGTACAAATAACGCAGCGTTGTTACCATACTCAGCCACAGCATAAACAGATGATAATACTGGCTGATTTCTGAAGAGGACTCTTGAAACTCTGCGTGTATAAGCAGTTGACCGAGTAGCACGAGAAACACTGCTACCAATCCCTGCTGCCAAACTTCTATCGGGGTAACAATCAGTGGCACTGAGAGCAATAATAGCAGCAGGATCAACCACTTAAATTGTTTAACACCCACCTTTTGAAGAGTGCGGTCAAAAAAGCGGGGGGTAATATCAATCAACCAATTGCTCAATTTTAAGCGCTGGCGATCGCGTGATTTCCGGGGCGATGTGTGTGGAGAAGAAGACATTTTGGATCTAAATTTTGAAATTTAAAATTGGCGATACCTAACCGAAAGTGTCTATTTTTTCTCAGCAGTCAGCCGCTTGAGATACAACTGAAGAATCCCGTAAAGAATTAGAGACACACTGAAAATGCCTACAGGTAGCAATAGCCAATTTTCTTGTAAAAAGCGTGATGCTTTGCTCAGGGGAGTGGTATTTTCCCAGCGACGACTATTCGGGGCGCTTTCAAAAAACTGTAGTTGATAGGCATCAGCATCGTCGGAAACTGAGTCTTTTTGATCGCTACTAATTAGCACCGTATCCTTTTTAAGTTGGAAGAACCACGGATCTTGATTGAGGACTTGCCGCACTCGCTCTAAACCAGTTTCGGTTTGAGATGTTAAAGCTAGAACGACGCGATCGCTGTTCCAAGGAGAGATAATTTGCTTAATCATGCCTTGTGTGTCCTGTGGGGTCTGAACCACAGCATTGGCAGAGGAGCGGGAAAATGCTTGGTTCAAGTTGAAGCCAGTGGAATTAAACACTTCGGGAAAAGGAAAATCTTCTCGCGTTCCAATTCCTACCAAATGGTCATTTTTGCGGACTTTTGTGGGCAAAGCATCCGATGTATAAACATTTAGTTTGACAGCATCTGCTTGACTGAGCCTTCCTAAGCGTTCGCTAAAAGCTAACAAGGTCAAGATATCTGTCTTCGAGGGGATTTGTGGCACGACAATCGCCGTCTGAGACAAATCCTGTGGTGCAGCAAAGGGGAAACCAAATTTCAGCAGGTTTAAGTCTGGTAGTTGTGTAGAAATTTCCCGCTTCAGGTCGAAGCTAGTATCAGAATGCACCGTCCCTGTAAGTTGTTGATCTGGTGGCTGAAGACAGTTCTGTTTATCAAACGGTTCTCTAGGATTCATCCTGAAGAAAACTTGCAGTTTCGAGTTGGGTTTGATCAAGTTTTCCGGCAAATTGACTTTGAGGTTTTTGCGAGTTTCTCCCGACTCCGAATCAAGACGTGCCCCACCGATGAAAACTCCATCCAGTAAAACTTCGATCGCAGAAGTTCGCGGATTAACCTGCGGCCCGTAGCTGTACACCAGATTCATAGAACTACCCCGGACAAATCTATCATCCGGCAAAGCGCGAAAATCAACTTCAATTGGCGGCGCTCCCATCCCACGTACAGTTACATCATTAAACGGCTCACCATTGACCTGGGTTTTGATGTCGCCCAGTTTAAAAGAATTTTGTTCTGGTAAATAACGAGGCCATTGGCGGAGTCCTGGTATCGAGCCTTCCTTGAGGGTATCGACGAAAACTACCTGACCAGTCCCCATTTTCCGCAAGTCTGGCTGTGATAAAAATTGGGTTGCCTTTTCCACAGCTTTTGTGCTGTTGCCAGTGGCAATTAAAACCGGAACCCCGTTCTTTTCAGTTTTAGTGATCATCAATACCCCAGTTTCATCTGGTACGGGATTGTTATCACGATCAAGAATTTGATTGCTAACGACTTTCAGGGGCAAATTCTTCCAAGTATTTAGGGTTGGTTGCTCATTTGGAGTACCAATGATTACCAAGCGATCGCTTGCCTTCACATTTGCAACATCAGACACCAAACTCGTCTGAATTGGGCGAAAATCTGCGATTCTGCCCAATGCCGCTTGTAAGCGAGCTGCTGCTGTCAGCCAGGATTGATTAACTTGACTCGGTTGCAAATAAGCAATTTGGTTAGTTTCTAAGCCGAGTTCGTCAAAGAAAGGATAAGGATAGCGGCTGAAATTCAAAGGAATCGGCTGCCGTTCATAGTTTAAGATTAATTTGGAATCTGGCAGAATCTCTGTCCACAAGTCGGGGCTACTAGGGTCGCTACATTCGAGGGTGTTATTCTGCTGTGCTACCAATATGAGTTCGTTATAGTCTTGAACCAGCTTTGGTGGGATATTGAACAGTACTTGACCTACTTGGGACTCTTTGCGGTTGAGTGGTACGCTACCAACACTGGTGCCATTGACTAGCACGGTCAGGTTAGAGCGATTGGCATACAGCGATGGTGAGTGTTGAAAACGGATTAAAGCTTGTACCTTACCCCGATCTAGTTTCCAGCCACGAGGACGGGTAAAGGCAAGACGACCTTCTGAGTAAACCCCGCGCAAGCGCATCCGGTTGCCCACAATCGGACTACGATTAAATTCTAGGGTGTAAGTTGCCAGATTCTTGGCACTAGGAGCTTTTAAGTCTGCTTTACTAGTACTTTCTAATGTCGTTGCTTGAGCTAATAAAGTTACTTGTTGTTGCAGCTCGCCTTTAGTTTCAGCTTGAGCGCTCAATAATGAACTAGGAAACAAAAAAAAGCAAGAAGTAACAATAATTGCTTTTTTACTAATTTGGGAAAGATGAAACAAATGCTTCATGGTAGAGCGTGATTTTAGGGTTAATTTACTCAAACTTTTTATGCAAAAAGCACAAGTATTTTGTTGCTTTTAGAATTTAAAAATCATCCCATCGAATTTTTTAAAGGAAATCAACGGGAGTAAGAGGTATCTGGGAAGCCCGTGGCTCTAACTCAGCCTCAACGAATGTTATTTAAGCAGTCGCTGGGGAATTGTCTTTGGAGGTAGCAATCCTAACCAAGCCAAATTCTGGGTGTAATAAGCAGATTGATCACCCCAAATTCCCTGCTTGTATTGAGGCAGTATTTTTTTCACAAGCAGTTCTTGAGCGATCGCTGGTTCCACCAACTGCATAGCGGCATACAACATAGCGTATTGGGATGTAGCTTCGTAATCCACTAATGCTTTCCCTTGGAGATCAATGCGTGCTGGTAGACTCGATTGTTTAATCCACAGTTTTTGCAGGTGCTGAGTGGATGTCGCTAGATAGCGTTGCGCTTGGGGTGAGTTGAACCAGGCAGCATCCAACGACAAACGCCACCACACCCGATAGGCATCAAAGCCATACAAACTCTTCAGAGTGCTAGATGCTGGTAGGATTTGGCATTGTCCTGTTTTGGTATTTAGAGCTACCCAGTCACTGGGTAAACCTACGCTAGAAAGCTTTGCGGAATTTTCTAGCACTTGATAGCTGCTGTCTACCAAACTCAACCAATCATGTTGGGGGTCAACTTGTGCAAAGATGCGAAAAGCATAGGGTGCAAAATAAGAGGGATTCAGGTAAAGGGTAGATGCATTCGGGACAAATGCAGCTACAGGCCCTGGTAAGAGGTAGCGCTTACCTTGGGTTTTTGAGATGGTGGACAAGTTCCACAAATCTTGCAGTTTAAGTTTTGCCAGTTCCAGGTATTCGGGACGATTCCAACGCCGTGATGCCAAAATCAGGGCAGTAATCGCATCTATATCCCCATCACTGGCAAAGTTGGTGTCGATGCTACCCCAATTACCATCTTCCTTTCGTCCCCACTTCCAAGCCCACAAATGATCTGTGCGTTTACCATCCGCTTGGCGCTGAAGGTTATTTTCCGACCAGTTTAAAGTCAGGGCAAAAGTTGCCGGATCATTAATCAGTACTGCTCGTAGCAAAGCATAAGCTTGACCTTCACTAGTTGAGCGATCGCTTGCTTCGTAATCAATTACTCGCCCATCTGACTGAATAAATCTTTGGCGGTAGCTATCCCAACTTTGGGCTAGTAATTCCCGGTTGGGGGTGGATTTAGGGAGATCAGCTAATAATCCAGCGAGATTTTGACTACTACCTTCAGTGGGGACGTTTGCCACCGGTGTTTGCTGATCCGGTGTTTTAGGTTTTGCTGCCCAGTAACTAGAGATACAGGCAGATAAACCAATCAGGCTGGCAATAGCTGCCACTCTTGGGAGGTACCACATCCTAAGAACAGTTTGATTTGTAAAACATTAGCTGATGGGAAGAGTGCAAGAGTGCGATCTTCCTGCCCTTATTGTTCCCTTGTAGTTGTTGAAAATTAACTTTCATGAAGGAATTTAAGCTAATTTCTGTTTCGACGTTGATAGTCTTCCCAAGGGGGCTGAAATCCTCGTCGTAGCAGAAAGTCTGTTTGGATTTGCTGTATTTGCCGAGATGCATCACTATCGTTTCCTCCTTCTGCGGCTGCTTCTAGTTGCAGTTGTTCTAGCTGTGCTATTGCTGTCAAAGGCTGATCTAAAATTGCATTCAATCCAGCGAGGGCGCGGCGTGCGCCTTTATCTTCCGGTTTTTGTGCCAACACTTGAGCATAAATCTCCTGTGCCGATTCAAAGCGGCGCTGTTCAAAGCGAATTCCGCCCAAACCCGCTAGGGCATCGATGTTATCTGGTTGCTGCGCCAAAATCTTCTGATAGGTACTGCTAGCCAAATTAAAATCACCTACAGATCGAGCCAACTCGGCTTGCAACTGGTATGAGTCAGGAGTGTTGGGAATGCGAGCAATCAACTGCTTCATCCGCGCTTGTGCTTGGGCAGGATTGCGTTTTGCTATCACCTGTAAGAGGCGCAGTTGTAGTGGTATGGAACTAGGATCAACTTCTAGCAGGTAACTATATAAAGCTTCTCTTTGCGGATCAGTAGGCAGCGCTCCTAACAAACTGTATAGTTCTGGAGGAGTATTGGTTGCAGGTTGTGTGGCTAACCAATTGTTGAGAACTGCCTCTGCTTCTGGTTGGGAGATTCGCTTGGCTTGATAGGCGATACTAGCACGCCCTAATTGAATCGACAAATTTTGAGGATTGCGAGCTATCAATTGGTCATAAACTGTTACAGCCTCATCAAAACGCTTTTGTTGCAGTCGCACTCCAGCCAGTCCGCCCAAAGCAGCATCAATAATATCGCTACTATTTGGCTTGCTAGCAACCACAGCTTGGTAACGTTGGGCACTAGCTTCGAGACTACCCTCACGACGCTCAATTTCTGCTGCCAATAACTGGGGTGCGAGGTCTTTAGCACCTGCGGGGGTAGCTGTGTAAGCCGCCAAGGCTTGCCTTGCCCCATTCAAATCTTGGCGCTGCACATACATCTGCGCCACCCGGAAATTCAAAAACGGTACGTTGACCCCTGTTTGCAAAATATTTTGATACACAGGTAAAAATTCTGGGTCGGGAAGATCAATGTTCACTAAGGCATTAGCTAGCTGTTGTAACTGCACGCGATCGCTCGGCAGTGATTGGATTACAGTCGCCAAACGCTGTTTCAAGTCATTTTTACCGAGTAAACCTAGCTGATTTTCCAAAGCTAATTGCTGCACCAGCAAACTTTGATCGTTAGGAAATTCTAACGCCACCCGTCGATATAATTGCAGCGCTGTTTGTCGTCCTTCAGGAAACCCACTAAAGACATCAGCGACTTCGCGCATTAGTTTGGGGGAAGGGTTGGGATCGGTTTGGAGGGCTTGACGGTAGAGATTGAAAACTTGCTGGGTGAGGGTGGGGTTATTGGTGTACTTGCGAATTTCATTGAGTGATCGCGCTAAGGGCAAAATCGCATCTGGCCTTCCCTGTAATACATCTAAGACCGCCAACGCTTGAGCTTGTTGTTGATTGACAAGGTATGCTACAGCCAGTTCTTTGCGGGTTTCAATCCCGATCTGGTCAAGTTTTTTGGAGCGCTGCAACTGCGCTTCTAACACCTGTACTGCCCCTCCAGGATTGTCTGTTTCTCGTAAGGTGCGACCGTAGGCTACTGCTGCATACCCTGTAATGGCTTTACCAGTGGAGCGATAGCGGTTAAACAACTCCAGTGCTTTAGGAAAATCCCCGCTATAACTGTAAGTTTGAGCTGCACCAACGACTGCCTCTGGTGTGGGGGTGTTGTTCAGTACTATTTGGTAGTCTGCCAGGGACTCAGTTAATCGTCCTGGAGAGGAGTAGAGTACAGCCCGATAACCACGACCTTCTGAGTCATTAGGATTTAACTCTAATAAAGTTGTCAGAGCCTCAATTCCTTTTAAGTTCCACTCAGGACGATAAGTAGCCAATAGACCAACTGTCTTTAAAGCTAGTTGGTTGTTGGAGTCTACTGCCAATACTTGTTGATAAGCACTCCAAGCTTCGGGAATACGTCCGGCTCGACGATAGGCGATCGCTAATCCTAACCTAACTTGGGAAGATTGTGGTTGACTTTTGAGGGCTTGCTTGAAGGCTGCGATCGCATCATTAATCAAGCCTTTTTTTAACAATGCAAAACCCTTTTGTGCTGACGCCGATAAGTTCTGCGCTTGAGCAGGGGCAATGCTGCCCAAGGGTGGCACAGTTAGCAAGTAAGTAAAAAGGAAAAATGAACAAGTAAAAAGAGAACGATATTTAATTTTTTTAGCTTTTGCCTTTTGCCTTTTATCTATATTGTTTTGACTCATTGAGTGATTCTCCCTCTGGGAGTGACATCAAGTTCTGATTTCACCCTGATACCGAAGACTGTTTCTGAGAAATCATCACGTGATTGAACCGAAAAGCCTAGCCGGAGATTGTCAAGAAATTTAAAATCATAGAACATTTCCAATACATCTGGACGATCTCCACGACGGAGGCGATCATTAGAGAGAGCGCGTCCATAAGCTATTCCTACTCGGTCATCTGGGGTAAACAGATCCACAAAACTAGCTCCCAAGACGTAAGTATTTGCACCCTCTCCTAAAGTACGGTTTTCGTAACGACCATAGCGCCCAAACAAACCTAATTTCAGATTGGGAATAAAGACTTCGGCGTTGACACCGTATGCTTCTTCGCGATCGTTTTCATCAGGGCCAAATTGATTGTTACCTCTGGCAATGCTAAAGCTTTCGAGGAAGCTATCACGGACACCAGCGTCGCGATCGCTGGCATAAGTACCACGAATAATCGCATTGCCGTAACGGATGCCGATTTCGCCAGCAAATCCATCTAAAGAAAAGTCACCGATTTTGTCTGCTGATGAAAAGACTGCTGCTTTCGCTTCAATATTGTCGGTGACACTCCAATCGGCTAACAAACCAGTACGTGAACTAATCCCTGTCGCCGCCAGTGCTGGGTTGGTTTGAAATACCGGATTAAAGAATTGACTTGCTCCATCTTTAGCAAAGCTGTTGCGATCAAAATAAGACGTTAAATCTATTTGACCGATCACAAACCGCAGATTAGGCACTCCTGCCAGTGAAGTCGCCAAATACAGCTCGTTAATGTTCAAACCCTCGTTTCGGGAGTCATCCAAGTTGCTGCCTTCGCTTGTTAAATCCAGGGTTGCCCCAACCAAGGCTTGAGGAGACAGTGGGTAGACTCCGGTGACTCTCGCTCGTGCTGAGGTGTCGCCGCCTTGGGTGATATAAACTCCTTGGAATTGTAAAGAGGGTTCCCTTAAACTAGTGCTAGCGAGCTGGCGGCGTTGTTGAGTCGTTACTGATTGGGTAACTGGCACTGCTGTGCTTGGAGTGGGAATAATACTAGGGACTGATGGTGTTATCTCTGGATTGAGTAATTGTTGATTAAAAGTTGGTGCTGCTGGTGCAGTGAATTCTTGCGTTGCAGCCGAGTTGGGAAGTGGTGGCAGAGGGGCTGTTTGAGAACTGAGTAGTTGATTAAAAGTTGGTGCTGCTGGTGCAGTGAATTCTTGCGTTGCAGCCGAGTTGGGGAGTGGTGGCAGTGGGACTGAGCTACTTAGTGGCTCCGAGCCGTTCATCTTTCCCTGCAATCCTAAATTAAGGTCAGAAGTGTCCCCACCTGCTGCCACTTGTGGTGCAACAGAACTACGTGCTGCTACCGGGGCTTTTCCAGTTACCTGCTGCTGGATGAAGACACTCTCTAGCTGTTGGAGATCGTTGACTGGTTTGGGTTCTACAACTTTGGACACTGGATTGGCGATCGGTGCAACTGCTACACCAGTCGTTAGGGGTGGAGGAGGCAATGTTTGCGCTGGCTGCGATTGACTCTTATTGACGGGTAATTTAGGCACTGGTAGCGGTTCTACTAAACCTAATTGGTAGTCGCTAGTCTGTAGCTGAGATGGGTTAACTTGAGCTGAAGATTTTTCGCTCACTGCCAGTACCCAGCAAATCGAGACGGCGACAGTGCAAAGCAGTAGATAAACCTTGTGGTACTGGCTTGGAAAAGTAAATTTATAACAATCGAGTACTGTTTGCCTCATCAGCCTAGTTGGGTAACAATTACATATTTAGGTTATTGAATGTCGCTACTTTAGCAAATTAAATGAGTATTAACCACTAGATAGAATAAACTTTGCAATTTTCAATTAATTGATTAAGAGTCGATAAAACTTGTTATTTATAAAAATAAATTGGGCATAATAGGTAAAAACCTAAGTTAATTGGAAAAAATCCAAATAAAAATGCCTTTTATCATGAAAAATCTTGCTTTAAAGACTATTTTGACTAAATTTAAAGCTTTATATCCTACTAATCTCCAGACAGCCATTTGCCTAATGCTTTTAGCTGCCAGTTATGGATGTGTTCAAAAAGCACAAGAAAAGGTGGAGATGAGAATTGGAGATGTACAACCTGTATCAAGTAAAGGTGTATACAATGTCGTTGGTAGTACCAATCTGCCTGAGTCTAGCAAGATTACAGTAGCTGCTGTGCGTTATTTGCGTCCAGTATCAGGACAAGCAGAAGCTTTGCTAAACTCAGACACGAATACTAACCGTTCAATTCTGGCTCGTCAAATTGTGGAAGTGAAACAGGGACAATGGGAGGCTGCGCTGAATCTGTGGCAAGTTTCACCCGATGGTACTTTCCAAGAAGTCTGGCAAGCAAATCCAGCACAAATACGACTGTTTCCAGAAGATGGCGTTACATTTGTAGCTATTTTCGATCCTGCTAGTCAGTGGGAACAGCCAGATAATCAAAACTCTCAAAAGTTAAAGTCACAAAATCAACAGCTTGAAAAGCTTGAAAGCAAGTTGATTCGCTTTACTAACGAAGGTGAAAAATATTTACAAGTTAGCCAAACCTTAACAATACCCCTACCTACGGGGAAAACAATACCACCTCGTCCGCAACCGGAAGACTTGAATGGTGGTTGGGGAAACCGATATCAAATCCCGCCGCAATCCGTAGCTTCTAAAACTACCCTACTTCCACAGGTTAAAAATAGGCAAACGAATGCCTATATGACTCCTTCAGAGTTTCTCAGGTGAGAATTAAGATGGGCATCAAACCTATCAAATAATCCTGTCTATGTACCCCTACTCTACTTCCTACTTGATTGAGGACGGGATACTGTAGCCCTCCATTACTCGCTTTTTAATAGATAAAAACAGGAATACCAGCCTCAATATGAGCGCTGGCATCCAGATATTAATTACCCAATAACCACTAATTCAGTGGGCATTGTCTATAGAGAAAAGTGCTTTGTCTTTATTAAAAGAGTTATGGCAATTTCGGAAGCTTCATGAAAGAGGCAGAGAGAAAATTCATACCTAAAGACACTTGCTCTATACTTCTATGCTCTTGAGTGGTTTAAATCTTATCCTCTGCTTCTCTAATGCTTTGTTTTTTTGGTTATTTGTCTATTACATAAAGATGTAGGTAATGAACATTAAACCTGTTTATCTTCAGCTTTTGTTCTTTGATAAACAGGTTTGAGTAGATTTTAAAGGACAGTATTATAGTAAATCTGAAATTTAGCTGTGGATTCTACTTCAGTATTTGTTGCTTGAGACGTTAGTTGCAAATTCTTCTGCATTGCCTGCATCTGTAACATCATCTGTTTAATTTGTTTTTGCAACTCTTCAAATTCTGATGGCATGATTGCTGTTTGATTTACTTCACCAGCAGCAGCAATTTCTTTGATGTTGTTGGGATTTTCTTGAGCATAGCCAAGGAAAGTTTGGGCAGATGCAAATGCAGAAGTAGCAGCACTATCTCTTATAGTGGTAGGGGTGTTTTGAGTTGCAACTTTTGGTACAGGATTTACTGACTGTGCGTGCATTGGCATCGGGGTTTGCGCTCCAATAGATTGAGATGCAGTTATTGCAGAGTTTTTTGAGCTGAAAGCTTGATCAAAAGGTATCTCGTCATCTAAAAAAGCGTTCAATCCAGAAATTTGCAGCCGAGGCTCGGAAACTTGCCATTCTTTTAGTAATGCCTCTTTTTGCTGTAGGTGTTGTTCTAAATTAGATAATTCCTGCTGAATTTTCGCTGATTTGAAAGAAGAATTTCGCCAACCACAGAAAGCGAGTGCTGAAATTCCAGACCCTATACTAAGTGCAGTTGCAAAAACTACGTAAGGAATAGCAATATCTCTAAGTTTCCCGTCAAAAATAGGTTCTTCCTGAAATTTGATGGCTATTTGCTTATCGCCTAGTGTAGCAAGGGGAAATGACATTAAGGAAAATACACTTAGAGAAGCGATCGCAGATGGTAGTAATAATTTTTGCAGTGCAGAAAGTGTCATATTAAAAAAGTTTTTGTCAAATAAAAGACTATGGATAGATTGCATCAGATATAATTACCGCTCATAACATCTAGCTTTTATAGAGTTTTCACGGTCGCTCAGTATCTGTACTCCCTTAGTATCTAAATTATTCTCTATCCGAGATGTTTTCAATAGAAAACTCATGAAGAAGTCAGTAAATTACGTAAATTTTTTGTAAATTAAGCAACTAACACAGATTATATAAGGGGAAATGCAAAACATAGATAGAAATTTATACGTATTGCCAGTCATATATTTTAGCGTTTTTCACCTCCACTATCCAATTTTTGCAGATACAGAAACAATCGTAGCCAATTATTGCTCTAAGATTATTAGGATGGTCGGATGTACGGAAGATTAATTAAGTAATATAAAAAGCTGTAAAGTAAATGCTTTGTAATCATAATACGAAAATTTATCAGTGGCTAAAAATCAGATTTACAAAAATAGCTTTTACGTAAAGATACTGCAAAAAAATTTTCCTTGTAAAAAGCTTTATATACTTTATATGTTAAGTTAACTTAGATATTCTTCTACAAGAAAAGTAATATAGTATGCAAATTATCCATAAAAATAAACCAAGAACATTGAGCTTACATAAGCAATTACTGATGTTTTCCCTAAGTTTAGTGGTGTTTTTAGTAATTATTTTGACTAAATCACCTGCTAGTATCCAGCTAGATGCTTCTATGGCTGCGACGCCAATAGAGCTACCACTTTCAACGATTGGTAGAACAATTGTGGATACGAAAGACAAGGTTGTATTGCTCAGAGGTGTTAATTGGTTTGGTATGGAAACTGATACGCACGCCCCTCACGGTTTATGGAAACGAGATTATAAAGAAATGCTGGCGCAGATTAAAAGCTTAGGATATAACGTTATCCGGTTGCCTTATTCTGTAGCAGCATTGCGATCGCTTAATATCAGTGGCATTGACTTTGGAATTGGTAGCAACATAGAACTTCAAGGTAAAACCCCCTTGGAGGTAATGGACTCAGTTATTCAGGAAGCGCAACGTCAAGGATTGCTAATCCTGCTCGACAGCCACCGTCTCAACGACCAGCAAATTCCTGAATTGTGGTATGGAGACGGCTTTACGGAAGCAGACTGGATCGATACTTGGACAATGTTAGCAATCCGATACAAGAATCAAGCTAACGTTATTGGCGCAGACTTAAAAAATGAACCTCACGGGAAAGCTAGCTGGGGTGATAACAACATCAATACCGACTGGCGACTAGCAGCAGAACGCGCAGGTAATGCGATTCTCAGTGTTAATCCTAATTGGCTGATTGTTGTTGAAGGAGTAGAAAAGAATGTTCCTGGTCAAAAACTGCTACAGCACTGGTATGGTGGGAATTTAGAAGGTGTGAAGCGCTACCCAGTACGTTTATCTCATTCTAATAAGCTAGTCTATTCTCCTCATGAGTATGGTGCTGGGGTGTACAATCAGCCCTACTTTTATGACTCTAACTTTCCTAATAATCTAATTGATCGCTGGCAAATAGGATTTAACTATATCGCTAGTGAGAATATTGCTCCTATCTGGATTGGGGAGTTTGGGGGACGGAAAGTAGACTTAAATTCCAAAGAAGGAATTTGGCAAAATGAGTTGGTGAAATACATTCAAAAAAATAACTTGAGCTTTACTTACTGGAGTTGGAATCCGAATAGTAGTGATACAGCCGGAATTTTACTAGATGATTGGCAAAGTGTTGATCTACCCAAGCAGCAATTACTGTCCCAACTACTCCCACCTGTACAAGTTCAATCGCCAGACCAACCGAGTAATCCTCCTGTTTCTCCAACTCCTACTCCTTCTGTCTCCCCATCTCCTTCTGTTTCTGCAACTCCTACTAGTACTGTCCAACTAAAAGTCACTACTGAGATCAATTCCAACTGGGAAACTGGATTTTGTGTCAGCTTCAAAATTACAAATCAGGGCAATACCAAGGTTAACAACTGGCAACTGGCATTTAATATGAATCAAGTTAAGATTAATAACTCTTGGAACGCAGATTTTAAGCAGCAAGGAGGGATACAGTATGTAGTGACTCCTTTGGACTGGGGAAAAATAATTGAACCAAATCAAGTACGGAATAATGGCTTTTGTGCCAATAAACTTGGTTTTGACTACCAACCGCAGCAAGTGCGAATCCTTAATTAGAAACTAAAGCTCATAAAACAAAGCCCTGGATTTTTCTCAGGGCTTTTTAATTTAAAAAATTTTCAATTTTGGTTGATTTATCCCTGGATACATATTTTCCCAAATTCTAATTTATTGCTGGGATTCAATCAATTAATTAGTGCAATGATGTGTGTGGATATGTTTGGTTACAAACTAAGAACTTTTTAAGAAAGTTTTGGCCTTTGTGCAAATCTTTTCCTGTTGGTAAGTGGCTGTTTAAGTTCTTTACTAATCATCAAGAATTTGATTTTCCCAAGCTACATCAGTATGCATCCTGTTCGGATCTCAAATAGGATTGCTATAGTAACTCACCCAAAAGAAACAATTAACTTATCTGTAGGGCGTGTCTAAGACGGGCTACTTTCTGTGTATATCATCTTTTTTGCTCAAGAACGTCGTACATTCAAACAACACCATTCTTTTCTTTTCCATAGAGTAGCAACGACCCAACCATTCTGCTCTAAGGCATCAGCAACAGCTGTAGATTGTTCCAGTAAAATACCACTGAAGATAGCCCAAGTTTCAAGTTTAGCGATCGCACTTATTTGTGGGAGTAACTCAATAATCACGTCAGCCAAAATATTGCAGACGATCCCATCCACCGGGTTTTCAACTAGTTTTGTCAAAACGTCTACACTTCCCTGGGCAGGTAATAAACGTTCTGAGCTAATATCGTTAAGATCGCGATTACTGATAGTTGATTGTATTGCCAAAGGATCAGTATCCACTGCATAAACTTTCTCTGCTCCCAGTAGCAACGCCCCAATGGAGAGGATACCAGAACCACAGCCAATATCCGCAATTACCAGATGTTCCTGTTTGCCGCCAGTACCTACAAACGACTGAGGAAGACCACTCAACCGCATTTCCAAGGATTCCAAACATAGCTGAGTAGTGGCGTGTCCGCCCGTACCAAATGCTACACCAGGGTCAAGACGAATTACTAATCGTTCCGATGCTTCTGGTGATGGTAGCCATGCCGGGTTAATTAGAAAGCGATCGCCTATTTCTTGCGGATGCCAATATTGTTTCCAGCTAGTCGCCCAATCTTCCTCATCAATCAATTGCCACTGTACTAAGGGAGATGACAGTCCTATACAGAGGGCATCTTGGCGTAACCACAGCGACAGCGCCGCTAAATCTAGTAGCTGTGTTTGAATTGTTGACAAGTAAGCCCTTACTAAAGATAAGTTTCCCTTGTTTTCACTCGCTGTACCACGAGAGCCAAAATTTTCCAGTCGCCAAAAGATAGAATCTTCTAGGTCTGGCTCACATAAAATCTGTAGTTCCCACCAGGTGTTTGCCATCTTTAGAGTGCTGAGTTATGAGTGCTGAGTTATGAGTTATGAGTGCTGAGTTATGAATTATGAGTTATGCTCCTAATTCTTCACTCTTGACTTTTTTCTTCACTCAGCACTCAGCACTCATAAAGTTACTGTATATGCGTCCCGGATACCAGAGACTTTAATAATTTCATCCAAAATTCCCTCAGGTAAAGGATCATCTATACTGAGAGCCATTACTGCATCACCACGGACGATTTTGCGACCTACTTGCATACTGGCAATATTCACATTGAAACTGCCGAGTAAAGAACCGAGTTTGCCGATAATCCCTGGCATATCACGGTGCAATGTAAAGAGCATATATTTGCTGGGGGGAACGTTAATCGGGAAACCATCAACGTCGGTTAAGTGGATTTCCTTTTCACCCAACAAAGCGCCTGTGACAGAATGAGTACCTAAAGTCCCGGTGGCTTCAAGATGGAGAGTTCCGGCATAGTCTCGAATGGAAGCATCGCGGGTTTCAATCACCCGGATTCCCCGTTCTTTGGCTTCTATGCTGGCATTTACGTAATTTACCCGTTCGCGTAAAGCTTGGTAAAGTAATCCTTTGAGGGCAGCTACTACCAAAGGCTGACTTTTGTTGGTCGCTAGTGCCCCTTGCAGTCGAATATTAAGTACTTCCACTCGCCCGCCAGCTAGCTGTCCCACCAGATTACCTAGAGTTTCTGCTAGCTGCATATAGGGTTTGAGTTCTTCCAACACATCGGGGCCGAGTCCAGGAATGTTGACGGCTGAACGTGCTGGTAGTCCTAAAAGTACATCCCGAATTTGTTCGGCAACATCAATCGCCACATTCACTTGAGCTTCAGCGGTAGAGGCTCCCAAGTGGGGAGTGAGAATAATTTCCCTGCCTAGCGATCGCAATTCAGATTCACCCAGTGGTTCTGACTCGAACACATCCAAGGCTGCACCTGCTATTTTACCAGCTTTCAGAGCTGCTACTAAAGCTACTTCATCAATGAGGCCACCACGAGCGCAGTTGACAATCCGGGCTGTGGGTTTCATCTTTGCCAGGGTCACGGCATTGATTAAGTGGGTGGTTTCTGGGGTTTTAGGGATGTGTAGGGTGATATAGTCTGCTTGCTGGAAGAGCAAATCAAGTTCTACCAACTGACAGCCAATTTGTTCAGCTCGGTCTGTGGAAATAAAAGGGTCATAAGCTAGGAGTTTCATCCCCATTGCCTTAGCCACTGCGGCAACATGGGAGCCGATTTTACCCAAGCCGACAATGCCGAGAGTTTTTTTGTAGACTTCCGCGCCGATAAAACTATTACGATCCCACGCACCGCGTTTCACCGAAGCGTTAGCATCGGGGATGTGGCGAGATAGAGCCAAGATCATGGCTAGCGCATGTTCAGCGGCGGCAATTGTATTTCCCTCTGGAGAATTGACTACCACAATTCCCCGGCGTGTGGCAGCGGAAACATCCACATTATCCACACCCACACCAGCACGACCAATGATTTTTAGTTGCGTACCGGCTTCAATAACTTCTTGAGTGACGCGCGTACCAGAGCGAATCATCAGCGCGTCATACTCACCAATAATTTCGATCAGTTCCGCTGGTTTTAGATCTGTTTTGACATTAACGGTAGCAACTTGCGAAAGAATGTCAATTCCAGCTTGGTCAATAGGATCGGAGACAAGAACCTTAGACATGATTACTTCATTAAAAGCTACAGGTTTTGCTACACAAGACTTTTTAGTTTAGTATTTATCTGTTGCAATTCCGCAAAAATTATTCGTTTTAATATCAACTTAACCTTAACTTTACACTTGGTAGCGATGGTCTTAGAGCGTGAGCCGCAGAGATAATGTGGTACTGCCTGCTAATATTTAAAGATGAGTGGCTGTTTGTGCCACTTGCCGCTAAATATAAAGCATGAATAGTACTAAGCACTTAAATATTTATTATATAGTTAAGAGTTACCAAAATCTTGTCAGGTCAAGCGTTAGAATTTGGACACTAGTGCTGCTACGCAGAAGTTACAAGACTTATATTCTAAGCTTTTTCACTATTTTAAAAGGTAGCGTGATTTTCACCGTGCCTACAGATAAATTTTTTGGCTGATAATTGCGACAGATTTAGAATTGCTTAGTGTCAGTAGAGTCCCTTCATCTAATAGTATAAATAATGATATAGTTATGCGTAGGCGCGTTGGCGTAGTTCGCACTTCTCTCTGAGAGGCTGCACTTCTCTGCGAGACAATATCCCGTTCGCGTAGCGTCTCCGACAGGAGAAGGGTACGGCGCTGCTCAGTTACCACCAGAGGCATCGCTAACTGAGAAATCGTTATAATTCTGGAGAGCTAAATATCCTTTGAGTTTTGAGGAAACCAGCCATGTTAGAGTACAACTTGCCAAGGTACTTGCCCTCAGCCGAGGAACTACCAGACTCTGATGAAACACCTGTGGATAATGAACTGCAAGAATTGATACCAGGCTTGCTGAAGGCAATCCTGCTGATACTTTGGGCAGAACGCATGGACTGGCTTTTTGCCATAGATATGGGTATTTATTATCACCCCGATAAGCCGCCTATTGTGCCAGATGGGTTTTTGAGCTTAAGGGTAGAGCGGTTTTATGATGAGGAACTGCGTCCCAGTTATGTGCTGTGGGATGAAAATGTTGTGCCGATTTTCGTGCTAGAAGTGGTTTCCCAAAATTATCGTAAGGAATACACTACTAAATTGGATGAATATGAGGCTTTGGGTGTACTTTATTATGTGATTTATTCCTCCCGTCGCCGCCGCAAACCGCATCTGGAAGTACATAAGTTAGTTAATGGTAAGTATGAATTGCAGCAAGGAAACCCTGTTTGGCTACCAGAAATTAGCTTAGGAATTGGTTGTGAGAGGGGAAATTATTGCGGCGTAACAAGGGAATGGATGTATTGGTATGATGAGCTAGGACAACGGTATCTCACGCCTTCTGAACAAATAAAACAAGAAGCACAACACGCTCGACAAGAAACACAACGCGCCGAGCAAGCAGAACAACGGGTGCAACAATTAACAGAACAATTAAGAGCGCTGGGAATAAATCCAGATAATCTGGGTTAACTGAATTTATTACTAAATATTTTCAACAAGATCGAAAAACTGGTTTTTTCAGATTTATGTATATGTTATAAATCCGGTTTTTCTACTGAAAGCTATCAGTAAAGAAAAACTATTGCCTTTTAGGAATAACGTTCCTGATTCCACTTTTAGTAGAGACAGTATCACCTTTGTAACGAGGAATGATATGAATACTGGCGTGCATAATATTTTGACCGGCGGCTCGGTTGATATTCATTCCTATATTAAAACCATCAGGTTCAAATTCCGTTTTGATAATTTCTTGTACTTTGTTCACCATAAACCAGCAAGCAGATTGCTCTTTAACTGGTAATTCAAAATAACTGCTAACATGGCGTTTGGGAATAACCAAAATATGTCCTTTACTTATAGGAAAGCCATCAAAAATAGCATAAGCAGTTGCAGATTCAGTTAATAGTCTTAGATTTTTATGAGGATTACAGAATATGCAATAATTAGATGAATTTCGCTGATGATTATAGTGAACATACTCATATAATTCCCGATGTTCATCTAAACAAACTGAAGGAAAGGGAAGTTTGACAATACACTGATAGGTAGGTTTTTTATGGATATAATGTTCTCGAAACCCTTCTTTTTTGATATCCCTTCTTACAGCATAATAAGCTTTACCTCCTGGTTTTAATAAGTGCGATACTTCCATAAGAACATTAGTTTGTTCTTCAGTAAATAAAACATTTAAAACATAAAAGCAAATTATTGTATCGAATTTATTATCAGGATATTCTGGAAAATAAGAAGGATCATAGCCTGTAATATCACAACCTTTTTGGCGCAATATTTTAACATCATTACCAAAGCCACAACCAAAGTCTAGTATTTTGCCTTGTAACAGGTTTTGATTTAATAAAAGCTGTGCAGGAAATGAGAGATAACTTCTTTCGATCGCAGTAAGATGACTAAATTGATTTTGTTGCTGTTTCATGGAATTTTGGTGCTAATGTCCCAAATTTATTATTCCCAGCATCCCTTTAGGTTATGCGATGTTTACAAGCAATACGCTTGGGTTAAGGGTTATTGGTGTAGATAATTGATCTTTAAAGACGCGATTTATCGCGTCTCTACATCAGGGTTTTGGGCTGATCTGAACCGTATTGTGTCTACGACGCGCTATTCAGCGTCGCATCAGGGTCAACACCTAGTTCACGTAACTTAGCTGCTAATACATCAGCACGTTGGCGTTCTTGTTCAGCGCGTTGGCGTTCTTGTTCAGCGCGTTGGCGTTCTTGTTCAGCTTGTTCGCTGCTCCACAACAGCAAATTTCCTTCTCTATCCCACCAGCGCAGCCAGTTCATGGTTTGGCATAATCTTTCACCTTGCCAAATTCCGAGAAATAACTCTAACTCAGGAATCCAGTAACGTCCATTGGTATCTGCTTGCGGCAAAGTATATTCTCCATTTTGCAAGCACCGTACTTCTAGACTTGGTTCGTAAGGGTCGTAGGTTACGTAGGTTGGAACTTGGAGAATCTTTTCGTAATAATAGAGTTTACCGTAGGGTGGAGTTGAGCGGACTGATAGTTCTCCCCCTTCTGTGTCTGAGAGAAATTCCATCACTACAGCCACAGCAGCGCCTTCTAAATTTGGGGTATAGCTGCGACGAACTACATTTGTTCCTACAGACTGCACTTGAGGAACGTAAAGCCAATCAGGGGCTTTAACAACAATTTTTTTCTTGACTGTGGCTACAAGTCCGAAATTAGAGCCAATCAGCATCTGGGGTTGGATGCATCCTGTGCTTCCCAAAGCATCGGTAAGTGCCGCAGCGATCGCGGGTTGTTGAATATTTTCCACTGGATCGTCTGGTAAAATGAAGTCGGCAGGAAGTGCTTCCCAAGTAACAATAGGTTCTTTTTGGATGGGGTTAACTTGTAGAACCATAAAACTACTCCTAATCTCAATGCCTAGTATATTAGTTATTTTTAACAAATCTTTAGCCAGCATCGCTTTTAAGCTAAAAACTCAGTAATCTGGAAAGATTTCTCTCACAGGTGTATATACTACTCGTAGTCAAGCACTTAGCAGGTGTGAGTATGATAGTTGAGTGGTTCACTCTCTGGATAGGTCAAAAAGCAGTTGGGTTTCTTGTCAAAACTATTATCAGCGAAGAATTTGTCAAGGATTTAGTCAAGGACTACGCTAAAGATTTTTTCAAATATATCTTTAATAATGCTGTAACCGCGCCCTTTAAACCAGAAGAATCGCTTCAGAAAGTTGTAGTCATGGCGCTGACAGAATTTTTGCAACTGATGCAGCAGCAGTTAAAGGTTCGTTGCAAACTTTCTGAAGCTGAAATTCAAAATTGCGCTGAAGATATCAATAAATTTATCCGTGATAAGTTGGTTAAAGAAATTCTTGGTCAGGCTTTTGATATTAAATGTGATTCTCTAGATTTTAAAACACTAGCAGATAGTTGGAAAAGACTTCAACTCGAACCTCTACCGCCTAAATTTAACTGGCAAACAATTACAGAGCAGTATCTCATACAAGTTCAAGATATTCTTTCTGATTCAGAAGAGTTACGTTATATCCTGGAGCTTCAAAAGTTATCCAGTATTGATAAGACTTTAAAAGAAAACGCTGATATTTCTAAGGATTTTAATTTACCGCAATATTTAGAAACTATTCGGGAACGCTACGGCAATCTGAAGTTAGATAGTTTAGAGACTACAGCCCGCGAACATCCGGTAAATTTATGGCAAATGTTTATCGCGCTAAATGTGCGTCAAGTTTATCAGGTTTTACCAGAACTGCCTAAAGAACATCTCCGCAAGCTACAAGAAAGTAACCAAGTAGATGCAGAATTTGAAATAGAAAAACTTCAAGAAGAAACAGAACGCTATCAACGCAATTATTTTGAACAGCCAATCCGCTCAGTCTTAGATGTTATCCGAGATCGGCAACGCAAGAATTATCTAGTTATTTTAGGCGATCCTGGTTCTGGTAAGTCTACATTGTTGCAATATCTAGCGTTAGATTGGGTAGAAAAAACTCTCGATCAGAAGGATTTTAATCTGCCAATTCCTTTGTTGATTGAATTACGCAATTATATGCGCGATCGCAATGCTGGTAGTTGTAATGATTTTCTCCAATTTTACCATAATAGTCCCAATTGCTTTTATCATCTGAATCAGCATAAATTGCATGAACAGCTAAAGGCTGGTAACGCTTTAGTCATGTTTGATGGTTTGGATGAAATCTTTGAACAGGCGAAGCGGGAGGAAGTAATTACCTGTATTCATCGCTTTACTAATGAATATCCCGATGTGCAGGTTATTGTCACTTCTCGGATCATCGGCTATAAGCAGCAACAATTGCGAGATGCAGAGTTTCGCCACTTTATGTTACAAGATTTAGAACCAGGACAGATTGAAGATTTTATTGAACGCTGGCATGATAAAACTTTTAGTCAAGCGGAAGAAAGAGATAAAAATATCAAACGCGAGCGTCTTAAAAGAGTAATTAATGAATCAAAAGCGATTGCAGAACTAGCACAAAATCCTCTGCTGTTAACTATGATGGCAATTCTCAATCTCAAGCGAGAATTACCCAGAGATAGAAGTGAACTGTATAAAGATGCTTCAGAGGTTCTGTTGCATAATTGGGACGATGGACGTAATTTAAAGCCGGATGAACGTCTGGATCTTATTGATTATAAAGATAAACAGGCAATGCTGCGTCAAGTTGCTTATCTTATGCAAACCAGTGAAAAAGGTTTAGCTGGCAACATTATCTATGCGGATGATTTAGAAGCACTCTTCACTAAATATCTGCAAAGCATACCTGTGAGTGATGCCAGAGATAAAGCCAGACGGTTGATGAAACAACTGCGCGATCGCACCTTTATTTTATGTTTCTTGGGTGCAGATTACTATGCCTTTGTGCATCGGACTTTTTTAGAATATTTCTGTGCTTGGGAGTTTGTCTGGCAGTTTGAGAAGGAACGCAGTATTTCAATTGAGTATCTTAAAACTGAAGTTTTTGGCAAACACTGGCAAGATGAAACTTGGCATGAGGTATTGCTGTTAATTGCCGGAATGATTGATGCGAAATTTGTTGGTGAAATTATTGATTACTTAATGGTGCAAGATGGCGAAGAGGAAAAATTTATCAACCTCTTTTTAGCGGCTAAGTGCCTTGCAGAAGTGAGAAATCGCTTGGTGATTGGGTCAGTGGCTAATAAATTATTTGACAAGCTACAAGATTTAACTAAATATGACCTCTGGTACTATTACACACCCGATCAATATGAAGAAACTAAGTTAGTTCGGGAAATTCGCACTCAAGCAGTTGCAACAATCGCCGCAATTTGGAAAGATAACGGCAATACCTTACACTGGCTCAAAGACCGCGCCACTGCTGATAATGATCGGAATGTGCGACGTGCAGCCATCGAAGCATTAGCCAGCAATTTCAAAGATGACTCCGACACCCGCTCGATTCTCAAAGACCGCGCCACTGCTGATAATCATGGGTATGTGCGACGTGCAGCCATCCAAGCATTAGCCAGCAATTTCCCAGATCACCCAGACACCCGCACGTTTCTCAAAGACCGCGCCACTGCTGATAATCATGGGGATGTGCGATATGCAGCCATCCAAGCATTAGCCAGCAATTTCAAAGATGACTCCGACACCCGCTCGATTCTCAAAGACCGCGCCACTGCTGATAATCAATGGGATGTGCGACGTGCAGCCATCCAAGCATTAGCCAGCAATTTCAAAGATGACCCGGACACCCGCACGTTTCTCAAAGACCGCGCCACTGCTGATAATGATGGGAATGTGCGAGATGCAGCCATCCAAGCATTAGCCAGCAATTTCAAAGATGACCCAGACACCGGCGCGATTCTCAAAGACCGCGCCACTGCTGATAATTCTGGGAATGTGCGAGGTGCAGCCATCCAAGCATTAGCTAGCAATTTCAAAGATGACCCGGACACCCGCACGTTTCTCAAAGACCGCGCCACTGCTGATAATGAAGAGTATGTGCGAGGTGCAGCCATCCAAGCATTAGCGAAACACTTCAGATATCAGCCTGAGTTGTTTGAGATTTACTACAACTGCGCTGTCAATGCTCCCTTTGAGCGTGAGCAAGACTATGAAACCAACCCTCGGCGCGTTGCACTGGAGATAATTATCAAGCAATTTCCTCAACATCCCCAAACTTTACCACTGTTGCGCGACAAAGCAGCAAATGACCCAGATGAGCAAGTGCGAGAGTTTGCTCAACAGAAGTTAAAGGAGTGGGAAGGGTAAATGTAAGCTGAGTATATGCCTAAGAAAATCAGAGAATTGAAAAGCTTGTTGCTACAAGCAGGGTTTAGATACCGTTCTGGAAAAGGTAGCCACACTAATTGGTATCATCCCCTGCTATCTGGGAGAGTTACTATATCAGGTAAAGACGGGAATGATGCTAAAGCTTACCAAGAGAAAGATGTTAATAATGCACTTCAAAGGTTAGAAGAAATAAAAAAGGCTCAAGAGGAAGAATAAGAATGAATTCTCACTACACAATAATTATTCAGTGGTCTGATGAAAATGAGTGTTTTGTTGTTAGTCTTCCTGAATGGGGAGAGTTTTGTCATACTCACGGAGATACTTACGAAGAAGCTTTCAAAAATGCTCAAGAAGTTTTAGAAATGGTGATTGAATCATCTTTGGCGGACGGTCAAGCTCTACCAGAGCCGAAAACGCTAGAAAAGTCGTTAAAAGTAGCATAACTCTAAAGTGCGTAGTTTACCACCGTAGGCATCGCTCAACATCTACCAAAATAATCTAAAGTTCTAGCTCGTTGGTTTAACCAACAGCATAATCTGTAAATTGTCGTTTGAATGGTGAATGAAAGCCGACGACTATATCCTGCTTGGGGATACCTAAATTCGCTAAGTCTTCTCCTACTTCATTTTCTGTACCGTTATGTTGCAGCCAAACTTTACCATCTTTAATATCTATATGTAAAAAACAACCATAAACACGGCGCTGATTTTTCCAACCGACATTTACAAGTTGGTAATGGTGATGTTCTTTGTCAAAAATTAATTGAGTTTCAATTTCGGGATCTTGACTAGCAATTGCAGCATATTCTTGGAAAAGTTGTTGAATTATTTTTTCATATTGTGTTAGTTTATCCATTCGACAATATCCTCCGTCACAGGCTGATAAGTAATCAATTTAAGTTGATATGTTTTAATAATGCTTTGTACAAGTCTGATGGTAAAAAATGACGTGTATGTATCGATGGGAACTGCTAAATAAAGAGTCAGGTTTGGTTCTTGTTCAGATAATGCTAGTCGATAATTAATAAACTGTCCTAAAGCTGTGTGAAATTCTGAAATTACAGACGTTTTAAAAAAGCTTTTAACTTCAACAGCAATTTTTTCTCCCTCTCTTTCTGCTGCAAGAATTTTTTCTGCTCCCAAGTCTATGTACATATCCCCTAACTCAAAACTAACTGGTAAGGGATCATGGGTAATTTTCCACCCTTCTTTTTCTAATGCTTGCTTGACTGCATTATGAAAGATATCTCTGGCTGGCATAATACAACATCTTAATCAAATATACTAAAAATTCTAATAAAAAGATGTACCATCGCATTTACTTTGGGAATCATCCCGGATTTCTCACCACACCTCTCAAAGCCTGTGCTTGTGCAGGGGAGCAGGGGAGCAGGGGAGAGTTCAGATACCAAGTTCTTTCCCCTCTGCCCCTGTGCTCTATCAAACGCCTGAAGCTTGTGAGAAATGCGGATCATATACTTAGCAAATCTTGCTACTTAATCTCTACTACCCCCAGGTAATTATACGATGGACGATCGCAATATCACAGGCACTCTTTCGCCAGAAGATATCCAAGAAATTAAAGCAGCCCTACAAATAATTGAACAAAAGATCCCCTTTCTCATTGCTTTAACCGCACAAGAACGCCGCAAGTTATTCCAAATGGGCGATAAAAGCCTAGCTTTTGTTACCAATAGCGTCAACGCTGCTCAATCTAACCGTGAGATTCTCCCAGCCAGCTTTGACATTGAAGAATTTATCCAGGGTTATCAACTAGCTACCACCCTCAGCGAACTTTCAATCTCAATCCGGCAACTCACCGAACAAATAGATGATACTCTGTTGGCAGTCGGTAGCGAAGCAATGCTCGGCAGTTTGACAGTTTATAATTACGTCAAGACAGCAGCGAAAAAGACTCCAGGTTTAAAAACTGTAGCAGAACTGTTGAGCGATCGCTTTAAGGCTATTAGTAAAGGCAGAACTGCAAAAACTTCCGGATCTTGATAAATTAATACTCGTGAACGAGTCTTTGAACTCCATTCATCCACCTTTGATACTCATTAACGAGTCTTTTAGCTTCGTTTATCCATCTTATACTATTTCACTTTAATAATGATACAAATACGTTGATAAGGGCATAGCAATGCCCATAGGTGTCAACTTAACGTGAAAGCTTGCTCTGATAAGAAGAACCCCCCTTAAAAAAGGGGGGAACTAGAATCTTGTGCCCCCTGTTTAAGGGGGTTGGGGGATCTAAAACGACGATAAATTCTAGTGTTTGAGCTGAAGTTGACACCAATGGGCAATGCCATGCCCCTACGAGAAATCTATATGGTATTAGAACTCCGTCAACGAGCTTTAAAATTCCTCAACCCTTGACTCTGCGCTCTCTGCGCCTCTGCGGTTTAATCAATTACTTTCAAGTTGCGATGTAAGCATATTACCAAGAGCCAGTAATCATCCCAGCAAGTAAGATAAAACCAATCCACACGTTTTGTCGGAACATTTCACCATAAACAGGGTTAGGTAAATCTCGCCCTCTTAAGCGCAGAGATTGCCAAACCCAGCCGATAGTAGCAACTGCAAGGCTAATCCAGAAAGTCAGGTGAAGATTTATCACTATACCTAACCAAGCTAATAACAAAATTGTGCCAGCAAAGAAAATTCCAATAGCTACAGGGGCGTAATTACCAAAAAATAGAGCGCTAGAATTAATTCCAATGCGGCGATCGTCGTCGCGATCGCTCATAGCATAAACAGTATCAAATCCCAATGTCCATAATACAGTCGCGCCCCAAAGTAACCAAGTTGCTTGGGAGATAGTTTGTGTTACCGCACTCCAGCTAATCAACACGGCAAAACCCCAGGCGATAGAAAGCACCAGTTGCGGCACAGGAAACACTCGTTTTGCACCGGGATAAAGCAAAATTATGGGCACTGCTGCCACAGATAACCAGAAACTCAGGGGATTAAGATAAAAGGCCAGGATAGCTGCACACGCTAACGAAACTATAGCGACTACAATCCCAACTTTTACCGATAGGGCGCGAGAAGCGAGGGGGCGTGAGCGTGTTCTTTCCACTTCTGTATCAATATTTCGATCCCACAAATCATTGACTACACACCCGGCGGCACTTGTGGCGAGAGTACCCAATATAATTACACCAACCAGAGGTAAAGGCGGTTTCCCAGAAGCAGCCAAAAACACAGCCCAAAGTGCAGGAATCATTAAAATTAACCGTCCTTCTGGTTTATGCCAGCGCAAAAGCCGGATAATCACAAGCCAAACTGGTTCTTGGGGGCGTTCTGGCGTTGTTAGCATGGGATTAGGAAGTAGGTACAAAACATCTATAGAATAACGTTATTTGATATTTGTAAAAACATAACCCAAATTGGCAACTTTAAATATCCTTAAGTAGTTATTGGGGTTATCAGCATTAGGGTGAATATACTTAGCTCAGTTACCTTCCAATAAGGTTTGGTTAAGGTGTACAGTCGTCCTTAATGATCCCCCTTAAAAAGGGGGAAATAGAGCCATTCTAGTCATTGGGGTTATGGACTCAGGACTCAGTTTGAGTAAGTATGTTGCAATAAATATCAGTGCCAGCTACCTCGACATACCGCCGTTTTCGATCATTTCTTATCAAGAGAGGGAGAAAAGTTGATGCTGAATTTATTTTCGGCTAGCTGGGAGGGCATTCCAACTCAACCAGTTAAGCAACATCGGATTATTGCTGCCATTGACCTGGGAACAAATTCTCTACACATGGTAGTAGTCAATATTGACCCCACACTACCAACTTTCAGCATTATCGCCAGAGAAAAAGAAACCGTGAGACTTGGCAATCGCAATCTGACTACAGGGGAACTCAAACCGGAGATAATTAAAAAAGCGATCGCGGCTTTAGGACGCTTCCAAGAAGTTGCCAAAACCTTCAACACCGAAACAATCATCGCTGTAGCAACCAGTGCTGTAAGGGAATCCCCCAATGGGAAAGATTTTTTGCACCAAGTAGAAACAGAGTTGGGTTTAAGCGTTGACTTGATTTCCGGTCAAGAAGAAGCGCGACGAATCTACTTGGGTGTACTGTCGGGGATGGAATTTCACAACCAGCCTCAGATGATTATTGATATTGGCGGTGGTTCCACAGAATTAATTTTGGGCGATAGTCACCAAGCGCGTATTCTCACCAGTACCAAAATCGGTGCAGTTCGACTCACAAGCGAGTTAATTACCACCGATCCCATTAGCAACGCCGAGTTTGGGCGTTTGCAAACCTATGCACACGGTATGTTAGAACGTTCCGTGGATGAGGTACTAGCAAACCTGCAACTTGAGGAATCTCCCCGTTTGGTGGGTACGTCTGGCACTATTGAAACCCTGGCGATGATTCATGCAAGAGAAAAGTCGGGTGTTATTCCTTCCACTTTCAATGGCTACCAGTTCAGTCTTAAAGACTTGCGAGAGTTGGTAAATCGCTTGCGGAAACTGAGTAACTCCGAAAGGGCTGCGATTCCCGGTATGCCAGATAAACGGGCTGAAGTTATCCTCGCTGGCGCAGTCATATTACAGGAAGCAATGACCCTTTTGGGTAGTGAATCGGTTACAGTTTGTGAGCGTTCCCTCCGGGAAGGTGTAATTGTAGACTGGATGTTGACGCACGGTTTAATTGAAGATAAACTGCGCTACCAAAGTTCAGTTCGGGAACGCAATGTTTTAAAACTTGCTAAGAAATACCATGTCAATTTAGAATATAGCGATCGCGTCGCAGCATTTGCCCAGAGTTTATTTGACCAAACTCAAGGTACGCTACACCACTGGGGATCTGACGAGGGACAATTATTGTGGGCGGCTGCAATGTTACACAACTGCGGTCATTATGTCAGCCATTCGTCTCACCATAAGCATTCTTACTATCTAATTCGCAATGGTGAATTACTCGGTTATACAGAAACCGAGATTGAAATCATTGCCAATTTAGCGCGTTATCATCGCAAATCGCCGCCCAAGAAGAAACATGAAAATTATCAGAGTTTACTAACTAAAGAGCAGCGACAAATTGTAAGTCAATTAAGTGCGATATTAAGATTAGCAGTGGCATTAGATAGACGACAAATTGGGGCGATCGCTCAAGTGCAATGTGAGTATTATCCCCAATTGCGCCAGTGTAATCTCATGGTTTTCCGCTCTCAATCTGATGATGATTGTGCTTTAGAACTCTGGAATTTAGATTATAAAAAAGGAGTATTTGAGGAAGAATTTGGAGTAAAATTAGTAGCGAATTTAGAAAAGTATAGCCTTGCTAGTAGTCTGTCAAGAAATAATTGACGAATAGATTTTCTGTAGAGACGGCGATTTATCGCGTTTCTCTAACCATCAAGATAGGTTTGACAGACCACTAGTCTCTCCTAGAAAGTATAAATTAGGGTGCTTAAGGTAGTGTAACGCACCTACTAGATCAGCTACAAGCGCACTAGCGCACATATATGTGAAAATTTAAGTGAAAATCCCCAAGACTTTTTAATCCTACTTAAGGATGAATTTATAAACTACCTTAAGAAGTATTTTAAAAAAAACATTAGTAATTAAAATATAGTTAACTATCTATTTAATTATAGGTTATGTTGCTATTGGATATCTCAGCCGGGAAAA
The DNA here is from genome assembly GCF_041747015.1 of Nostoc sp. Classification (GTDB taxonomy): domain Bacteria; phylum Cyanobacteriota; class Cyanobacteriia; order Cyanobacteriales; family Nostocaceae; genus Nostoc. The sequence goes on from NZ_JBGTFY010000319.1 coordinate 60,095, forward strand.
CTTAGGTATCCTTATTTGAACTTTCAATACTGTCAATTAATAAGTGATATCATGTCCGCCAGATTACCCATAATAAAAGAACCCCACCCCCAACCCCTCCCCGCTAGCGGGGAGGGGAGACAAAGCATAGCCTTGGCGGGGTGGGGTTCTTTGCGTTTAATAAGCAATCAAGCGGACATGATATGATGTATCGAATTAAAAGTAAAATTTTTACCTCGTTATTTGTAGCTTCAAATTGTTTCATGTTTCCGGCAATAGCAGCAAATAGCGCCAGCGAGTATCGACAATTGGGGCTATTGTATCGTCAACAAGGACGCTATCAGGAAGCAATTACTGCAATGTCCAAGTCAGTGGAACTTCAACCAAAAAATACGATGGGAAAAGTTAATTTGGGTTGGACATTACATTTAGCAGGACGAGAAGAAGAAGCAACAAAGTATTTATCACAAGCGATATATCAGGAGCCATTAAAATACTCAGCTTATAATGCTTTAGGAATTGTTTACCTCGTTGATGACAAGTTAATAAATGCAGTATTAATTCACACTTTGGCAGTAATTTTGAAGCCAGATAACGAAGTAGCTTATTATAATTTGAGTTTAGCGTTGCATCAACTGAAAACTTATCATATAGCAATTGCTGCGGCTAATTATGCAGTTAAACTGGAACCAAACAATCCTCATCCATTAGTTTCTGCTGCCATTAATTACTGGGATAGTGGTTCGCGTAACCTTGCTCAAAATGTTTATCGCCGAGCAATTAAATTAGATATTCGATATCAAAATAGTATATTTTTAAATCATCTTCAACAAGCGGCTTTTACTGAAGAACAAATTAATACTACGAAACAAATATTATCTAGTTTGTAGTGGTTCTGTGCTGATGGGAAAAGGTTAAAGGGCAAGGGGCAAAGGTAAATTCAAACCCTTTCCCCCAAAACCCGAAAAATATTGATGGTGATGTCAGATATTGCTAGTGTTAGGGCTGACCAAGGAAGTCTTGTTTGCCAACTTCTACACCGCAGTGTCTGAGAATGTCATATGCTGTCGTGACATGGAAATAAACGTTTGGTAAAACAAAATAGAGGAGATATGGCATTCCTTGAAAAGATAGAGTGTTGTCACGCATCTGTAAGGTAACTGTTTTCTCCTCTGAACCATCAATTTGCTCAGGTTTAAATGTATTTAAATGAGCGATAGTTTTTTGAATGCGGTCAATAAGTTGGGGGAATGTATTTTCATTGTCCTCAAACTTAGGTGCTTCTACCTCTGCTAGTCGTGCAGCACCCCTGTTTGCGATGTCAGAGGCAATTTGTACTTGTTTTGATAATGGAAACATATCTGGGGATAGACGACTATTAATCAACACAGAAGGGTCTATTTTTTTTGTTTCTGCATACTTAGCACCTTTTTCTAGAATAGCTACAAGGTTATTTAGTGTGCGAATCAACACAGGTATTGAGGCTTGATACATTGAAATGGTCATTGATATTTCTCCAGAAAAAGTTCAATTTTTAGGTCGTAAATGCAAAACAAGCAGCGATCGCATTCTGGTAACTTTTACATAGTACCTGGCTAAATACGAGAAAGATATTAACAATACGCAAGACAAGGACTATGTAAATTTCCCAATTGTATTGTAATCCTGCTTTACAGTATTGATGCTCGGCGATGTAACTTCCATCTTTCCCAGAAGCTACGCAAAACTACATAATTCGGTAAAATTGGGTAAAGCAATTTTTGCGCTTGTTAAATAAAGGCATCAGCAAACCTATGCAACTGAAACTCAGTGCATCTCAATTTCCCTTCCCTCCCCTGCTGTTAATCGCCCCCTTTTTCCTATGGGGGACGGCAATGGTAGCCATGAAAGGAGTTATACCCCATACCACACCGCTATTCATGGCGGGAGTGCGTCTGATACCAGCGGGGATGTTAATTCTGATTGCAGCAGCATTCATGGGTAAACCCCAGCCCAAGGGCTGGGCTGCATGGCTGTGGATTGCTTTATTTGCCCTGATAGATGGGACGCTGTTTCAAGGTTTTTTGGCAGAAGGATTAGTCAGAACCAGTGCGGGGTTAGGGTCTGTGATGATTGACTCGCAACCTTTGGCTGTTGCCTTACTATCGTTGTGGCTATTCCAAGAACACATTGGTTTTTGGGGATGGTTGGGGCTAGGCTTGGGAGTCATAGGCATTAGTTTAATTGGCTTACCTGATGAGTGGATTTTAAATTTTCTCGACTCAGGCGCAAATATCACAATTGGCAACTGGCAAGATTTGTTTGCTAGCGGCGAGTGGTTGATGCTGTTAGCAGCCCTATCAATGGCAGTGGGAACAGTGTTGATTCGGTTTGTGTGTAGGTATGCTGACCCAGTAACTGCTACAGGATGGCACATGATTTTGGGTGGATTGCCACTATGGGGAATTTCATCAGTTGTAGAATCTCAGCAGTGGGAGAATTTGGGAGGATCTGATTTAGTGGCTTTGAGTTATGCTACCGTATTTGGCAGTGCGATCGCCTATGGTTTATTCTTCTACTTTGCCTCTAGTGGCAGTCTCACCAGTCTTAGTTCCCTCACCTTTCTCACACCAGTCTTTGCCCTACTATTCGGCAATCTCTTCCTCTCAGAAGTCCTCAGTCAGTTGCAGTGGGTAGGTGTTTTCCTGACTTTAATCAGCATCTATCTCATCAACCAACGTGAGATTTTAGCAGGGCAAAACGACACAGTTACCGTCGGCGAAATAGCTAACATACAGCAACCAATTTTAGAAGCATCGGCTCAAAAATTGAACCCCATAACCCTAGCAGTCAGAGAATCTGAACTAGAAAATTTGCCACAACTAGTTAAAGGGGACTGGAGAGATGGGGCAAAATGAAAAATAAAAAATAACAGTTAACATTTAGGCATCTTGAAGCTATTGTGGTATCGAAGACTTCAAAAGCTCGTTCAGGCTGAAACTTGCAATATGAGGCTACGCCGTTCCTCAATCTTGATATTTACCTGTTTTTCTTGCCTGGGTTTTTACCCAAATCGGGCAAGTACAACTACACCTAACTTAGCACCGGAAATTTTAGAACTTGCACAAGCTAGTTCGAGAGTTTCTACTAGTCCGGCTGTTTTGAGCCTTGGTAGTCAAGGGTCAGATGTGCAGAGACTACAAACTCAATTAAAGCAGTTGGGATACTACAGTGGCGTAGTAAATGGAAAGTACAGCCCCAGTACAGAGATTGCTGTAGCTAAATTCCAGAAAGTAAAGGGTTTAAAAGTAGATGGCATTACTGGTCTGGCGACTAGGGGGAGACTCCAAGCAGCTTTGGCGGCCAAAAATCAGTTTGTCATATCTCCAATAGTACCCTCTCCGGCTCGGACTTTCAAACCAAGTGCACAACCCAAACCAAGTGAGAGAGGTTTTATCTGGTGGTTAGTATTTGGCATGGGAGTTCTAGGATGTATTGGCGCACTTCTTTACCTGCTGAAGTGGTTTCGTAAGGTTAAACAATTGCAAAAGTCCCAATTATCAGAGATTAAAAGTTTGAGTGGAGCTAAGGAAGACTCGATTGCACCACCCTCACAAGAGACTGTAACTATTCCACAAACAGCTACTCCACCACAGTCCACACAATTACTGCTACCAGAAAAAACTTCTCGTCTTACCAAATTCAATATCGTTGACGAATTAATTCAAGACTTACGCAGTTCTGAACCAACGAAGCGGCGCAAGGCTATTTGGGATTTGGGTCAGCAGGGAGATTCGCGGGCAATTCAACCAATGGTTGACTTGATGATTGATGCCGATTCTCAAGAAAGCAGCTTAATTTTGGCAGCTTTGGCAGAAATTGGCACCCGCACACTCAAACCGATGAACCGGGCTTTAGCAATCTCAATCCAAGATGAAAGTCCACAGGTGCGGCAGAATGCAATCCGTGACCTGACGCGCGTTTATGACATGATGGGTCAAATGAGTCAGATGTTACGCCATGCGCTAGATGACCCAGATGCCGAAGTTCAAGCAACAGCACGATATGCTTTGACTCAGATGAATCGAATGCGTGGCTTGCCGGAACAAAATCTACCGGAAGAAGAAGATTTACCCAAGGATTCACCACAATAAGTCTAAAAATATTTCAACTGGATTTGGATATTGGTGTTCGGTCCAGCCACCAAAAATGCTGCTTCGCCAAATTTGGGTGCACTTGTGCGAACTTCAGGGTTGCTGGAAAACCCAAAGCCTTCGCTTGGTATACCAAGTCTATTACTATTGAGAGTGCCGTCATTATTTTGATCGTGGATGATAGCAACGGCGTAACTACCTGCTTTTAAGTTCTTAAAGGTAATTAGCAAGGGAGTGTCACTAATTTTGACACACTGCTTTTGTAAGACGCGATCGCGATCGCTGGGAAATCCTTTACTACTAGTAAATATATTCGCACAAACTTGCCCCTCTTTATTCTTCAATCCATCAATTTCTACGGTGAGTTTGCCGTTATAATTTGCCTGGGCACTAAATGACCATGCCAGATTTCCCAAGACTGCTAGCAGTAATATATTAATTCTCAATTTTCGTAACATAAAATTTTCAATAAGTAATATATATAAATTAGCAGCTTTCTATTGATAATCCCAGAATTGTGGTTAGTGCGATATCTACGATGGGCTACGCCTACGCTAAATCTTCCATATAGCCATCATCCAAATGACCAAGTACTCTACTCTAACAATTCTAGATTTATCTACAACTCGCACCTGTTCGCAAAGTACTACAGAATCTTTATTCAGTTTACACTTCTCAGGCAATACTAATAGAATGTTGCTTTCTCAAGAGTTTTTTTATGAGTACATTCTTTGATTGGTTAGGTCAATTATTTCAATATCTGCGTACCTTCACAACAATAGGTCTGCTATGTTTGGTTATCGCCTGGTCACTACCTGCACAAGCTGCTAGCCCCATTGAGCCGCAACTTGAACAGCAAGTATTACAAATTATCCGCGAACACCCAGAGGCAATTCTTGAATCTGTTCAAGCATATCAGCAGAAACAGGGGCAAAAAGTCAACCAAGCACGGCAAACATTTTTACAGGATTTAAAAACGAATCCTCAAGCGGTGATTGGCGAGTCTCCTACTACAGGTTCAGCTAAATCAAAAATTGTGCTGGTAGAATTCTCAGATTTTCAATGTCCCTACTGTGCTGAAGCGTATAAAACCTTAAAACAATTGTTAGCAAAAGATCCAGATAAGGTGACATTAATTTACAAGAATTTACCGATAAGTTCAATTCATGCTGAAGCATTGCCAGCTGCGACAGCAGCTTGGTCGGCATATCAGCAGGGCAAATTTTGGGAATATTCTGATGCCTTGTTTACTAATCAAAAAAAATTGGGTGAGGCTTTATATTTAGATACTGCTAAAAACCTGAATCTAGATTTGGCAAAATTTAAACGCGATCTTACTCTTGCTACTCCCGCAATTAGGAAAGATATGCAGCTAGCTGAAAAATTGGCTGTTCCTGGTACACCTTTCTTTGTAATTAATAGTCCAGCTTTTTCAGGAGTGGTTCAGCTATCAGACATCGAAAAGATATTAGCTGATGCTAAATAAATTAGTGTGTAAAAAATAGTTGATAAAGCAATACGGTTCGGTTAAGAATATTTTTTGTAGGTTGGGTTGAACGAACGCGAACAGCGTCCCGTAGGGAAGTGAAACCCAACAAATCCCGCATAATGTTGGATTACCACTGCGGGAAGCCCCTTTGGGTCTACGTTCCTCAAACCAACCTGCACTTTTCAGACATCATTTAAGTTTTCTGATTTGGTTGTTGACACTCCAGATATTTATTTTGCAATTCCTTGGGAATAGGAATAGGACGACTATTTTGCAAACTGATAAAAACGCCTTTTTGAGTAGCTACCGCTGCTAACTCATTGTTAGATAAAATTTCAGCTTGCACAGTCCATTTTAAGCGTCCTAAATTACTCACCCATAAACGTCCAATCACTTGATCAATAAGCTTTATCGGACGTTTATATTCAATTTCAGTTCCAGCTAAAACAGGTGCATATCCTTGCTCAAGTTGTTGATTGAGTTGCAAGTGTTCATCTAAAAATTTTAAACGTAAATCCTCTAGCCATCTGATATATACTATATTGCTAACTATTCCTACAAAGTCAATGTCGTATGTCCTTACAGGAATTGCCAATACTACTTCTAATGGTCTGTGTAAGTTGTTATTTACTAGCATGATTTCTTTGATAAATTAATATTTAACACTTCTCATTCCCGCAAAAGACTAAAATTATTCGCATCAGATAATTTTAATAAACAGAATTCAGGAGTCAGAATTCAGAATGAATATATTTCATAGTTGTAAATTTTGACTAAGAGTATCTGTAAGATATTTACTTAAGAGTTGTTGAAATAAGTTACCCATTTTAGCTGAGTAAGAACGACTATCAAGAAAACTAGGATTATCCTGCATTTTTTCCTTAATTTGGGCACTTTTTTGTTGACGTAATTTATGATCATTACCAAGTGCGATCGCTAATTGTATATAAGACTCTTCACTATCCGCAACTAAATCAGGAATATCCAATGCTTGAATCATTGCAGCTCCCATTGCAGAGCGAAAGCTAGTTCCCTTTCTAGTTATTACTGGTAGATTAACTTGCAGTGGTTCTACCAGAGAAGTTGTTCCTGCAAAGGGATAAGAATCTAGATATATTTCGGCAATTTTGTAGTACTTTTTCATAGCCTCCCGATCTGGGACGGGTTGAGGATCTAAGACTATTAAGCGTTCAGTTCCTAATCCATACCTATAAAATGTGGAGTTTAAGTGATTGATAAATTCTGATTTTGGATAGTTATTTGACCAATTGGGGCCAAATGGTAAAAGTACTAAAACTGAATTTGCTACTCTAGAAATGATTTTTGCCCATATCTCAATCAGTTCTGGAACTATTTTAAAGCAGTTAGCGCCGGAGATAAAAACAATAGCATCTTCAGGAATTCCTAAACTATTTCGCTCAACTGGAGTTGTTAGTTTTCTTTCTTCAGTGCCGTAACTAAAACAGTGAGCAGTTCCTTCTAGTTTGACTAACTGTTCTTGATAGTGGTCTTGTGCTGTTGGTGATGGATCAGTTAATGTACCAGAAATATAATAATCTATATTTCGCATTCCTGTTGTGACAACTGACCCACCGCTAGTAACTTGTATTCTGGCTAATCGATGGATTGCTAAAAGGCAGATTTGACGAGTTACTGCTGTTACATTAGTAGCAATAAATAGTATATCAAGGTCATCATTACGAATAGTATTGACCTGTTCTAATAATTTCTGTGGTAAGAGTTTAAAGAAGTTGGCAGAAAGTAGACAATATTGCTCTAGTGGATGACCAGTTTGATTCAGAGAGTACAAGATAACTTGAAAATCTCGACTGATATATTCATAAACAGGAAGGGAGGCAAATGTTTCCGCTGAGGGTGTGAAATGTGACGCTAGGATACCAAGCCTGATTTTCTTTCTGTTTACAGGTCGATCTGCAAATTTATAATCAACTTTATATCCATTGAGTTTCAGAAAATATTCTATTATCTCTGCACGTTTAACATAGATATTTTTCAGATTGCACTCATTAAAGTATGCTGGGATGAAATCAGCAGTTTGAGCAAATTTTTTAACTACTTCATGCCACAATTTGGAATCACTGTTGCTGAATATAGATGTGTGTAAGTAATCAATTGACTTTTGCAAATATTCATAGTAGTTAGTTGATTCTCCAATTTTTCGGAAGTAACGTTGTGAAGAAGACAGGAATAATTTAGACAAAAGCTCTGTTTCTTTACTCAGATTATTTACATTAATTTCAGTAGAAACTTGTTTTTGAATTCCTGGCAGATCTTCATGGGCAGCTTCAGCATTTTCAGCAAGTGGCTTTTGATTTAGATTAGATATTGGCTTTATTACACGTAATTCTGCTTTGACATGAATTACTCCACCAGAACTTTTTTCATTTTCAAGTTGTACAACCTTAAACTCACCTTGAAATCCATACCTTCGACAAAGTTCTAGGTAAGCAGGAAAATCATTACAGTAGTATAAAAAGGAATTGATATTCCAAAAACTAATATGAGTCGGATCTTGAAAAGCTCCTCTGCCATCTGTTGATGGTACGCGAATATCAATTTTTGCATTAACCTTACAAATTCTCCATATCTCATTCATCGTGTGCAGTCGATCTTGGAGATGCTCAATTACATCATGTGCTCTAATTTCATCAACACTGTTATCTTCAAATGGAAATTTTTTACTAAGGTCGGCAACAATATCTATACCTAATCCCGGACAAATGTCTACCCCAAGAAAACCATCAGGTTTATTCGTCCCAGAGCCTAAATCTACACGTAGATTATTAAATTTTGATTCAGATATATGCTCAACTAAATTATCTTTCATTGGCTCATTTACTCTTATGCTATGATTTGAAATCTTTGGTAATAAAGATGACTTTGGAGAAATAAATATATCTATATCAGGTTAAGCGCGTCTCAAAAGCTACTAATAAGAGGATTCCAACGCATCATCATGTTGGGATAAACAAGCAGCAAGAACAGTGAGCATATAGTTCGGCTGCTTGCTGGAGAATTCTGCTTTTTGTTTCTTCCTCTTTGGACATTAAACTATTACAAACTGATTGGTCTGTTGTAAATTATCATGATAGGTGCTTAAGAGTCAATCATTGTTCAGTGGAGAGTCTTTTATGCTACAATACCGTTCGGTTGAGGTTAATAGTCCTTAAAGATCCCCCTTAGTCCCCCTTAAAAAGCGCAGGGATGTTTCACCCCACAAAGGATAAGAGTTTGTCAATATCATTAAAGGTAAATCTCTGGGCTAACGTAATGGAGGAATAACCATTTTGGCGCAAAATATTGTGAGTGCGATGCCTACGGCGGTCATCCACAGTTGATGTCTTTGCTCATCTTTGACTCGAAAATCTTTTACTTGCCGCAGCTGTTCAATCAGATTTGCACCCATTTTTTGCAAAGGCGATCGCTGATATTTCTGCAAATAACACCTTGTTTTTTACACACAAGCAACTACTTTATTTCCTAGATAATCGTTTCAGAAAAAGCTCAAAGTCAATTTCACGATTTGGCTGGTTACTTCCCTTTTTATTTATTAATCTTGTTACATCAATAACGATTTTTATACCGCTAATAGTAAATCTTGCGTTTATTAATTTCTTTTATGCAAGTAGCAAATCAAATAAACTCAATCTTGTAAGTCGCAAACAGAATGCGAGGAATTTACAAATCATAGGAGGAATTATCCTTTCCATAGGAATTCTTGCTTTAAGGTCATTCAGCCTCTTTGTCATTGTTGTGATTATGGGAATGCTGTCTATATATTTAGGAACTCGACAGCTTATTCACCTGCAACCAAATTTCTAAACTAACCAATAACCAAAGCTTGACACCATAACGACCCCAAACGTCACCTTGATACTCTAGCCAGTCACGTATTAATGACTGATTTAAATAAGGCGCGATCGCACTTTTCCTACTTAACAACAATTTCCTAGCTTCTCGCTGCTAATACTTCCGAAATCCCATCTGCACAGGTACCATCATCCCACTTTTAGGACGATGAATAATCGCCTGTGGTAAAATATCTGCAACAGCTTGTTTGAGTACTGCTTTTTCTTCCACTCCCGAAAGTTTGTACTCTGGAGGAATTTGCATACTTAAATCAACTACTCGCTGATCAAAAAGTTGATCTCCTGATGTAATCTCCTCTTCCAGTTCCCAGTAAGTATAAACTTTCTCTGAAGGCATTTCGACAACAGTCCCCGGACGCACTTCTTTTACCTGTTGCCAAAGTGTGCGTTCTCCCGGTACAAAAGCGCAACAGAGATAATCGCGCAGCGCCACCAAATCCAGTTCTGTTGACCGATAGGGTGTGAGCGCTCGCATTTTTGGCGCGATCGCCCGAATTGCACTAGTGGTAGTGTAATAAAGAGTACGGCTACCAATGCGATCGCGTCCTAGCCACAACACTTGTTGTTGACGATCCCAAACCACTAATCCAAACATCCCCACCAAAAATTTCAGACATTCAGAACCAAATTTTTCCCAAAGTTGAGCAATCAATTGGCAATTGTTTTCTAAAAAACCACTTGGCTCGACTCCCAATGTTTGCAGCAACTCCACGCGATTAGTTAACCATACATCCCCAACTACCACAAATTGTTTTGTGGGACTGAGTGCAAATTGCTCTGTAGCTAGTGCAGAAATAATAGCAAATTGGTCATCTTGCCACAATACATTCTCTGTCAGATTATTTAATGTTCCCCAAATTACATACCAGGTAGGGATAACCTCGATAGATGAGATATTAGATTTAGGATTTTTGAAAATATTGAATAGCATATTGAGCATTCATAATGACAGCTTTTAGTGTTATTGCGATATCTGACAACAGTCTTGCACTGAAATGATTATTTTGTGCGATGCCTACGGCGGTAAACTACGCGCTAGTTCCCCACTGTCCAATCTTCAAGCTGCAACCCAGGTATGCGAGAAAAATCTCGCTGATTCCGCGTTACCAAAATTCCATTATTAGAAATTGCAATTGACGCTATTCGTAAATCTTGCGTACCAATACGAACCTTCTGACGCAGTTCTGCGTAGCAATTGGCAGATTCTTTATTAAAATTCAGTACATTGATAGTTTTAAAATCCTTCAAGGTTTCATGTAATTGCATATAAGCAAATACTAATGATTCTTGTGAATTAGCTCTTCTAATGCGATTCAACCTTCCATACATCTGTTCTTCAAATGTAACAACTGTTGTAGCTAATTGTTCTGTAGGTATCGTATTGACACGTTGACTGACTAATGGATGCGCTCTTTGAAAAAGTGAAAGAGTATCTGTATCAAGTATCCAGAGTTTCACTTGACTTGTCCCTTAGCATCCAAAGTATCCAAAGCGTCCAAAGCATCCAATTGGTAATAACATTCTTGCATTTCTGCATCTAGTTCGTGTCGATATGCTTCAATATCCGCCAGCATATCATCGAATTGTGGGTCATCTTTATACTTTCCTGCAAATTTCATCCAAGGATGGTCTGATTTTGATGCTTCTATTTCTTGATTAACTATTTCCACATTTTGAAATCGAGTATTCACAAGTTCGTGTAATATCTTCAGCGCTTCTTCTCGTGTTGCGCTAAATACCTGACAGTCTGGTAAACCCCAAACTGTTGCTTGATATCCGCCTTCTTTTGCTTCAACTAATACTGAATAGTTAAATATCGATGCGGAATTGGCTGTATTTTTCAGCAAATTACTAGTCATAAAATACCTAATTTTTTATTTGTGGCTATATCTATTGTAAATCCAGTACAATGCCCAATCTCCAATCCCTTTTACCGCCCTAGTTTCAAATCTCTTTCCATAAGCATTTGAAGTTCGACATTTTCAACGTTAGGTATTGCTTCTAACTGAGAAATCCCAGCGATCGCATCGACAATATTACCTGATTGTGCACGCAACCAGGCGGCTTGAGGCGCATAGTCAAGGCTTTGCTCTACTTCGTAACCTGCTTGATTGATCGCCTCGCGCTGAGACTCCACATCAACGCCTTCAGCAAAGCGAATGAAAACCAGTCCAGTTGGTACTGCTAGCAAATTATTGGGTTCTATTGTGTAAATCGGACTTAGTGTATCCGACTCTAATTGATTGGGTTCGCCTGAAAAAACTGCGTAGGCGTAGCCCGTCGTAGACATCGCACCGTCGTTAAGTTGTAAAATTGCTCCCGATGCCACGGTGTTAGGTTGCTTGTAATGTACTGCATAGTACCCAGGCTTGCGAGTGTAGCATACAGCAGTGCTATCGCTGCCAATGCGGATTTCTTGAGGGTAATCAGAAAAATAGTCTTTTTGGAATTTCACTTCAGCAATCAGGTGTAGAGAATACATCTGTAGAAAATACTCAGCCGGAAAATAAATCATCCTTCTCAAGTTGTAACGATGTTACAGCGTTTTTCAGTGGCATGAAATACAAATCTTTCCTAGAGGCGCGATAGTGAATATTTGTAAAGCAACCTGACTTTCAATCCCCTCTTTTCTGGAAAGATAAATCGAAAACTTGTATAAACCTTTTAAGATTAAAATCTGTTTAAGCTTGTTTTTTGGTGTCGTAACACAGATATAGCACATGAAATCAAAGGCATCCATGAACTAAACCACATTTATTTTGAGAACCATAGGTTTTTAAAAGTAGTGAGAGCATCTTGCTCCATGCTAATAGCAGCGACAGTGTAGACACAAGTCTTTTGACCTGCATCTTTGTTGAATCGACTTGCATCTTTGTTGCATCGACCTGCATCTTTGTTGCATCGACCTGCATCTTTGTTGCATTGACCTGCACCTTTGTTGCATTGACCTGCACCTTTGTTGCATCGACCTGCACCTTTGTTGCATCGACCTGCAAAAATTAATTTACCCGACGTTACACAGTAACTTTAAAAGATTTGTGTGTACACCGTAGCTTTTGCAAGGAAAGATTAAAGCAGGTAATAGAAAGGGATGAAAAGACATCTGACTTGTGTGTACACATAGGCTGGTATTGTGGGCAAAATGCCTACACTACTCAAGGTTTGAAAATCGACAAGGTTTAACGTCAGTTTAATACCTAATTTTCAAGATAATTTCACTTCAATATCCCAGGAGATTAAATTATGGTTCACGTTCGCTATGGTGGAGAGAATGGTCAACAGTATGAACTTGCTATCAGTAATGAGCACATTGTAGTCCGTACCGAAAACCGCAGCGCCTTGATTGCTGAAAGACCATTTGAAGTCGCACCTGTGTCACTCGCAGCTCGCAGCATCCTGAATCAATTCAATTTAGCAACACGGTTTCGGCAAGCAGGCGTAGAAATTTTGCAAGTTAAAGTTCCAACTCAGGATGCTGCTTTGCGCGATCGCGCCCGCGAAATTCTCAGCCAAGAGCCGGAAGTCCAATTTGCCGGACGTGTGCTTGTCGATCCCCAGTCAAGACAGCCTGTAATCTACACTGAAAACCTCTTTGTTAAATTTGATGATGACGAGGAGTTAACGGTCTACCAGGAGGTCTTAGGACGTTACGGCTTAACAATTAAACGCCAACTTGAGTACGCACGAAATGCTTTCTTTGTCAGTGCACCTGCAAATACTGGTATAGCCGTCTTTGACATCGCCGAGAGACTTTTGAATGAACAATCAGTTGAACTGTGCCATCCTGAACTAGTGCGTGAAATCCGCAAACGTCAAGTTTTACCGCAACAGTGGCATCTCAAGCAAACAACAATTAATGGCAAGGTAATTAACGCCCATGCCAACGTTGAGGCAGCTTGGAAATTGAGCAATGGCACAGGAACGATTATTGCAATTATTGACGACGGTGTAGACCTCGATCATGAAGAGTTCCGTTCATCTGGAAAGATTGTTGCCCCGCGTGATGTCACACGTAAAACTAACGATCCCAGACCAGGAAACGATAATAACCACGGGACAGCTTGTGCAGGAGTAGCTTGTGCAAACGGCAACTTTGGCGCTTCTGGTGTTGCACCGGGTGCAAAGCTCATGCCGATTCGTTTAGCTTCGGCACTAGGATCGCAGGATGAAGCAGATGCTTTTATTTGGGCGGCTCAAAATGGTGCTGATGTCATCTCTTGCAGCTGGGGGCCAGCAGATGGCACTTGGTTTGAGCCAAGCGATCCTGTACATAACCAGAAAGTGCCTCTGCCTGATTCCACACGACTTGCCATAGACTTTGCAATCACTAAAGGACGCAACGGCAAAGGTTGTGTAATTTTATTCGCGGCTGGAAATGGTAACGAAAGCGTAGATAACGACGGCTATGCCAGCTACCAAAAGGTAATTGCTGTGGCAGCTTGTAACGACTTTGGTACAAGAAGCGCTTACAGCGACTTTGGTCAGGCAGTCTGGTGCGCCTTCCCTAGCAATAATGGCAACAGTTCTCAAACCCCTGGAATTTGGACAACCGATCGCTCTGGTTTAGTTGGTTATAATTCAGGTAATCTAAATCTGGGTGACTTTGGAGGCAGCTACACCAACGAATTCGGTGGAACTTCCAGCTCCTGTCCAGGTGCAGCTGGTGTAGTAGCCTTGATCATTGCCAGCAACCCGAATCTGCGTTGGGATGAAGTGCGAGACATCATTAAACGCTCCAGCGATCGCATTGATCAAGCTGGAGGTAAATATGATGCCAATGGTCGTAGCCCCTTCTATGGTTATGGTCGGATGAATGCTCTCAAAGCTGTAGAATTGGCCAAGCCACCCCAAATATCACTCATTAGCATATTCAAGGCAGTGCAAGATATCCCAATTAACGACTTGCAGACATCAACATTATCGTTGGCGATCGCTAATACCAGTCTTGTGAAGTCCATCAAAATTAATCTAGACATCGAGCATACATATATTGGGGATCTTGTAGTTACTCTTCTCCCCCCTGTACAAATAGGCGTACTTCCTATAATTCTGCACGATCGCCAGGGCGGAGCTACAGATAATATCAAAACAACCTACGACGAAGTGAACAGTCCTAAACTTGCTGCTTTTAAAGGTAAAAGTCCCCAAGGAACCTGGACTCTGGAAGTGGCAGATAAAGCTAATGTAGATACAGGCAAGATTCGCAGCTTGACCATTGAAATTGGGTTTTAAGTCAATAGACATCTTCGATAATGAATGTAGAGACGCGTTAGCGTCGCGGGACGAAGTACAATTTCGCGTCTCTACAAGGGTTCTGCATAACGCACCGAAAATTTGGGATGGTGCGTTAGCCTACGGCATAACACACCGTACAAAACTATGCCTTAGCTTTGAGTCACAGCCTCTTTCGCCAAGAACTTCTCTAATTCTGTCAGCGCATCAGCATCAACTTTAGTTTGCATTGGGCAGAACTTAGGCCCACACATCGAACAAAACTCAGCAGTTTTATAGATGTCTGCTGGCAGAGTTTCATCGTGGTATTCCTTAGCTCTTTCTGGGTCGAGTGATAATTCAAACTGACGGTTCCAATCGAAGTTGTAACGCGCCTTAGAAAGCTCATCGTCTCTATCCCTTGCACCTGGGCGATGTCTAGCAATATCCGCCGCATGAGCTGCTATCTTGTAGGCAATCAACCCATTCCTGACATCTTCGGCATTTGGTAGACCCAAATGTTCTTTTGGTGTTACATAGCACAACATTGCTGTCCCGTACCATCCAGCCATCGCTGCCCCGATCGCTGAAGTGATATGGTCATAACCGGGAGCAATATCTGTCACCAATGGCCCTAACACATAGAAAGGTGCTTCCGAACATTCTTCCATCTGCTTGCGGACATTGAACTCAATTTGATCCATTGGGACGTGTCCAGGCCCTTCCACCATCACCTGTACATCATCTTCCCAAGCTTTGCGAGTTAGCTGTCCAAGGGTTTTCAACTCAGCTAATTGTGCTTCATCTGAGGCATCATGGGTACATCCAGGACGCAAGGAATCTCCCAAACTAAAGGAGACATCGTATTTTTTGAAAATCTCGATGATATCTTGGAAGTGAGTGTAAAGCGGGTTTTGTTTATGGTGATGCAACATCCACCGCGCCAAAATGCCACCACCGCGAGAGACAATACCAGTGATCCGGTTTCTCACCAAGGGTAAATGCTCAATCAAAATTCCAGCATGGATAGTTTGATAGTCTACTCCTTGCTGGGCGTGCTTTTCGATGATGTGGAGAAAGTCATCAGCAGTTAGATTCTCGATTGTGCCGTGAACACTTTCTAAAGCTTGGTATACTGGCACCGTACCAATAGGAACAGGCGAAGCCTTAATGATGGCGGTGCGAATTTCATCCAAATTACCGCCACCTGTGGACAAATCCATCACGGTATCAGCACCGTACTTCACCGACAAGTGTAGTTTATCAACTTCTTCCTGAAGATTAGAAGAGTTGGGAGAAGCGCCGATATTAGCATTTACCTTACATTTAGAGGCGATGCCAATGCACATCGGCTCAAGGTTAGTGTGATTAATATTAGCTGGGATAATCATTCGTCCCCGCGCTACTTCCTCACGAATCAGGTCAGCAGGAAGGTTTTCTCGCTGGGCGACATAGTGCATTTCTTCGGTGATAACACCTTGACGGGCGTAGTGCATTTGAGATACATTACCCTGTCCACGCCGCTTAGTAACCCATTCTGTCCGCATATTAAAATCCTCAATAAACAGCTTCCCTCCGCTGGTATTACCCAGACTCAGGTGTTAAGGGTGTGATCTCAGCCTGGTAATGCAGGCACCCCTAGCATTGATGTAGTGTACCACCTTGGTTATGTTTGCGATCAAGATGGTTAACAATTCCTTGATGTGAGGGTGATGAAGAGTGATCTCGTGTCAATATCTTTAAATTGACTTGTAATAAAGCAAATTTTATAGAGCTCCATAAGTTAAATAAAAACTAGAAAATTCAGTTGTTTTTAAATACGTAAATAGCTTTTGTCTTATTTCTTGATCAACGTCCCTGTCCTTGCCTGTAGATCTACTGATAACACTTATAGCTACGGCTTTAAATGATTTTTTTAATGCTTCTTCACAATCTGATTCTCTGCTTTCAATAATATTATTAATTTTATCTACAAATGCCTGAACACTTTGCTCCTTAAATTGCTTTTCGTCATGAACATTTAGCAAACAACACATAGCAAACACGATTAGATAAGGTTTATATCCTTTTTCATCCACATAAAATCTATTAAATATTTGTCCAATTTTACCTTTAGAGTCTTGAAGATTAGCTTCGGAAGGGTACTCCTCTTTAAGTTTATCAAAAACTTTATTAGCCGTTGTTAAAATGTTACCAATTATACTTACTAAATGTTTTTTATCATCTAATGACGGATAAGCATTACCAAGATCATCAAACTTGATAGAAGCATAATCTGATATAAAAATGTTGCGAGGTATATAACTAAATAAACCAATAAATAAATATCTCAAATCTGAATAAAAAACACGACTATAGCAGATGGCCGATGCAATTGATGGGACAGATGTTAAAGTTTCGTGTTCATTAATTTTTACTCCAATTTCAGCAAGACTCATTTTTACTAGTTGAGGTCTAAGATACTCAGATAATTCTAAGTTAATTTTTTCAATCTTATTTTGCGTATTAGCTGTTTTAGCTACTTTCGATGAATTCTCTAAATCAGCAATAACAATTTTAACAGGAACAAAACAATCTCCTGAAGGTTGAGCTTCAACAATGCACATTGTTGTCTGGCAACCATTGATAATTCCGGCATTTTCTAAAATTAAATTGTCATCTTTGTATTCTAGAGAACTAGCCTTGAACGTAATTCCATTATTTCTTTCTAGCATTTTATCTGGTTCATTAGTGGCTGTTTTAAAAATTTCATTATTAATATCTAAAGCTGAATTTCGAGCATCCAAACCTAAAAAATCTCTAACATTTTCAAAGAAAATTCCCTGACCACATTCACTATAAATTTTTATTAAATCTCCTGCACTTATAATTCCCATGTATACATTATGATAATTTACAAATTTTTCATGAACCTTAAACAAAACTCTTTGGGGAATTGCATATTCTTTTCTATATGCTTCTAAAAAAAGTTTGTATAATAATTGACCATCAATTATTTCAATTCGATTAGAATTAGCTAAGTTTTGATAAAAGTTAACCGATGGTCTACCTGAATTTTTATACAAATCTAGTATGTTTTTAGTAATTGAAAGGGTTGCTATACTATAAATAACGTTTAAATTAGATTCTGAATTACCTGTTTGATTAACTTCTGAGGAATCAAAAATATTTAATTGCTTTATATCCTTGTTAGTTGGAAAGCGAGATTTCTCGTAGCTCGAAAACTTTCCTATTATATTATCTAAATCATCTTTGCCGCGAATATGTAATTTGCATTGACAATAAACTTTTTGTTGGTTGGTTTCTGAGTCAAACCAAAAAACGTCAACTCCTTCATCATGGGTTTGTTTAGTGTTAAGCTCCGGTTTTAATCCTAAAAATTTTTCCTGTGTACTTAAAATATCTTTTGAAAATTTTGCAAACTCAGCCCCTTTTGCAGGATTTGAAAGCTTCGTGTATAAGCTCTCAATATGTTGCATAAATTCAACATATGATTCTAAGAACAATGGTAAATTCACAGAAGAGTTAATCATACCTATTTTCTCCAAATTATTTAATACTTTAACAAAAACATAGTTATATATGCTAAAAACAGCGATCGCACCCTTCAAACCCTTCAACCAAAGGCTTTTAACTACCAGGTGTTGTGGAACGATCGCCTGAGTTGTTTACTGGTTAATGGCATAAATTGCTGTAATGCTTATGGAGCATAACTTATACCTTGACAAGTGTGCCATTCGGCTCAGAGTTACAGCACTTCCGGCAGCTATGAGGTACATCCTCATAGCTGAAAGTGATGATAGGAGAGAGGCAGGGATAAAAACTGTATTGCATAATAGCCGGAAGTGCTGTAAAGCTTGCACAAAGTGTAAACGGCGTTCACTACTCCTAATAAACATCTTGATCTGCAATGTCACCCATTTAATTTTATCTATAGGACTATTCATAATCCTATAGGTTATCTGTCTTTAGACAGATGCCCAAGGTTTTTAAGTTCTAGATTATACACAATATACTTTTATATTACAAAACTATCTATTGTTTTAAAGGAACTCCGACAATACTCTGGTAGATTTCTGAGATAAAGAACCACTGACTACAAACTGTCTAGAGTGCGATCGCTCAGAGCAACTAACGGAACTGTTGCTACTGGATTGCCTAGCAACAACCCAACGTAGGAGTATCGAGTCAAGGTTATTTGTACCCTGTGGCAAAATTCTCACCGACCCAATACTAGAGTTATTAAGGAGTCTAAGCCAAGTGAATTCCAATGACAGCACTATTGACAAACCATCTTTAGAACTTAACGCTTCTCGCCAGTTCACCGCCTGGCTGTATGAGCAAAACCTTAGTCTATCCTTCACTACCTATCAAGCGGGAAAGTTGTTCTTCATCGGCTTGCAACCAAACGGCAAATTGTCCGTATTTGAACGCAGCTTTGAGCGGTGCATGGGGTTATATGTTAATGACAACAGCCTTTACATGAGTTCCCTGTACCAACTGTGGCGATTTGAAAACATTATCCAACCCGGACAAAACCACCAAGGCTATGATGCTCTCTATTTGCCCCAGGTGAGTTATGTGACAGGAGATTTGGATATTCATGATATCGCGTTGAGTAAAGCAGAAGGGAACTATTCAAAACCACAAAAATTATTATTTGTCAATACTTTATTTAGTTGTTTGGGAACAGTCAGCGAAACCCATAGTTTTGTTCCCTTGTGGCAACCAACTTTTATCAGCAAGCTGGCGGCGGAAGATAGATGTCACCTAAATGGGTTGGCAATGCAGTCAGGAAAAGCCAAATACGTCACTGCTGTCAGCCAGTCGGATGTGGCAGAAGGTTGGCGGGAGCATCGGGCAAATGGGGGCTGTGTCATTGACATAGAAAGCAATGAAATTGTGTTGCGGGGGCTGTCTATGCCCCACTCACCTCGCTGGCATCAAGAAAAACTTTGGCTACTCAACTCAGGCGCGGGAGAGTTTGGCTTTGCCGACTTAAAGCGGGGAGTGTTTGAACCAGTCGCCTTCTGTCCAGGATATCTGCGCGGTTGTGCATTTCATGGTGACTTTGCAGTAGTGGGAATTTCTCAACCCAGGCATAACAAGACCTTCAGCGGCTTGCCCCTAGACGATAAATTGCAACAGAAAAACGTCGAACCTCGTTGTGGATTACTGGTGATTGACCTGAGGAGCGGCGATATTGTTCATTCCTTGCGAATGGAGGGGGTGGTACTAGAATTGTACGACGTGGTGGCCTTAGCAGGGGTACGTCGTCCAATGGCGATCGGGTTTCGCAGCGACGAAATTCGGCGGGTAGTAACGGTGGGATCGGAGCAAAATCTATAATTCAGAGGAATCAAGAGCAAGATGCTGGAGTGATACACTAAGCTTCAGTGACTTCACCAACCCCTGCTAATGGCACACTAACAGCCAATGACAATAACTCTTGCACCTTAGTTGCATCGACTTGCACCTTAGTTGCATTGACTCGCACCTTAGTTGCATTGACTCGCACCTTAGTTGCATTGACTCGCACCTTAGTTGCATTGACTCGCACCTTAGTTGCATTGACTCGCACCTTAGTTGCATTGACTCGCACCTTAGTTGCATCGACTTGCAACTAAGTTGCATCGTTTCTTTTGGCTGTCTGGCGAGAAAAAGGCGTAGGCGTAACCCGTCGTAGACATCGCTCTCATCATTATATACTTCCGCTTCTGTACCGGGAGGCGATCGCCAGATTACCTAAAAACGGTATATTGGTGAAAGTATTAATCTGAGTAATAATTTGTCCCATAAAATTATTTTCAAAGTACTATCAATCCTTGCTCGTAAATCCTTGAGACAAGATTGAGGATAGACAAAGATAAATTGTACGTAATCTTTAGTAATGTATCAAATCGCCTATCTTTAGACAAAGATAGGATGTATAGTCTGAGATTATACATCTGAGTATATTGTATAAACTAATCTTTATTGTTTCCAAGCGATCGGCTGGTAGTAAGCGGCTTCAGTTTTGCTTTTATACAGCGCCAAATGTTTATGACGCTGATTACAAAATGATAATAGGAATCAACAGTAATGGCACCAAATCCAGCAGTTTTTAATTTATCTAACCTGAACGGCGATAATGGTTTTGTGATCAACGGCATTGATTACAATGACTACTCAGGTTATTCCGTCAGCAGTGCCGGAGACATTAACGACGATGGCTTCGATGACCTAATTATCGCTGCACCAGATGCCGACCCCAACGGCAACAGCGAAGCTGGAGAGAGCTACGTGGTGTTTGGCAGTAGCAGTGGCTTTGGAGCTAGCCTCAATCTCTCTTCACTCAATGGCAGTAACGGCTTTGTGATCAACGGCATTGATGAGAGGGACTACTCAGGCTCCGACGTTAGCAGTGCGGGAGACTTCAACGGCGACGGCTTCGATGACCTAATTATCGGGGCAAGAAGTGCCGACCCCAACGGCAATAACGAAGCAGGAGAGAGCTACGTGGTGTTTGGCAGCAGCAGTGGCTTTAGAGCCAGCCTCAATCTCTCGTCACTCGATGGCGGCAACGGCTTCGTGCTCAATGGCATTGATGCTCTTGACCGCTTAGGCTCCTCGGTTAGCAGTGCCGGAGACTTCAACGGCGATGGCTTCGATGACCTGATTATCGGGGCAAGTTATGCCAACCCCAACGGCAATAACGAAGCAGGAGAGAGCTACGTAGTGTTTGGCAGCAGTGGCTTTGGAGCCAGCCTGAATCTCTCGTTACTCAATGGCGGTAACGGCTTTGTGATCAACGGCATTGATGAATTTGACAACTCAGGCTACTCCGTCAGCAGTGCCGGAGACTTCAACGGCGACGGCTTCGATGACCTGATTATTGGGGCAAGTACTGATTCCCCCAACAGCAACCGCAGTGCAGGGGAGAGCTACGTAGTGTTTGGCAGCAGCAGTGGCTTTGGAGCCAGCCTGAATCTCTCGTTACTCAATGGCAGTAATGGCTTTGTGATCAATGGCATTAGTGCATTTGACCGCTCCGGCTACTCCGTCAGCAGTGCCGGAGACATCAACGGGGACGGCTTCGATGACCTGATTATCGGTGCATTTTATCTCTTCCCCAACGGCAATTACAGTGCAGGGGACAGATACGTGGTGTTTGGCAGCAGTAGTAGCTTTGGAGCCAGCCTCAATCTCTCATCACTCAATGGCAATAACGGCTTTGTGATCAACGGCATTGATGAACGTTATAACTCAGGCTTCGACCTTAACAGTGCCGGAGACTTCAACGGCGATGGCTTTGATGACCTGATTATCGGGGCATATGATGCCAAGCTCAACGGCAAGTTTAGTGCTGGGAAGAGCTACGTGGTGTTTGGCAGCAGCAGTGGCTTTGGAGCTAGCCTCAATCTTTCGTCACTCGATGGCAGTAACGGCTTCGTGCTCAACGGCATTGATCAAAGTGACTACTCAGGCTTTTCCGTCAGCAATGCCGGAGACATCAACGACGACGGCTTCGATGACCTGATTATCGGGGCAAGGAGTGCCGACCCCAACGGCAATAACGAAGCAGGAGAGAGCTACGTCATTTTTGGTTTTGCGACGACTACGGCTCCTAATCAACCTCCAGTCGCGGTTGCTGACACGGCTACCACCGACGAAGATACCGCCGCCGTTAACATTGCGGTCTTAGCCAACGACAGCGACCCGGATAGCAATCCTTTAACACTGACAAATGTCAACGGTAATAATGTAATTGTTGGCACTCCTATTACTCTAACTTCCGGTGCTTTATTCACTTTTAATGCTGATAATACCTTCACCTACGACCCTAACGCTCAATTTGAAACTTTGGCTGTAGGTGAAACAGGCAACGACAGCTTTACCTATACTATCAGCGATGGTAGCTTTACTAGCACAGCTAACGTTAACCTGACTATCAACGGGGTGAATGATGCACCCAGGCTTGTTTCTATTTTCAATCTCTCTGACCTCAATGGCAGCAACGGCTTTGTGATCAACGGCATTGAGGTGGGTGACCGCTCAGGCGCTCCTGTCAGCGATGCCGGAGATTTCAACGGTGATGGCTTCGACGATTTGATTATTGGGGCATACCGTGCCTCCCCCAACGGCAAGGGCTACGCTGGGGAGAGCTACGTGGTATTTGGTAGCAGCAGTGGCTTTGCAGCTAGTCTTAATCTCTCGTCACTCAACGGCAGCAATGGCTTTGTGATCAACGGCGTTGAGGTGGGTGACAACTCAGGCAAATCCGTCAGCAATGCCGGAGACATCAACGGTGACGGCTTTGACGACCTGATTATCGGAGCACCTATTGCCTCCCCCAACGGCAATAACTTTGCAGGGGAGAGCTACGTGGTGTTTGGCAGCAGCAGTGGCTTTGGAGCTAGCTTTGAACTCTCGTCACTCAACGGCAGTAACGGCTTTGTGATCAACGGCATTGATGCGCGTGACTTTTCAGGCATATCAGTAAGCAATGCCGGAGATATCAACGGTGACGGCTTTGACGACCTGATTATCGGGGCACGGGGTGCCGACCCCAACGGTCAGCAATATGCAGGGGAAAGCTACGTGGTGTTTGGCGGCAGCAGTGGCTTTGCAGCTAGCCTTAATCTCTCCGATCTCAATGGCAGCAACGGCTTTGTCATCAACGGCATTGATGGAGGTGACAACTCAGGCATCGACCTTAGCAGTGCCGGGGATTTCAACGGTGACGGCTTCGATGACCTAATTATCGGGGCAAGCATTTCCTACCGCTACGATTCATTTAATTTTGGGGAAAGCTACGTGGTGTTTGGCAGCAGCAGTGGTTTTGCAGCTAGCTTTAATCTCTCCGATCTCAATGGCAATAACGGCTTCGTGATTAAAGGCATTAATGATGATGACAATTTTGGCTACTCAGTTAGCAGTGCCGGAGACTTCAACGGTGATGGCTTCGATGACGTGATTATCGGGGCATACGATGTCAACACTGTTGGAGAGAGCTACTTACTGTTTGGCAGCAGTAGCGGCTTTGGAGCTAGCTTCAATCCCTCATCTTTGGATGGCAGCAACGGCTTTGTGATCAAGGGCATTAATACGTTTGACAGATCAGGTTTCTCTGTCAGTGGTGCTGGAGACATTAACAGTGACGGATTTGATGACCTGATTATTGGGACACGTTTTAACGAGCGCGTCACTCAGTCTGATGTTGACAAGAGCTACGTCATCTTTGGTTTTGGGAATACAGCTAGTACCCAAGAAGATACTGCCCTTAACATCCTTGCCAGCACCATCTTAAGAAGATATACAGATGCCGAGAGCGATACCTTAAGTATTAGTGATTTCGCTAATCCTGCTAACGGTACACTCACCTTTAACGACAATGGCACTGTTGGCAACACCAGCGACGACTACTTCATTTACACCCCCAATGCCAATTACAACGGCGCTGATAGCTTTACATACACTGTCAATGACGGTAATGGCGGCATCATTTCTGGAACTTTTAACTTGAACGTTAAGCCCGTTAATGACACACCCGTTGCAGTCAATGATACTGTTACCGCTGCCAAAAATACTGCTGTGAGTATTCAAGCTAATACTCTGCTGGCTAATGATACAGATGTTGATCGCATCGACCTCAGCATCATCGCTGTTAATAATACAACCAATGGCACTGCGGTACTTAACAATAACGGCACTGCCAACAACTCAGCAGATGACTTCGTTGTGTTTACTCCAACTACCGGGTTTAGTGGTGCGGCTAGCTTCAACTACACCATCAGCGATGGTCAACTTACCGATACTGCTAAAGTTACTGTGCAAGTAGGCGATGTCTACGACGGGCTATACCTACGCATTTTTGGTGGCAACTGCAACGATTACCTCAACGGCACTCCCGGTAATGACTACCTCAATGGCGGTAATGGCAAAGACACCCTTGTTGGCGGCAATGGTAATGATACCCTTGGTGGCGGTAATGGTAATGACATCCTCTGCGGCGGTAATGGCAAAGACATTCTCTGCGGTGGCAATGGTAACGATAGATTGTCTGGTGGTTTTGGTAACGATATCCTCACAGGTGGCAATGGCAAAGATAAATTTATCTTGGCTGCAACCCAAGGTACTGATACTATTACTGACTTCTGCAAGGGCACTGATTTGATTGGCTTGTCTGGTGGTTTGAGCTTTAGTCAACTCAGTTTCGCTGGTCATAAAATCATCGTCACTGCGACTGATGAAGTTTTGGCAACTCTGACTGGCATCAACACTACCACGCTAACTGCCGCTAATTTCACCATTGTCTAGTATCGAAGTTGGGGAGTAAGATTTTGCTCCCCTAAAAAACCGATAATTACTGTAGAACTGGCTCTTTGATCAAAATAATTTTAAATTTACAGTTCGTAATATAAATCATAAGTCTTTTGAAGATCATAATTCCTAACAAACTACCGAGTTAAAATTTGGATGGCAATGCGATCGCTGACAAAAATCTTTGCAACAGGTGTACGCCCTTAACAACGTATCTGTACGAGGAATGTTGTGAAATGATCTGACTTTTCACCGGATGTGGAATCAGAAAAATGGCGCGTGGAATTTCAGTATTAAAGCGGAAACAACATAAATTCACTTACTGAAATTCCGCAATTGCCGCCAAGACAATTGCAAAAGCGCAGTGTAACCTTTAACTAGAAAAACAGTATCAGGCAGTTCCTAGACAGAATGCCAACTATTTCCCACTAAACTTTTATAATATTTTGTTGTTCTTATGACTCCAAAACACACCAAAACTAAATTTCCCCTTTGGCTATATCTGAATCAACCTTTATTTAGTAGTGATACTAAATTAGTATTGAATCCTCGTCGCTTTGCATTGATCTGGCGTCTCCAACTTCTAGAACGTTGCTGGGCTAAAGAATGCGATGCCAAGGGACCTCAACAGCATTAGATACTTGGAAAGCTGCCGCACTCAATTAAAAGCTGGCAAACTAAGCTTCGTCTAAAGAATGTGGCTTTTTGCCGTCAAGTAAAGCACTGACAGTCATATCTCCCATGACATTAATCGCGGTGCGACAGCGATCCAGAAACCAGTCTACAGTAACTAGCAAAGCGATGTACTGGGTAGGTAAGCCTACAGAAGTAAACACCAGTGTCATTGTTACCAGTCCAGCATTGGGAATATTCGCCGCGCCTACGGATGCAAAAATCGAGGTAAGGATGACAATTAACTGCTGTCCTAGACTCAGATGTTGCCCAATCAGTTGGGAAATATACAACGCAGACATTGCTTCATATAGGGCAGTGCCATCATTATTGAAATTTGCCCCGACTAATGCCCCCAAGGCAGCAGAAGATTCCCTTAAACCGATTTTTGTTTGTAAAACTTCAAAGGTTACGGGCATTGTAGCCGCTGAGGAAGAAGTTGAGAAAGCTGTCAAAAAGGCATTAGAACCACCAGCTAAGAACTTTAGTGGATGTACCCAAGAACCGAATTTTACTCTGGTGAGGTAGTAGCAGGCTTGCAATCCCAGCGCTAACAGCACCGCCACAATGAATGCACCCAAAGATTTAAATGGTGCAAACCCTTGCATAGCCACAGTTTTCGCTACAATCCCAAATACTGCCAAAGGTACTAAGGCAATTACCCAGTTGAGGACGTGGACTACCGCCTCAAATAAAATCCCGATCACATCCTCTATCGGCTGGTACGCATTCTTCCCTTGGGCAATTTGTTCCGATTTTAATCCCCGCAGGACGATGCCAAAACTTAGGGCAATAACAATTAGTTGGATAACATTATTATCAACTAACGGCTTCAGGATAGCTTCGGGTACAGCATCTTTGAGTATTCCCCAAGGGTCAAGACTTTGAGGAGCTATTTCTGTATTTATTGAGGTAGCTACATTGCCCCAAGTCCCCGGACGCAGGACATTTGCTACAAAAAGTCCTATTAAAATAGCTACGGTAGTGTTGGTTAAAAGTAGCACTGCCAGCCGCCGTCCGGCTGTACCGGGGATGTTGGTAGTCATCAAAGTATGGAGCACCGCTACCAAAATCAGGGGTGTAGCTAAGGCACGGAGAGCCTTTAGCACTAACTCAGCCGGAATTGCTAAATTGTTGATTAAGGCGGCATTACTTGGATTAGGATTCCCCGCACCAAGGGCAATTCCGACGCTGACTGCGGCTATCAGAGCGATGACAATTTGCAAGGTGAGAGGGATACGCTGCCACCAAGGGCTAGCTTTGGTTTCAGGCGAAGTAGTACTCTCTGTTTGACTCATTAGCTAAATACTGGTTAACGGCTGTAACTATTAAAACTTCACTTTCGGAAGTGAAAATTTCGCAAACAAGTTAATCTAAGATTCCGTTGCTTTGCAAAATCCGGCTCGAAAGGGTGTGCTATTGGGTAGACCCCTAGAGATCAGCTGATTAGCATTAAATTTTGGATTTTAAATTGCTTATGTCCTTTGTCCCTTTACATATTCACAGTGACTACAGTCTGCTCGATGGAGCAAGTCAGCTACCAGAGTTGGTGGATCGAGCGATCGCACTGGGAATGAAAGCGATCGCCCTTACTGATCATGGTGTCATGTATGGGGCGGTTGAATTGATCAAAATCTGCCGTAGTCAAAATATTAAGCCGATTATCGGCAATGAAATGTATGTAATTAACGGCGACATTGAAAAACAAGAACGCCGTCCGAAATATCATCAAGTCGTTTTAGCTAAAAATACTCAAGGTTACAAACATTTAGTCAAATTAACTACAATTTCTCACCTTCAAGGTGTTCAAGGTAAAGGAATTTTTTCTCGTCCTTGTATTAATAAAGATTTACTCAAACAATATCATGAAGGCTTGATTGTTACTAGTGCTTGCTTGGGTGGAGAAGTTCCCCAAGCGATTCTTAGCGGTAGACCAGATGCAGCCCGGAAAGTTGCTCAGTGGTATAAAGATGTATTTGGTGATGATTATTATCTAGAAATTCAAGATCACGGCTCCCAAGAAGACCGGATTGTGAATGTTGAAATCATTAAAATTGCGCGGGAACTAAATATTAAGTTTATTGCTACCAATGATTCTCATTTTATTTCTTGTTTTGACGTTGAAGCCCATGATGCTTTGTTATGTATTCAAACTGGCAAGCTAATTATTGAAGACAAGCGGATGCGTTATAGCGGTACAGAATATCTCAAATCTGGCGAGGAGATGAGGCAGCTATTTCGTGACCATTTGCCGGATGATGTAATTGAAGTTGCGATCGCCACCACTGAAGAAGTTGCCGATAAAGTCGAGCCTTACCATATTATGGGTGAGCCTCAGATTCCGACACCACCCATTCCCTCTGGTCATACTGCTGAGACTTACGCTGAAGATGTTGCATGGAGCGGACTTTTAGAACGTTTAAATCGTAAATCCCGCAATGAGGTCGATTCCATCTATAAAGAAAGATTGGAATACGAATTGAAAATGATTCAGCAGATGGGTTTTTCCAAATACTTTTTAGTTGTATGGGACTACATCAAATTTGCTAGAGATAATAATATTCCTGTGGGTCCAGGTCGGGGTTCGGCGGCTGGTTCGTTAGTTGCCTATGCGATGCGGATTACTAATATTGATCCTGTACATCATGGGCTACTATTCGAGCGTTTTTTGAACCCCGAACGCAAATCCATGCCTGATATTGATACGGATTTCTGTATTGAACAACGGGATAAAGTTATTGAATATGTAACTGATAAATATGGTGCAGATAGAGTTGCCCAAATTATCACTTTTAACCGCCTAACTTCTAAAGCAGTTTTGAAAGATGTCGCCAGAGTATTGAATATTCCCTATGGGGAAGCCGATAAAATGGCGAAATTAATTCCTGTAGTGCGGGGAAAACCAACGAAACTCAAGGTGATGATTTCTAATGAAACTCCAGAACCAGAGTTTAAAGAGAAATATGATAAAGAACCCCATGTTCGTCATTGGCTTGATATGGCGATGCGAATTGAAGGAACTAACAAAACTTTTGGAGTTCATGCAGCAGGTGTAGTGATTTCTGCCGATCCACTGGATGAAATTGTGCCGCTACAGAAGAATAATGACGGTTCTGTGATTACCCAGTATTTCATGGAAGACCTGGAATCAATGGGTTTGTTGAAAATGGATTTTCTGGGTTTACGGAACCTGACGCTGATTCAAAAGACTGTTGATTTAATTCAAGAAACGAGAGGATATCGGGTTGATCCTGATGAAATTCCCCGCCAGGAAAGAAAAGCCCAGAAGATATTAGCTAAAGGTGAACATAGCTCTCTGCCAAAAGATGTCCAAAAAACCTACGAACTTTTAGAAGCAGGTGAATTAGAAGGGATATTTCAATTAGAATCTTCTGGGATGCGTCAGATAGTGCGAGATTTGAAGCCTTCTAATATAGAAGATATTTCTTCAATTTTGGCACTTTATCGACCGGGGCCATTAGATGCGGGACTAATTCCGAAGTTTATTAACCGCAAACACGGGCGAGAAAAGATTGATTATCAACACACTATTTTAGAACCAATATTAGACGAAACCTATGGAATTATGGTCTATCAAGAGCAAATCATGAAAATTGCTCAGGATATGGCTGGATATACCTTAGGACAAGCTGACTTGCTGCGTCGAGCGATGGGTAAAAAGAAAGTTTCTGAGATGCAAAAGCAGCGAGAAAAATTTGTAGATGGCGCAGCAAAAAATGGCGTTCAGAAAAAAATTGCGGATGAATTATTTGAGCAAATGCTAAAGTTTGCTGAATATTGTTTAAGCTATGACACGGAAATATTGACGGTGGAATATGGATTCATCCCGATTGGTAAAATCGTCGAAAAACGCATTGAATGTACTGTATACAGCGTTGATAATAATGGGAATATTTACACGCAACCCGTAGCACAGTGGCACGATCGCGGGCAACAAGAAGTATTTGAGTATTGTTTAGAAGATGGTTCAGTGATTCGGGCAACAAAAGATCACAAGTTTATGACTGTCGATGGCCAAATGTTACCAATTGATGAAATATTTGAACGGGAGTTGGATTTGATGCGAGTAGAGTATTTACTGACATAAGTTGATAGTGAGATTAAATCACCATGTATAGACCAACCGCTTTTCAAGAAGATAATGTTGATAAATTGATCGCCTTTATGAGAGCTAATAGTTTCGCTACATTGGTGTCGATTATAGATGGCGTACCTTGTGCTTCACACATTCCTCTTGTCATTGCAATGCAAGGGGATACTGTTAAATTAATTGGTCATTTGGCAAAGCAAAATCCTCAATCGCAAGCCCTTGGCACTGAGTTACTTGCTATCTTCACCGGAGTACACGCTTACATTTCTCCTAGCTTGTATGAAAAGCATGAGAGCGTACCAACGTGGAACTATATTGCTGTTCACGCTTATGGTATTCCCAAAGTCATCATGCTCAATGACTCCCCAGAATCAATGAACCAAATGATAAACGAGATGATAGACACCTACGAAGCTGATTACAAATCGCATTGGCACGGTTTATCTGACGGATTTCGTGAAGGTATGATGAATGGCATTGTGGGATTTGAAATAACTGTTACACGCTTGGAAGGTAAGTACAAGCTCAGTCAAAATCGAAGCCAAGTTGATCAGCACAATGTGTCAAATACACTGTTACAAAGTTCAGATCCGGCTGCTCGTGCTATTGGTATCCACATGAAACAAAACCTTGAAGCGAATGAGTATTAGTAAAGGGCGTTACGTCAAACGTCAGCTTTGACTTTTATAAAAAATACTCACACGTACAATGTTTTTCAGCAAAAGGGTATTTAAAGAGCGATCGCTTGGAAAATAATTCAACAAAATTTTATCGGAGTTATGGGTTATAGTCTTTATTCTTAACTCCTAACTTTTTTCATGCCATCCAAAATCTTACCACCGCCCCTGAAACCTGGCGACTTACTACGAGTAATTGCCCCTAGTGGTGCTTTGCGAGAATTTGAGATATTTGGGCGGAGTGTAGAAATTTGGCGATCGCGTGGTTATCGAGTAGAAATCAGCCCTCAGATAGATGACAAATGGGGTTATCTTGCTGGAAACGATGAAATCCGCCGTCAGCAACTAGCAGCAGCGTGGCAAGATTCCAATTGTCGTGGTATCCTTTGCGCCAGAGGCGGTTTTGGCAGCACCCGCATTTTAGAAGATTGGAATTGGCAACAAAATTCAGCACTTCCCAAGTGGTTGATTGGTTTTTCTGATATCACAGCCTTGTTGTGGAGTCTTTACACAGCAGGAATTTGCAGCGTTCACGGTTCGGTAATGACAACTTTGG
This sequence comes from Nostoc sp., assembly GCF_041747015.1. Lineage (GTDB taxonomy): Bacteria > Cyanobacteriota > Cyanobacteriia > Cyanobacteriales > Nostocaceae > Nostoc. The sequence goes on from NZ_JBGTFY010000319.1 coordinate 91,115, forward strand.
CAGATGAGCCAGATTGGTCAATTGACAGATTATTCGACTGGCTAGAAGGTCGTCCTCTCGCCTCACTCAAAGGTTGCGGTTGGGGCGGTGGTGTGATTACAGGGACTTTGTTGCCAGGTAATCTCACGGTGGCTACTCACCTTTTAGCTACACCACTACAGCCACATCTTGATGGTGTAATTCTGGCATTGGAGGATGTTACAGAAGCACCTTATCGCATCGACAGGATGCTGACACAGTGGCGTTTAAGTGGTGCTTTGGCTAAAGTTTGTGGTATTGCGTTGGGGAGTTTTACTCGCTGTGAAGTGCCGCCAACTGTACCTAGTTTTAGTGTAGAGGAAGTATTGCGCGATCGCCTGGGTGATTTAAATATTCCCATTGTCTCTGATTTGCCTTTTGGTCACGATAGCCCTAATGCAGCCTTACCAGTGGGTGTAGAAGCAATTTTAGATGGAGATGCGGGGATATTAGCGATCGCGCATCGGCATTAAGTTAAAATCAGATCCGCTTACTGTTAAATGTTCTAAAATGTCAAAACAAATGATTGGCTCAAAAGTTTCTTTTGAAGGCATTTCCATATAAAAAACTATAGTGTCAAGTATTACATGATCGAACGCTTGCAGTAATTATTCAAGGAAAACGTGATTTATGAATAGAAACTTAATAATTGATGTTGGTGTTCATACAGGTCAAGATACAGAGTTTTACTTAAAAAAAGGCTTTCGAGTTGTTGGAATTGAGGCTCATCCTGATATTTACGAATCTACAAAAAATCGACTAAATTCATACATAGAAAATGGTCAACTTACTCTCCTAAATATTGCTGTATCACCAAAGGATGAGCCAGTCACTTTTTACGCTAACTTAGACAGAAGTTTTTGGGGTACGACTTCAGTAGATTGGGCGCGTAAGGGCGAAAGCAGCTTTGGTACACGTTCTATTGAGATGACTGTAGAAGGACGCAGATTTGAAAACATTTTGGAGAAGTTTGGCATTCCCTACTATCTCAAAGTAGATATTGAAGGTGCTGATATATTATGCATAAAGGCATTACGGCAGTTTCACACCAAACCACAGTTCATATCCATAGAATCAACAAAGGCTTCTTGGAGTGCGTTACTTGAAGAAATTGCGCTGTTAAAAGAACTTGGTTATCAGAAATTTAAAGCTATCAACCAAGCGAAAGTACTTAAACAGGTTTGTCCCTCACCAGCACGAGAAGGCGAGTATATTGCACATGAGTTTGAATTTGGTGCTAGTGGACTCTTTGGAGAAGAAACACCAGATATTTGGCTCTCAGAGAGTGAAGTAATTAAAGTCTACAAACGCATTTTTTTAAATTACAAATTATTCGGAATTAATGGGATTTTTTATCAAATATCTGTGGGGAAGATGCTCTTAGATATATTCGGTATAAAAGAACCTTGGTATGATACTCATGCCAGTCTGTGAAGCTTTTTCAACTATTTGCTATCCTGAAAAAGTTTTACACTGGGAAATTAAAGCGATCGCTTAGATGATTTAGGTATTCCGATTGTCTCTAACCTGCCTTTTGATTATAATAGTCCCAATGCAGCCTTAACAGTAGGTGGGGATGCGGGAATATTAGCGATCGCACATCCACATTAAGTTAAAATCAGATCCATTTACGGTAGCAACGAGCTGTAGTGTAGTAAGGGTGAAAAATTTCTAAGAACTTACTCTGAATTGTCTTCAAGAAGGTTTCTATTACTTGAGGATCATCAATGTGAAAAGGGTAATCTTGATTAAAACCTTTAAAGAAATGCCAGTTTAGGATGGTTTTACCTTCAGGTGTTAGCGCTTGATAAAACTGAAGTAGCTGTTGGCTAGGGTCTGCTAAATGTTCTAAAACGTCAAAGGAAATAATTGTGTCAAAAGTTTCTTTTGGATGAATCTCCTGACAAATAATAATTTTTTTACTTAGCCCTAGCTGTTCGACTCGATGATGAACAAAATCACGATTAACAGGATTAATATCACAATAAATAACTTGCTCAACTTCAGGGCAAAGGGCAGCACAAATTGTATGAGTCCCAATACCACCACCAAAATCTAACACCCGACCTTGGGCATGATCTACAATCAAAAACAAGGTATTTTCAATATTTTCATGGCTTGCTAAATGCCAGGCTCCCAACTCAAATAAATAAACTTCTCCCACCTTGTCACGATAAAAAGCAGTTGGTGTCTCCCAATCAAAATCTTTGTTACCTAACTCGGCTAACTGCTGTGTACCCGCAGCTAATTTTTCATCTAGTGTTTCTGAATCTAAATGCAAAAATTCTTGTAGATGCTGTTTTAAATGAAATGAATCTTGCGAATAATCGCTTAAAAAAGGTGGGAGTGAAAGTTTAACCATTTTACATCTTCTGATGAGTAGCCTGTGTTATAAAATGATACCAAGCTTTTTGTAAACTTACTACTTAAAAAATATTTACATTTATTAATGTATACCTGTATTAGTCAAGGTGTAAAATCACGGGAATCGGGATAAATTAATCATCTATATTTATTTTTTGTCCAAAATATTGGTTTGAAAAACTGATGCAATATGAAATCGAAAATTAGCCCATCTTTGTTTATCCAAAGGAAATCTTACATCATTATTTGTCTCTAATCTGCCTTTTGCTCATGACAGCTTCAATATAATCTTACCTATATTTATATTATTTATATAATGAACAGTGTAATGTTTGACCCAATGCCGGAAATATCAATTATCCTACCTACCTATAACAGAGCAAAATACTTAAATAGGTGCATTGAAAGTATTATCAATCAAACTTTTAAGGATTGGGAACTGATTGTAGTTGATGATGGCAGCCAAGACAATACTTTTGAAATTGTTAATCCTTATTTACAAGAATTTTCAAATATCGGATATTTAAAACATCAAAACAAAAAACAATGTTACGCCAAAAATGCTGGTATTCAGGCATCTTTTGGCAAATATATCACATTTATCGACAGTGACGATGCATACAAATCAGATCATTTGGAGTCGCGTCTTAAATATATTAAAGCTAATCCAGAAATTGACTTGATTGAAGGTGGATTTGCAACTGAAGAAGAAATTTGGGTAGCAGATTATTTTAAACCTGGTCAAACAATTAATCTACGAGAATGTGTTTTAGGTCCAACATTCTTTGGTAAGAGACAGGTATTTTTTGAATTGCAGGGATTCAAACATTTTGCTTATGGAGAGGATACAGACCTCTGGGAGCGGGCTGAAAAAATCTTTAGAACTCAAAAAATAACCGAGCCGGAAACCTATGTTTATACAAGAGCAGAAACTAGTGTTACCAAGAGTTTTTTAGAACAACGCTAAGAACCTAAAAAATTTCATTCTCTCTATCCGCTTCCAGAGAATATAATATCTGCAACTATGCATATTTGTCATATAGTATTGAATAACATTGGTGGAGCGCCAAGAACGGCAGATTCGCTAATTTCGTATCAGGTTAAAGCTGGCTATAAAGTTTCTACTGTGGTACTTACAGATTTAGATTTACTATGGACAACGGCTTTTAAAGCTGCTGAACCAGTGATTGTAATGAAAGTGGCAGGCACTCTATTTTATATTGGGGGAGCAATACAACAGATTTGGGTAGCGATGCAATTAAGTAAGGTCATTGCTAATCAGAAACCTGATATTATTATTTGTCACACTGCATTTGTCACCAAACTCTTTTATATTTCTCAATTCATCCCCGGAAGTTTATCCGTTCCATACATTAGCTATATTCACACTGATTACATTTCTGAATTACAGGTTAAAGCCAAAACAGACTCAATAAAAGCACTGATCCAAAACTTATATATCACTATTGATAATTGCATCAATCTACGTGCTATGAAACAAGCTAGTGGACTAGTTTTTGTTTGTAACACTCTTTATGAAAGATGGTTAAACCTTGGCTTGAATCACCATCGAGTAACAATATCTTACAATCCAGCAATACCTGATATAAATAATTTACCTCTCAATCCTATCGCCGAATTATGGTTAAATGACCCGAAGTTAATTACCTTTGTATCTGCTGCCAGATTCCACCATCAAAAAGACCACAAAACTTTACTTAAGGCATTTGCTAAAGCTAGTCAAAATAGTTTAAATATCCGACTGATTCTGCTAGGAGATGGTGATTTGGAAACCGAGATGCAAGCTCTGGCAAATTCCTTAGCTATTGGTGACATTGTTCTCTTTGCCGGATCTGTTCCTAATCCTAGAGCTTATTTCTCACTGTCTAGAGCAGTTATACTTGCCTCTCATTTTGAAGGATTTGGTATGGTGATTGTAGAAGCTATAGCAAGTGGAGTAACCTTCATTGCTAGTGACTGTCCAGTTGGCCCGCGTGAAATTTCTGAAGTACTAGAATGCGGAACTTTAGTACCACCAAGTGATGTGGATGCCTTAGCAGCAGCAATTATTACTCACGTGAAAACGCCTCAGGAGAAAATTGAACGCTCTAAGCAAATTGAACGACTCTTTAGTGAGTCTAGCTGTGCGAATAGGTTAGAAGTTTTGATCCAGCAAGTTGTTTCTCAATCAGTATAAACTTTTCGTATTTTATGCTACACAACCTATCCTTCTGGCTAACTGCTTGGCATGAACATTAACCTTTTAACATCCGAAACCAGAAAACTTTTCCGTCAGTGTTTCAATTTTACTTGGCGGCTGTCACTTTTAGAACTTGTTTTTAGTTTGTGTCTAATATTTTTATTTGGTTGTCAGGGAATAAAACAAAATGACAACGGGGTAATTCGTCTGACATTATGGCAAGCGATTAATCCGCCTGCACATCGAGAGATTTTTGAAAAACTAGTAGATAAATTTAATCAAACTCATCTTGATATTCAGGTGGAATCTATTTTCGAGCCTGAACCCCAATTACCAAAGTTATTAACATCTGTTGTTGCTAATGTACCTCCAGATATTCTGTCATTTCACCCTGAATATACAGGTCAATTTATAGAATTAGGAGCAATTATACCTTTAGAAGATTGGTTAGAGAAATCGCCACTAAAGTCAGATATCAGACCAAATCTCCTGGAAGAAATGCAGTTAGGTGGTCATATTTGGTCAGTTCCAATGCATACTAGTAATATTGCTATTTTCTACCGCCCTAAGCTTTTTGAAGCTGCGGGAATCAGAGAAATACCCAAAACTTGGGATGAATTGAGACAAGTTGCCAAAAAATTAACTATAGACCGCAATGGCGATCGCCGCCCTGAACAGTATGGTATATTACTGCCTTTAGGAAAAGGTGGATGGACTGTATTTAGTTGGTTCCCTTTTCTATTTGGGGCTGGGGGAGAGATTGTAACCAATAATCGCCCAAATTTAATGAATGCAGGTGCGATCGCTGCCTTACAATTCTGGCAAGACCTGATAAAAGATGGTTCAGTATTGCTTTCAACCCCAGAACGAGGTTATGAAGAAGACGCTTTTATTGCGGGTCGTGTGGCGATGCAGATCACAGGCCCTTGGACGTTAATCATGAAGTCTGAGGTTGATCATCAAGTATTTCCCATACCGGCAGGTGTGAAGCCTGCCACAGTCACGGGTACTGGAAATTTATTTGTAATGAAGACCACACCAGCAAAAGAGCAAGCGGCACTCAAATTTTTAGAGTATGTTTTGAGTGAAGAATTCCAAACAGAATGGAGTACAGGGACAGGTTTTTTACCAGTTACCCTGACATCGGCTAAAAGCAAAGCTTATCAGCAATTCATCAATGAAAAACCAGTGTTAAAAGTGTTTTTTGAGCAAATGCCTATGGCATATTCTCAACCGATTATTGCTGGATATAGTCGGATTTCTGACAGTCTTGGTCGAGCTATCGAGGCTACATTGCTGGGTGAGTCTCCTGAAAAAGCCCTCAAAACAGCACAAGAGCGTTTAGAACTTATTTGGGCTGACAAATGAAAATCGATTTTTGTCAGGTAGGCATTGTCTACCGATGGCAAAAACCTCGATTTTAATGTTTATAGCAGTACCCGGCTACGATTATTGTTAGTGAATCCGTCGATAATAGTCATGCAGAAATTTCAGTTTTGCGATAGGAATTTCTTTTCAAGGTACACAAGCCAATTGCTGGGATAATTCCTAGAATCAGTGCTGTAAATAATTGTCCACTCCAATACAAGATAGGAATACGGTTTGCTTCTGGAATTAAATTTTGTACAAGAAAAAGCAACCAAACCAAAATACTAATTAATAAAAAAGAGATTGAAGGTAAAAAATTCCACCACCAAATGTCTGCTGTATATCGCCTCAATACCAGCCACTGGCAAAGCCCCAGCCAAATACCAGAAATTATATATGCGATCGCTGACAGAAATCCAAAAATCAAAGTTTGTTCAGGAGATAAAGTTTCATTTAACGATGAGGCAATGGATGAAATGTAGTTAATCCAAGCTGTAGAAATGCCGTTGGCAATCACCCATCCGGCACTGGTAGCACATATCCACTGCCAACCCGATAAATATCGGTAAAGGATAAGGCTCTGGTCTGTGGCGAAAATCACTGCAAATACAACATTGCTAAAACTTCTGACTAAAATGTTCCATGTTTGTGGCTGGAGAGCAACAGTAGGTGGTAGGCTTTGGAGAATAATTTTCTCTAAGGCTATACTGACAACGCCACCCACAACCCATCCGATAACGGTCATCAAGGTAAACTGAATAAAGAACCTCTGTCGCTGCGATCGCGGAATCAAAAATTTTCCTGGATTAGGCTCGTTGTCAGTAGATGCGACATGATCGGGACTGTTGGAGTCAGTTTGCATAGAAATTTAGGGGAGTAGGGAGTGAGGGAATAGGGAGATAGGAGAGCCGGGGAAGAATAACTAATGCCCAATGCCCAATCCTCAATTAAATATTGATTCTTGTTTTACACTATTTCTCACTCTTCAGTCCCTATCTTGCACTCCCTAAGGCGGACATCTTAGCTTTTGTCCTATCCGCTAAAATTACACAAAAGCCTTCACTTAATCTTTAAAGATATTTTAGTATATACACTGTATCTTTTGCGAGTTATAAAAACCAAAATAGGATCACAAAGCATCAAGATTAACTTACATCTTCGAGCTTGTTGTAACCAAAAAAAGTCATACACAAAGACCTAATAATCTTTGTGATTTTCTTCTAGGTTGTTGGAGTGACGGAACCAGTTTTTCATAGCTAGGTTTCAAAAAAATCAGTCTTAATACTCTTTCTCTCTTTAAAGGTTTATTACTCGAATGCTGCAAAAATTCTCCTTGGCTTTACTGGCAACAACTGTTGTGGTTATAAATGCAAATCCAGCTAGTGCTGTGACTATGCAAGTCAACAGTGGCCCGTTTTCTAGCTACTCTGATGCCAAAACTGTCACCTTTGATGATGGCACAGCAAATGATCCCAATGGATTTGTTACTTACTCTAATATTACTACCAACATTGTTCAAGGTAGTGTATCTGGTCAATACGCCTCACCTTTGGGGGATACTACCAAGTTTCTCACAATTGCTCCAACAAATACTAACGTTGCAGGCAACAGTGGTTTTGTCAATATTGCCTTCAAAGAAGCTGTTAATTACTTCGGTTTTTATGCAGGATCATTGGATAGTTACAACTATATTGACATTTACAAAGGTAATCAGTTATTAAAGGCTTTTAGTGGTGCAGATGTGCCAACTGCAATAGCTAATGGTAGTTGGACTAGCACTCAAGCTAACTTGTTTGTCAATCTTGTAGCTGAAACAGGAGAAACATTTGACCGAGTTGTGATGCGCTCAGATGGTATTGCCTTTGAAACAGACAACCACGCCTATAGACTAGCCAACCAGAGCGTTCCCGAACCTAATGCGATGTTAGGTGTGTTAGCAATAGGTGCTTGTGGTATGACTTCACTCTTCAAACGCTTACAACATCAAGTGACACTGAAAGGATAAGTTTATCAGGATGTGCGTTGAAAACCTTTGAAGATGTGTCTTGAAGCATGGCTTCGAGACACACTGTTACTTGTCACAGCCCAGCGATATCATGGTATTTTTCATGCAGTACCAGGACTTACGCAAACAATAGCCGAAACCCTTATTTTCAGGTAGGGGCAATACCCTGCGGGAAGCCGCTTCTCTACGAGACGCTCCGCTCCGCGTAGCTTGCTTCTCCGTAGGAGTATGCGTCTACATGAATTGCCCCTGAGCGCGTGTAGTTTTGCGTAATTCCTGAGTACGAATCGTTGCTAAAGTATCAAAAGAGAAGATAGTACTATCGCAATCCTAAATTATTGATGATAGACAAAATCGCCGAAAGATTTAAGAATACGTGCTTTTAATGTCAGTATTTTCTAACGTTTTAATTTTTGAGTCTTGGAAACTCAACCAAACGAGAAATGCTGACTTTTTCGTTGGTTCTTAATCTTGGTTGCGATCAAGAGTAATTTTAGATGCGTTTGCCCTACCACTCCCCTTTTCCTGCAAATCTGCTGAAAAAGCGTAATCCCAGAATGATAAGCTAAACAGTGGCATAAAAATTGTGACTTAGGATGAAGTGATAAATGGGTATTTCTTCAACAACTCCTCATCTGTTGCGGGCTGCTCGCGGTGAAGTGGTAGATCGTCCCCCTGTATGGATGATGCGACAAGCGGGACGATATATGAAAGCATATCGAGACTTAAGAGATAAGTATCCTTCCTTTCGCGATCGCTCGGAAATTCCAGAAGTAGCAATTGAAGTTTCCTTGCAACCCTGGAGAGCATTCCAGCCAGACGGAGTAATTTTATTTTCTGATATTGTCACCCCATTACCTGGTTTGGGCATTGGCATGGACATTGCCGAAGGTAAAGGGCCAATCATTGACTCGCCTCTGCGGACTCAAGAACAAATTGATCGTTTGCGTCCTTTAGAGCCAGAAGCAGACCTACCATTTATTAAGACAATTTTGCAAGCGCTACGCTCTGAAGTGGGCGATAAATCGACAGTTTTAGGCTTTGTGGGTGCGCCGTGGACGTTAGCAGCTTATGCGGTAGAAGGAAAAGGTTCTAAAACCTACTCCATCATTAAAAACATGGCATTTTCCGACCCGACGATATTGCATCAATTATTAGCTAAATTAGCAGATGCGATCGCCATCTATGCCCGGTATCAAATCGACTCTGGTGCCCAAGTTGTGCAAATGTTCGATTCTTGGGCGGGTCAATTGAGTCCTCAAGATTATGATACCTTTGCTCTCCCCTATCAGCAGAAAGTTTTCCAGCAAGTCAAGCAAACCCATCCCGATACACCTTTGATTTTGCTAGTTAGCGGTAGTGCGGGTGTGTTGGAAAGAATGGCACAATCTGGTGCTGATATAGTCAGTGTAGACTGGGCAGTGGATATGGCAGATGCACGAGCTAGATTAGGCAAGCAAGTCAAAGTTCAAGGAAATCTTGACCCAGGCGTGCTATTTGGCTCTAAACAGTTTATCCGCGATCGCATTCTCGATACCGTTCGCAAAGCTGGTAATTGGGGTCATATTCTCAATCTCGGTCACGGTGTCTTACCAGAAACTCCAGAGGAAAATGTCGCTTTCTTCTTTGAAACCGCAAAGGAACTGAATCTTGCAGGAGTTAAGGGTTAAAAGTAGAGACGCGATGAATCGCGTCTTTTTCCAAGTTCGGGGTTCTCATTTTTGATTCCCAAATTTTGATTCGGAACTTTTAGCTTTATTCTGAACTCTTAACTTTTAACTCCCTACTTTTTAGAAATTCTCTATGAGCCAGAAACGGATTTTAGTGACTGGTGCAAGTGGTTGTATAGGTCATTATTTAACAGAAGCCTTAATTAAGGAAACAGAACACGAACTGTATCTGTTAGTTAGAAACCCAAGTAAACTGCAAGTTGACACCAAGGCACGTTCAGGTATTAATGTTTTGCAAGGCGATATGCAAAACATTAGCCAATTTTCTGATTTATTACTAACAATTGATATAGCAGTACTCACCGCCACAGCTTGGGGTGGTGAGCAGACATTTGATATTAATGTCATTAAAACTATAGAGTTGATGAAGCTGCTAGATCCAGACCGTTGCCAGCAGGTAATTTATTTTTCGACAGCTAGCGTTTTGGATCGTTACAATCAACCATTAAAAGAAGCAGGGGAAATTGGGACAGATTACATCCGTTCTAAATATGACTGCTTACATAAGACATCAGAATTAGCGATCGCACCCAAAATTACCACACTATTTCCTACTTTAGTATTGGGCGGTGATCCCAACAAACCCTATTCTCATCTCACATCTGGCATTCCAGAAGTTACGAAATATATTAATTTAATTCGCTTTTTGGAAGCAGATGGCAGTTTTCACTTTATCCACGGGCGAGACATTGCCATTGTAGTACGATATTTAATTGATCATCCTCCTACAAAGGATCAACCACGGCGGTTTGTTTTAGGTCAAGCGCAGTTAACTGCTGATCAAGCAGTGGAAGAAGTTTGTGCTTATTTGGGCAAAAAGATTTACTTTCGCATTCCCATATCTATAGCATTAGCTAATTTGTTTATTATTCTGTTCCGCATTCAGATGGCTGCTTGGGATAGGTTTTGCATGAACTATCGGCATTTTACATACGAAAAATTTATCAATCCCGATAGTTTCGGCTTGCCAAATTATTGTGCAACTATGAGTGATGTTTTAAAAATTAGTGGCGTTAAAGGTGTGAAGTAGGGTATTAGACACTGTTAACATTAGGGCAAAAACATCTAGTTTAATGAAATTTTTGAAAATCCACAAAGCGTATATCTTCTTTAGAAGAAAGCTTACCCCTATCACCTTCATGTAGAGAGTCATAGAATTTTTTACTGACTGCAAACTCCACAAGATTTCCATGCTCAAATTGAAATTCTATGTAGTAATTCGTTTGAGTTTGAGGAGGAAATGTCATAGTCTGATTACCATTGGCATCAGTCATGAATTCAGGGGGTGTCATAGTAGTAGTGCTATTTCTACGTTTAGAAACGACACTTGCCTCTCTTTCTATAGTTGGAAGATTATTTACCCTAATTTCCTGCGAAATTATTTGCGAAATTATATAAAAAGTAAACAAAATTATACAAACAACAAATACAAACTCCATGATTGCTTATTTTCAGGTGTAAGGATTCGAGTCATACCAATCTCCATAAATTAATTATGCGTTACCTGAAATCCTTGTAGAGACGTGTTAGCACTGCGGGACAAAGTACAATTTCGCGTATCTACATTCTTTTTCGGAGATATTTTATGTATAAATTATCTTATCCCCAACCGAAATGTTAAAATAAAACAACTTTAATAAAAAGTCAATAGCTCTTAATTTTCGTTAAAGTGGGATAACAATCAAAGTGTGAGGATTGATACTACATGCGAATCTTATTAGTGTATCCGATATTTCCCAAAACCTTTTGGTCTTATGAAAAAATCTTGGAGTTAGTCGATCGCAAAGTTTTATTACCACCTCTAGGTTTAGTAACAGTAGCCGCGATTCTGCCCCAAGAATGGGAATTCAAGCTGGTCGATCGCAACATTCGCCCAGCGACAGAAGCAGAATGGGCATGGGCAGATGTAGTAATCCTCTCGGCGATGATTGTCCAAAAACAAGATTTACTCGACCAAATCCAAGAAGCAAAAAAACGTGGCAAGCTAGTCGCAGTCGGCGGCCCCTACCCCACGTCTGTACCTCACGAAGTTGAAAATGTTGGTGCAGATTTTCTAATTCTAGATGAAGGGGAAATCACGCTACCCATGTTTATTGAAGCAATTCAACGGGGAGACACATCTGGCACTTTCCGCGCCACAGAAAAACCTGATGTAACCAGCACACCAATACCCCGTTTTGATTTATTAGAATTGGATGCTTATGACATGATGTCGGTGCAGTTTTCGCGCGGTTGTCCCTTCCAGTGCGAATTTTGCGACATTATTGTTCTCTACGGGCGCAAACCGCGCACCAAAGCCCCAGCACAATTATTAGCAGAGTTAGATTACCTCTATAAATTGGGTTGGCGGCGGGGTGTGTTCATGGTGGATGACAACTTTATTGGCAACAAACGGAATGTGAAATTGTTGCTCAAAGAGTTAAAAATCTGGATGGCAGAACACAAGTATCCTTTCCGATTTGACACTGAAGCTTCAATTGACTTGGCAGAAGACTCAGAAATGTTGGAGTTGATGGTTGAGTGCGGTTTCTCGGCGGTGTTTTTGGGAATCGAAACGCCGGATGAGGATAGTTTGCAAATGACCAAGAAGTTTCAAAATACTCGCAATTCCCTGACGGAGGCAGTAGAAACCATCACCAAAGCGGGATTGCGCCCAATGGCTGGGTTTATTATCGGGTTTGATGGCGAAAAAGCAGGCGCAGGCGATCGCATTGTCCGCTTTGCTGAAGCAGCAGCTATTCCCTCTACCACCTTTGCCATGTTGCAAGCGTTACCAAATACAGCGCTTTGGCATCGTCTGAAAAAAGAAGGACGACTGCGGGAAAACCAAGATGGCAACATCAACCAAACAACATTGATGAACTTCCTCCCCACCCGTCCTCTAGAAGAACTCGCACGGGAATATGTTGAGGCGTTTTGTACTTTATACGACCCAGTGCAGTATTTGGATCGTACTTATCGCTGCTTCTTAATGATGGGTTTGCCGAGTTGGAAAGCCCCAGCTAAAATGCCAGAGTGGATAGTTGTGAGAGCACTGCTGACTGTAATTTGGCGACAAGGAATCAAACGAGAAACTCGCTGGAAGTTCTGGCATCATTTGTTCAGCATTCTCAAGCGTAACCCAGGAGTTATTGAGCATTATCTGGCTGCTTGTGCTCACAACGAGCATTTTCTAGAGTATCGCCAAATTGTGCGCGATCAAATCGAAAGTCAGTTAGCAGAATATCTAGCACAAGGTGCAGAAAAACCCTATGTGCTAGTTAAGGAAAAAGTACAAGAAAAAGCTTTTATTTAGTGAGCAAAGGTTAATCAATGAGCTAGGACTTGAGGAACATTATCAATTTTCCACTGTGCGCCAGGAATTTTAGTTCGACGTTCAATCTGCTTAATAGTAGACTCCATAGGATAAACGCCTTTCGGCATCTAAGGTTTGGTCAGGAAAATTTCGATTTGGAGGAAGAGAAACTGGGCGTTGTGCTCAACGCCTTACGGCATCTAAGGTTAAACCACAGAAAGTACGCAGTTAGTTAGTGTCTATTAGTCATAGTGCTCAACGCCTTACGGCATCTAAGGTTAAACCACAATATTATGGTGAGATTAAAGAATATTCATAAGTGTGCTCAACGCCTTACGGCATCTAAGGTTAAACCACCCACTACCCGTATTCAATCGGGGGATTATAATCCAAGTGCTCAACGCCTTACGGCATCTAAGGTTAAACCACCTGTAGAGTCAGCGCGGTATTCGTACCATTTAGCTTGTGCTCAACGCCTTACGGCATCTAAGGTTAAACCACGGCGAAGCTTGAAAGCCTTAGCAAGCAAGCGCTCTAATCCAAGTTTACAAGCATCTCCCAAAAAAACCAATAATAAACTAAAATTGTTCAATTTTGACTCAATTCCAATCTAGCTTGATAATCCAAAACCCTTGATAGAAGAGAGGTTACAAATTTTGCAAGCACCTACAACGCCTCAAAAATTCCTCAAATGTAGTATTTATGAGGATTCCAGCAATTACATCCATCTTCACTGCCTGAACAAAGAGAGATGCTTGCATTTTTCAGAGAATCAAAAAAGGCTTGTTTGTATTTTCCCACGTACCCGGTCGATTGTACTTGGGTATATCCTGCACACAGCGATCGCTCAAACGCACAAATAAAATACAATCCTCCTTTGCCAAAATCGTCTCCAACTCCCAACGTAATTTTTCGCGATCGCGTTGATTCATGACGCAGCGAAAAATTGAATATTGTATCCGTTCTCCATATCCCTCCAACAACTTATAAGCTTTGCGCCAACGCTTAGGATTGCGAATGTCGTAACAAATGAGGTAACAATTTTTCTGTTCTGCCATTGTAATACCTCACCGCAGTACCAAATGACCAAACAAACCACCCTCACCCATCCATTCTTTTTCTAAAAGTCGCACCTCTAGCTCAAATAAACGGCGATAGGTAAGGGAATAACCCGTAACAGGATGTTTCCAACTCTCTTGTTTCCGATTTTCATACAGTTCTACAAATTTGCGCCGACCTGCTTCACTTAGCCAAACCTGCGTCCCACGAATTTCAAAATCTGCCTTAACGTCCCACTGACCCCGATTGACTGAAGCCATTACTGTCATATCTACCAAAGGCACGCGGAAAATTTCAAGCAAATCCAGTGCTAACGGTGCAGCTTGCGTTCGCGGTTGATGATAAAAACCCAAAGCAGCTTCTAAACCGACAACTAGAATACTGTTCATTACATCCTTGAGTAAAAGTGCATAGCCAAAACTCAGCAGTGCATTGAACCTATCTTTGGGTGGGCGGCGATTTCGACCGCCAAAGTGCAGTTCTTTTAAAACTTCTGATGAAATCAAACAGGGCAAAGCACTAAAATACAGCGCTGCTAAATTCCCCTCTAGTCCTAAGAGTGATTCTAAAGATTTGGCTTTAGGAACTTGTTTAAGTACAGCTTTCATTTTAGTAATCGCTTTCTCCAACTTTTCTGCTTTAGCTTTACCTCTAGTTCCTCGCATTAAAAACTTACGCTGTCCCTGGCCTCGACAAACTACCAACTTACGAGCTAATTCCAGGCAGAAATCAGGATTAGTTAGGGCTTGCTGAACAAAAGTGAAACATAGTCTAGGTAAGGGTTTTGAGCATTTTTTCACCAAGCAAGTGCAAGACTATAGCATCCAGAGGTTCAAAAACCTTGCACTTTCGTCGGCGAGCGCCGGGCAAATTGG
>NZ_JBGTFY010000320.1:0-14194 GCF_041747015.1 Nostoc sp.
TTGGGGTTGGTTATCCATTCGATGCTCGCGGTTATTCTACCTGTGTGACAGTCATATTTTACCATGCCCTAGATCAAAAATTAATTAATTCTGAATGCGCTTTATTACCGCAGGAGCGGTCATTGAGCTTGTCGAAATGTCGCTTGGATCTCAGCAGGCTTTGTGACTGAGCTTTACGCTTACCGGATAGCTTGTAAATGCTACCGGATATTCTATAGGACTCATATTTGATTTTTGAACAAACTCAGTACAACTTAAAGGGACTTCTTCCCTACTTCCCACTCCTAGCCTACGCAAATAATTTCAGAAATCAAATCGGATTGCTATATATAGTAATTTATTACATTCTTGCATTTATACCAGCAATTGCATTTTAATTGATGATATCTATGCATCTCTGACTTTTTCTTGCGATAATTCCCAAGGGGGACGCGCTCCCCACTGGTTAGCAAAAGAGGGATAGATGACACTCAAGCGGTTGATTTTAATTTTTATACTGACGCCTATAGCAGTTCTGTTGGCAGTTTCGGCTTTATTCAGCAGTTGGCAAGAACCTCAGTTCCAAAGTCGCCTAGAACTATACCAAACCAATATTGCTCTACAAGCCCAAGCTTGGCAATCAGAAGATAGCAGTGATGATAATTTCCAGGCGATTCGCAATGCAATACTTGGTGAGCAACCCTTGGAGGGCGCTACAAAGCAATATCAAGAGGCGCGTCAATCAGTTCAAGCTAATTTGGACAAAGTTAATACCAAACTTGCACAATTACGCTCTCAACCTGAAATAACTCCTACACCTCCGAAACCTTTACCGGACGTTCCTCCCACTACTAAAACCTCTCGACAGGGACAGCAACAGTTACAACAGTCTGTTAAGCAACTCCAAAAATTACTGGCTGAATTAGACCTGCGGCTGGGAGTTTTACAAGCACAGCAAGGGCAGACGGATACAGCCCTCAAGACTTGGAGCGAATTACAACAACGCTCAGATACTAATCCAGAATTTGGGCAAACCGCCGCCGTATTGAGTGGACTGTGGAGCAATCCTTCCCGTCTGCTCCCAAATGCCCAACAACCGATTCAAAAGAATTTAGAAGGTTGGTTTCGCTCTACTGCTTTGGTTAAGCTATACCAACTCCAGCAACGACAAGACGCTTTATCAGCAGTTAAAACTGCACAACAAGAATCTGCTGCTCAAGCGGTGATTAAATTAGCAGTTATTGCCACTATTCCCACCTTGGCAGCATTAATTGGTCTAATACTGCTGATTTTCTTATTTGCTCAACGCTTGTTGAAAGGAAAAACCTCGTTACTAGCTCAAAATGCTGATGTCCCTTGGTCAACACCTTGGGATGGTGAAACGATTTTGCAGGTTTTTGTCGTCGGCTTTTTCTTCATGGGGCAAATTTTTGTGCCCTTGGTGCTATCGCTGCTACCCATCCCGCGTCCCGTTGCTGATGTGCGACTTCAGGCGTTTTCTGTCTTGGTTAGTTACTCACTGGTAGCATTGGGTGCGCTGTTAGTGTTGTATTTCTCCCTCAAGCCCTTTTTTCCACTACCAGAATTTTGGTTTCGCTTTCGTTTTCAAGATAACTGGTTTTTATGGGGACTGGGGGGCTACTGCACGGCTTTACCTATAGTTGTGATAGTATCTTTGATTAATCAACAGCTATGGCAAGGACAGGGTGGTAGTAACCCTCTGTTGCAATTAGCCCTAGAAAGCCAAGATGGTGTAGCACTTGGTATATTTTTCTTCACAGCAGCGATCGCAGCGCCATTTTTTGAAGAAATTCTATTTCGCGGCTTTTTGTTACCCTCTCTAACTCGTTACTTACCCGTGTGGGGATCGATTCTTGTCAGTAGTTTGTTGTTTGCGATCGCTCACCTCAGCTTGTCGGAAATTCTGCCGCTGACCTCGTTAGGCATTGTTTTGGGGGTAGTTTACACGCGATCGCGCAACCTCTTCGCTCCGATGCTCCTCCATAGCCTTTGGAATAGTGGCACATTATTAAGTTTATTCACTTTAGGTAGTAATTAATACTAATTTACTACTGTGGCTTAAAAAAGAAATATATGCTTTCATCTCGGTATGTAAGGACAATTTATTAGTTATGCGCTTCTAAATTCCCCCTAGCCAGACAACTGGTTTTGTCATTGGTGCGATGGCGTTTCACGCCTGCTGTCAGCGATTGCAAAACAATCCGGAAATAATACTGATGGACTTGTAAAAAGTGGTGTATGTAGCAGTTTTTGCTGATTATTGAGGCTCATTCTTCTGAAGATAAATGGCTTACCTAAAAATCTGTAAAACTGCCGCACCAGGGTTTGCGATCGTCAAATCCACCAAAATTCGTTAAGGAACGCCAGATTTTTAGGCTATGCCGCAAGACATTTTCGCGTCCCTTCTGAAAGAGAAGCACGCTGATTTTGCTTATCCGTCTTGGGGCTTACTTATTATTAAGCAAATACATTTACTTGCTTTCATTACAATAAAGACTTTATTTTTATACCTCACTTATCAAGGAACAGGACTCGTATGACCAATCTCAACCCCAGTCATCCTACCAAACAACTTCTAGCCGGTTACTGTGGCATTATCCTGGGAGGATTTGGGGTTCATAAGTTTATTCTAGGATACGCCCCAGAAGCCTTTATCATGTTAGTAATTTCTATAGTCGGGGGTTCTTTCACCTACGGCATTGCCTTATTAATTATGCAACTTGTAGGTTTAATTGAAGGCATGATCTACTTGAATAAGTCCCCTGAAGGATTTGTAAACACCTACTTTGTGAATAAACAGGGTTGGTTTTAAGTATTAAAAGAATATAATTCGCTACTACACAAGCAAATTCCATCTCCGTGGACTAATACAAAATCCTGGGAAGAGGATAGATTGATAGACTTATTTCTCTTCAGCAACTACATATAAAGCATTTATTTATTTCTATTTATATGCTCATTCTTAAACCTAAACACCTTACCTGGGTGATGTTCCTCTCGTTGGGCTTAGGGTATTTCAGCGTTATGTCTCATTTGGAAATCAACTATTTCTTAAAAAGCCTAATTGTGATCATGCCAATGCAGGTTGGAGCTATTATTTATGTAACTTACCGACGTTGGAACCAACATTAACACTTAGCTAATTATGAAAAATTAATAATTTTAATATAGTTGACATTCGGTCGTAGTCCGATATTTCGTCTACGCTCAAATTAGAGACGCTCTTAGTCAGGCGTTGAATTTCTGTAGCGAATCTAAACACTTGCCATGCAACTTGTCCCAAAAACTCAGCTAGCCCCAGAACTTGCCCCAATCTTAGAAAAAATTATTCTAGATGTTGGGGGCATGAAGTGTGCTGGGTGTGTGAACGCAGTAGAGCGACAGCTAACCCAACATCCAGGAGTCAAGAGCGCCTGTGTAAACCTGGCCACAGAGGTAGCAGTTGTAGAGTCAGAAACTGGTGTGGTAGATGCAGATGCACTAGCAGAGCGCTTAACAGCCGTGGGATTCCCGACTCAATCCCGAAAGGCTAGTGGCACAGTAGTAGGTGAGACATCTACATCACACCCAGCAGAACGACAACGCCGAGAAATGCACTCTTCACTCAGGCAGTTAGCGATCGCTGCGGTGTTGCTAGTATTGTCGGGAAGTGGACATTTTGGTAATCTTGGTAGCTCAGTACTGCCAGTGTTAAATAACATCTGGTTCCACTGTGGACTAGCAACAGTAGCACTATTAATTCCTGGTCGGCCGATTTTAGTAGATGGCTGGCTGGGCTGGCGGCGAAATGCGCCTAACATGAATACCCTAGTGGGATTAGGAACGCTGACAGCCTACATTGCTAGTTTAATAGCGCTGCTTTTTCCCAAAATGGGTTGGGAGTGCTTTTTTGACGAACCAGTAATGATGCTGGGCTTTATTCTTTTGGGAAGGACATTAGAGCAACAAGCTAGAGGTCGCGCCGCTGCCGCATTTAGGCAATTGCTAGCACTACAGCCCCTCTTAGCACGATTGATTGCCAACCCGGAGAAAGGAGGAATAGGGTCTTCTAGTGTAGAAATTCCTGCTGAACAGGTGCGTGTTGGTGAATGGTTACAAGTACTGCCAGGTGATAAAATCCCTGTCGATGGTGAAGTGATGGCTGGTCAAACAACGGTGAATGAGTCAATGCTGACTGGGGAAGCCGTGCCAGTAATCAAGCAACCGGGAGATATTGTAACAGGAGGGACGCTAAATCTGTCAGGGGCGATCGCTATTCAGGCAACCCGAATTGGAAGTGATACAACTCTCGCTCAAATTGTCGCTTTAGTAGAAGCCGCCCAAACTCGGAAAGCCCCGGTACAGAAATTAGCAGATACAGTCGCTGGTTACTTTACCTACGGTGTGCTGACAGCATCTGTATTAACATTTGTCTTTTGGTACTTTTTCGGCACTCATATCTGGACTGATATCACCATGTCTGGTGGTATGGAAATGATCGGCCACGCTACACATGAAGCCCACCACTCCCCCTTATTAATCAGCTTAAAACTAGCGATCGCAGTTATGGTAGTCGCCTGTCCCTGTGCTTTGGGACTTGCTACACCAACAGCCATTCTTGTCGGGACTGCTATGGGCGCAGAACGGGGTCTGTTAATCAAAGGCGGCGACGTTTTAGAAAAAGTACATCAACTAGATACCGTAGTTTTTGATAAAACCGGCACTCTGACCACAGGTAATCCCATTGTCACAGATTGCCTGTTAATTTCAGAAATGGGCAGCGTGCTTCCCTACTCCTTAATCCAACTAGCAGCAGCCGTAGAAAGTGGTACTCACCACCCTTTAGCAAAAGCGATTCAGCAAGAAGCACAGCGGCAACAGTTATCTATTCCAGAGGCTGTGGATTTTCACACGGAACCAGGACTAGGGGTGTCTGCTGTGGTAGAGGGTACAGTTGTACTGTTGGGTAACTGGGACTGGTTGAATTGGCACGGCATTGCCATTAGTGAAACTGCACAACAGGTAGCAGAGGATTTCGCAATAGATGGTAAAACAGTCGTTTGCGTTGCAGTTGGGGGAACTTTAGCTGGGCTAATTGCTGTTTCTGATACCCTCAGACCAGATGCCCGATCCACTGTAGACAAATTGCGTCAGATGGGCTTACGGGTAATGCTGCTTAGTGGCGATCGCAAAGAAGCAGCTAGCGCGATCGCCAAACAACTAGGATTAGATAGCGCTGATGTAATAGCAGGTGTTCCCCCAGCGAAAAAGGCGGCGGCAATAGAGTCTCTACAGTTAGAAGGGACAAGGGGACAAGGAGACAAGGGGACAAAGAAAACTCCCCACTCGATAGTCGCAATGGTAGGAGATGGAATCAACGATGCTCCCGCTTTATCCCAAGCGGATGTAGGAATTGCTTTACACTCCGGGACAGATGTGGCGATGGAAACTGCTGAAATTGTTCTGATGCGCGATCGCTTAAACGATGTCGTCGAATCTATTCAGCTGAGTCGCGCCACTTTCAATAAAATCCGCCAGAATTTGTTCTGGGCTTTTGCATATAATACAGTTGGTATTCCTTTAGCAGCAGGTGTTTTGTTCCCTAGTTTGGGTTTTGTTCTTAACCCTTCTGGTGCTGCCGCCTTAATGGCTTTTAGCTCTGTTAGCGTTGTTACAAACTCAATATTATTACGGCGGTTAGCTCATCACCCGTAAAATGGTTTTTAGGTTTTACACAGATCATAAAGCCTGTTGAGATATTTACCAAGCCTACCATAGCTACTGGAGTAGAACGGCCATGTTCTACTCTTTCAAGGTATTATGCAACTTTAACGCTTATTTAGATCAGCATCACAGCCTATGCTGCGCGAAAATGGCAAGATACGATACTAAACAAATCTTGATTAATCACAGTTCAACCGATTTTAGCAACGATTTGTCAATGGCAGCAGAAACCAATGAAAACCATCTACTGATTCTTGAAGACGATCAAGGTCGCAAAGAATTTTCTCTAGAGCATCCCGTCTACTCTATTGGTAGAGATCGCGAATGTAATATCCGTTTGATGTCGCAGTTTGTCTCTCGCCGTCATGCCACATTAGTCAGATTGCCACGAGGGCATAATAGTCATAGCTACTATTACCGAATTGTCGATGGCGATGCCAAAGGGAAGCCTAGTTCCAACGGTTTGATGATTAATGGACGCAAGATCCCAGCTCACGATCTAAAAAATGAAGACGAGATCGTTTTCGGTCCTCAAGTACGTGCGATTTATTACCTTTTAAGAAATACTCAGCGTTTGTCCCAAACGGATTCGAGTGAGTACGACATTACACTAATAAACCCTGGTATGGCCGAGGATTTAGAGGATGTAACAGACTGAATTACAACTATTAAGGTAAGAAGCCCATCAATAATCTGAGAATCCCACGGTTTGAAGCCGTGGGAGCATCCAACACAAGTACCAAAGCTATCCGGCAAGACTTTCAATCAAATGCCAATGGCGGCTACTTTCAATTGCCTGTTTGATGAATTCAAACATTTGTCGGCAATAGTTATCTAGTTGAAGTGGTAGTTCTTCATTTTTAATCACAATACTCATTCGGGTTTCTGTTTCGGTAGATTTTGATTTATCAAGCAGTACTTCCACGGTGATTAATTTGGGAAAAGAAACATGACCCGGAACCTCACGAGCAATTATGTAATCGGCCGTGTGGTATTGAATATCCAATTGACAATCCTGTAGAAGTTCTACAAGTAACGCCTGAAGATGGTCACTAGCAACAGAAACAATAAATGAACAGGTATAGCGAGCCATAATAGCCCCACCGCCTTACAACACTCCGTCCATCCTATAATACTGAAGTATATAAACGGAAAATCATTAAAAAAACAAAGTTTTTGAGTTTTGAGAGCAAGCAGTACAAGATATACAATCACATCTCTCCTATCTATAAGGAAAATGTCGTAATCTGAAAGTTTGATAAAAAAATTTACAATAAAGGTTTGGCGGAGATCAAAAATGAAAGTAGCAATTACTGGGGCAACAGGATTTGTCGGTAGTCGTTTGGTACAACGACTACACAGGGAAAATCATAGAATACTTGTGTTAACTCGGAACACCGCCTTTGCTCAAAAGGTTTTTCCATCTCAGGCTTTCCCCAATCTAGAAATTGTTGCTTATACACCAACTGTATCCGGTTCTTGGCAAAGTGCGATCGCACTTTGTGATGCTGTAATTAATCTGGCAGGGGAACCCATTGGTGAGGGACGTTGGACACCAGAACGCAAGCAAGAAATCCTCAATAGCCGGAAGCTAGGTACACAAAAAATAGTTGAAGCAATAGCTAAGGCTAACCCAAAGCCAACTGTGTTAGTTAACGCTTCAGCTATTGGTTACTACGGCACCAGTGAAACAGCTACCTTTGATGAAACAAGTCTATCTGGTAACGATTTTCTCGCCCAAGTCTGTCAAGCCTGGGAAGCAGAAGCTAGAAAGGTAAAAGATGCTGATGTGCGGCTGGTAATTCTGCGTTTGGGCGTTGTTCTGGGCAATGGTGGTGCCTTAAATAAAATGATTCTGCCTTTCCAACTCTTCGCCGGTGGACCCATTGGTAGTGGTCGGCAGTGGTTCTCTTGGATTCATGTAGACGATTTAGTTAACTTGATAGTGCAAGCTTTAACTAAACCGGAAATAGATGGTGTATATAATGCTACTGCGCCTAAAGCAGTTCGCATGGCAGATTTAAGCCAAACTTTAGGGCAAGTGATGAATCGCCCTTCTTGGTTGCCCGTTCCAGCTTTTGCGATCGAAGCTCTTTTAGGAGACGGGGCTATAGTAGTTTTAGAAGGTCAGCAGGTCATGCCAAAGCGCACTCTGGAAACAGGCTTTGAGTACAAATATCCTAATTTGCAATCAGCATTAGCACAAATTCTTACAAGTTAAAAGAGAGTGGGGAGTAAGGGAAATGATTTCAGCCCAAAATTAAGAAGAGTAGTTTGTTACTATTCTTAATTTTATCTGCAAGCGCGATCGCACCGCCTCCCTACAAATCGAAAAACTCCACAGCACATTGTTAAAACCACTACTCTATTGCTTCAAAATGGTAAATGGAAGTTTTTCAGATTCAATCGGCTGAAACGTTTACTCTGTATATGTTGTGGGTGACTGAAACTTTTACTCAGCTAAAAACTCTAAACCTGATACAACCTAGCGAATTTGTACTCAGATAACCAAAAAAATGACAATTCCCCACTGCGATCGCTGTAGGGAATGATGGGATTATGCGGTTTGTGGCGAGGGCGGGGTTAGCACGTACTAAAAAACCCTAGAATGCGTGTTAAACGTTCTAGGGTGGTATCCTCGGTTTTATAGGTAGTCGCCTCTTGTAGACGATTCTAGAGTTGTTTAGGAGTCTGCATAGTTAACCCACATGATATGCAGTTATCACTAACTTTTTATTTGCACTGTATATGGATTCAACCCTTTCGTAATCAGAGTGAATCCACCAAACTTTCAATCTATTACCTTGTGCTGGAGCGCTACCGGACATTGAATATCCAGCATTAATCATTATTTTTTCAAACTTGTTTGAGTCTAAAATGTCACGACTAAAACTAGTTATTCCCTGTATTGGGTGTTTGTTCAGGGTCATAGCTACCCAGGTAAGTTGTGAAAATCTTATACCTTGGTAACACTAAAGCAATGCCCTTTGAACTGTTGATTGTACCAGGATATTTGTAAGGCTTATCGTCAGGTACACTTCCACCAATACGGAGACTAAAACCCATTAACCACACGTATAAACCTGGCAATAGCAAATCCATGCTATAAGCAATTTCTCTCATTTTTTGATTTTCTGCAATAGAAGCGAGATTTCGTTCTTCAATTCTTGACAAATGCTTAAAATTGTTTCCACACTGTTGCATTTTTCAATACCTGCTACGTGTTCAGGTGGTTTAACTAATCGTGTAATACCTTTACAACTATCTATCTTACTTCATTTCTTTAGAAGTAGAATTTTTATTATAAAAGACTTTTTCAGATTAGCCCACTCAAGAGCGATCGCACCCAACCCCAAAAGCAAAACCCCGTGCTACGTGAGGTGCTACGGGGTCTAATTTGAGGGTGTTGGGGGAATGGGTGGGAAGGGTTTTCATTTTAATCTACAATGCTTGCTCGAATATCTTTTAAAGTCATCATTAGTGTTAATGGTTCTATTGGTGATGGTTGAAACCCACGTTTTAAATAAAATCTTTTGGCTTCTTCATCTTTAGCGTGAACCAAAATACATCTAACACCTGCTATTTGGGATACTGATAAAATACGAATAATAGCATCTTTTAATAAGCCAGACCCTATACCCTGTCCTTCCCATTTGGTATCGACTGCTAGTCTACCAATAAGCATACACGGTATAGGCTCTGGTGCGTTCCGTTTAGCTTTGCTAACAGCTACTAAATGAGTTACAGATGCGGTTGCTAAACAGTAATAGCCTATTACTTGATTTTCAACAGTTACCACAAAAGTTCTAGCCGTATCCCCCTCATTTCTCAAAGCTTTCTCCTTCAGCCAGTTATTCAAAGCTTCTGATTTAGATTTAAACTCTAATACATCATGCTCATGAGTAAGTCGCTGAGGAGCATTAATAGTTTTTGTTTGTTCTATCATTAATCCCAAGGCGATTTAGTCGTTAATAATTTACGAATTTCTTCATTCGCTTTAGGTGGTGAGTCCAACATAGCAAGGAAATTTTGATATTTTTCCTCGTTTAACGCGAAGAAAGTTTTGTCACAAATGACTTTTTCAGCTTCTCGACAGGCTACCTCTAACATAAAGTCAGAACGGTTCTTACCAAGAATCGAAGCGGCATTATCAATTAAATCCCGTTGTTGTTCTTGAACTCTAATATTAATTACTTGGTTACGGGCAAGGTTATCCATTTTAGAACGGGCAAGCATTGGGTATCTTCCATTTGTGTATCTCATTTAGCGTTGCTGAATTAAGTTTCAAGCTTTATCAAAACAGAATTCAGGAGTCAGGAGCCAGAAAACAGATAAGAATTTTGAACGAAAAAGCGGATGAATCAAGGGGTTTAAGACCCCCACTAAATCTTCTCTTTCAGAGACGCTCTTGCGTTCGATTTAGTGGTCTTCAATCAGTGGCGGGTCTGAATCCCCCACTGATTGATTCTGACTCCTGAATTCTGACTTCTGAATTCTTCTTCAATCAGCAATGCTTAATATCTAATATAGAACATTGTGTATACAACGTCAACACAAAATTTGGGGTTGATGATTGCTCTCCGGCTGCGCTATTGACTAGAGAGAAATTTTCTGGAAACCCAACTGATAATACCGCTGAGAATGGCACCGCCCATGAGGATGCCAATTGCTGGGTTAAACAAGGGTTGCCACAGTTGATGCCACAAATCCAAACCCAGGTTTACTCCTGCCGCCTCACCGATCGCCGCGATCGCTAACCAACCAAAGCCAAACAAAACTAAAAAAACATCTGCGACTAAAACCATGTTTAGCCAATTTAACAATTTATCTTTCATCTAATCGCACAAAGTTTTAAGATTAGTAACTAAGCGATGGGTAAGTTAGAAGTGAGAATTACAAGCTTAAATTTAACTCTCACTTCTAACTCCTCATTCTTCAAACAGCCAATTTCTGACTTTTGTCAAACTCTGCCAATCTGGTTTTCTAGTTAAACCATCTTCAATACTATTTTTTATTTCGTCACTCCATTCTTCATTAAGAAACATTAACTGTTGTGCAATGTCAATGTGTTCCCGCAAACCTTTTTGACCCGTTTCCAGCATTGCTAAAGCGAGATTTACTCTAGCCTGTGGGTCTTGTGGATTTAACTTGACTGCCTTCTGTGCCGCTTTGTAAGCCAGATTGGGTTTGTTATCGAGTAGATATAACCACGCTAAACAAATCCAAGCTGCACTAGTTTTAGGAGCGCGATCGCAAACTTCTTTAAACACAGGGATTAAAGAATCTACTGATTCTCCGGCTTTATAGCCTTCTAAACCTGTATCAAACAGGGATTCAACTGTATTAGTCATTGGTCATTGGTCATTAGTCATTGGTCATTAGTCACTTGTACTGAGCTTTGCCGTAAAGCCTGCGGCATAGCTTCGCTTAAGGCGCAGCCTCTCGTAGAGAAGTATTGGTCATTTGCAAAGGACAAAGGACAAATGACAAAGGACTATATTACACCCCAAAGGACTTGCCGCAACCGCAAGTTTGGTTAGCATTGGGGTTAGTAAACTGAAAGCCACCGCCAATCATAGCATCGCTATAATCGAGCATTAAGCCGTAGAGATATAATAAACTCTTGCGATCGCTGACAATTTTGAAGCCATCATAGTCAAAAACTTCATCATGAGCAGTGATCTTGCTGGTGTCTTCAAAGTCCATCATGTAAGACATCCCAGAACAGCCACCTTGACGGACTCCTACTCGTAAGCAGAAGTCTGTTCCTTGCCTGTCCCGCAGGGATTTGACCTGGTGCAATGCTGCTTCGCTCAACAAAATACCGCGTTCTTGAGTCTGAATTGCTTGTGTCATCTACTTTTTCAACTCCTTAATTAGTATAAACGTTACCCTGTGTAGGCTTGTTATTGCCTCTGGGTTGCCATTGGTGTTTTTATATTCATTCTAGCGGCTTAGATAACACTGGATGCCAAATTGTAAACACTCGGTAAAAAGCAGCCAAAGATTTTTATTCTAGAATTGAGAGACTCAATGTGTTTATCAGAGAAGGCAGAGGGTGGTCACTGAGCTTTTTGTACTGAGCGCAGTCAAAGTATGCTGAAGTGCAGGAGGAAAGAATTATGAATCAAAACTTTCCTTCGGCAAGTTTTAGAGTGAGCAGTTCGACAGGTTTTACTGTAACACTTGCCAAACTACTCACGAACCATACTTCTGGGTATAAAATCCAGTTTAAAAAGAAGAATTGTATCGAGATTCCAGCCTTGCGGCAGCCTGAGAAGCAGTGCAGCCATAAAAACTTAATCCCAGGCTAGCTATGCTCCCAAAGTTTACTTCCAAATTGCTTCTTTTGATTAACTTACTCTATGACAAGTTTTAATCGCTCTACCAGTCGTCGGTTGCAGAAATTAACTCAAATTCCTTCTGTATGGGAGGGCGATCGCCGTCCGTTGTCATCACCAAACCAACACTCAGACTCAGAGGTAAAGGGAGAATGCATTCTTTGGGTAGATTACTCCCAAGGTGTTGTTCGAGGCATGGACGTAGTAGCTTCAGACATTGGGCCAGAAGCAATAGTTCGCACCTTAATGCAAGCAATGGAGCATCCCCAGAGTCCGGCAAGACCTGCCAGACCCCAAAGAATTGTAGTCAAAGACCGCGAGATCCAATTTTACCTGCGGGGGATACTGCAAGATTTGGATATTGCGATTAACTATGCACCAGAACTGCCTTTAATTGACGAACTATTTCGGGGATTTGCCGATCTCCTCGATAGTCAAACCCCCGACTTACCGCCACAGTATGCCCAAATTTTGCGAGAGAAAGCATTTGTAATTTGGCAAACAGCACCTTGGGAATTTTTAGAAGAACAGCAAATTTTCTCAATCGAGATTAATAAGTGGGATGTTGGCACACTCTACGCCTCAGTTATGGGAATGCTGGGAATGGAGTATGGCATTTTGTTTTATCGCTCCGAAGAGTCCTTAAAACTGTTTCGCGCCACAGTTTTAAGAGGTGGAGAATCAACGCAGCATCTAGAAGAAGCGTTCCTCAAGCAAGATTGCCTGTTTCTCACTTTTGAGAGAGCTGACGAAACCGATGAAGATGAGAATGAAGGTGATTTGGCGGATCTGCCGTTATCAGAAATTGACCCAAGTTTCGGTAATATTCATCCCTTAGAAGGACTACGGTCTGTTTTGTATGACGAAGAAGCACTTATAATCTTCGTTGCGATCGAAAGCCTGAGCCGTTTTATTCGCGATCACCGTCGCCAACTTCATGAGGATATTTTCCCTACCTTTAACCGTCGCTATCGGATTTCTTTGCCGCAGTCGGAAGAATCAGCTAAATCTGTGGCTGTGACAGTCTCTACCATGCCGCAGTTGGCAACAGAATTAGAGGAAATGGCAGGCTTTGGTGTTGGTGATCAAGAGATTGAAAACCTTAGCTCCTCAAAGTTACAATCATTACAAGATGACTTGATACCGGAAAACTCCTTCCTCAGCTTAGGTGTAGTGTCCTGGAAAATGTTGGAGTACTTTCGGAAAGGGGTCAACTACCATAAGGCTGGTGAAATCAAACAAGTGGGTGACGGTTTGCCGGTGATCTTAATTCAAACTTCCCGGCCGAAGGCTAAGGCTGTAATTGAAAGGATTGAAGCCGCAGGTGGACTGAGAACAATTTGCTTTAATCCAGATGCTGACTCCCTTGATGGCGATCGCTACGATCTAGGTTTATTACAAACTCAAAATGGCGAATTATTCATATTCGGTAAATTTTTAGATAAAGATCCTATTCATATAGAAGCTCGGAAAAAATGGAATCAGCGGTGTAAAAATACTAAGGGCTACTGTGGCTTAATCATTGCCAAAGGGTTGACGGGCGCTTCCCGTGCCAATCCTCAGTTACGAGATATGATGGCTTTATTTGAAGCGCGTAGGCAAAGCCCGGACTTCGACCCTTCAACATAGCTCAGTGACTACCGTAGGCATTGCTTTTAATTTACCAAATTATTCTCTCGATTGATAGAAGTAAAAACAATGCATTACTGCTAATCTAGTTAATAGCTTAATTAACCTTAAGGTGGAAATAAAAACCATGACTGCCGAAAAAAGAGTAGAAGCTACTGCAAAAAATATTGAAGGGAAAATTCAAGAGGTTGTTGGTGAATTAACTGGCAATCCACAAGATAAAGCTGAAGGTCAAGCAAAGCAAGCTCAAGCCCAAGCTACTCACACTGTAGAAAATATTAAGGATGAACTGAAGAAAGCTTTAGACTAATTTAGCTTGTACACTGCAAATAGCAAGCAATTTTAGTAATGTTTAATAGTCTAACATTAACTACTCCACTAACTTTTAGAAAGTGGAGTTTTTGTATACAAGCAAAATCTCCAAGGGTCATACGTTTCACTTCAGGGCTATTTCATTCTAGGCATAAACCGCCCAGAACTAAAGTTCCTTTTCTTATAGCTAAAGTCCGTTAAAACGGACT
>NZ_JBGTFY010000321.1:0-37982 GCF_041747015.1 Nostoc sp.
GGGATTTACCTACAGCAACGTGCAGTGTCACATTAAACCCCAAGGACAAGATAAAGCTGTGGGATTGTTGCAAGTATTGCGCGAATATTTGCCTCAGTACTCATCAGAAGAAATTGTCACTGTGGGTGATAGCCCCAATGATGAAAGTTTATTTGATCAGCGTTATTTTCCTATTTCTGTAGGCGTGGCAAACGTGCTGGAATATATAAATCAGTTGAAATATCACCCTGCTTATATTACTACCGCTGCTGAAGGCGAAGGATTTTGTGAGTTATCTAGTTATATTTTAAAAAGCTTGCACATCCCAAGTTAGGAAGAACTAGAGTTGTTTTACAATAATCTCGTAGCGCTGATTTTACAACTATGACGGCTACTTTACCTGTTCATGTCGAATCAGAAATCTTCTATCCCAGTGCTGATGGTCAACCAGTGGCAGAAACCTACGACCACCTTTATGCCTTACTAACTACCTTAGAAGTCCTAAAACAGTATTTAGCAAATCGTCAGGCAACAGTATTAGGAAATCAATTTCTTTACTATGCACAAGGTTTTCCCAAGTTGCGGGTAGCCCCAGATGTGATGGTGATTTTTGATGTTGCACCTGGCGGTCGGGACAACTATAAAATCTGGGAAGAGGGTCAAGTACCTACAGTTATTTTTGAGATGACATCCTTTGGGACTAAGGGACAAGACGAAATCTTCAAAAAGACTCTCTATGAGCAACTAGGTGTCAAGGAATACTGGCTATTTGACCCTAAAGGTGAGTGGGTAAAACAACAGTTACGTGGCTATCGTCTGCGAGGAGAAATCTACGAACCCATACAGGATGGACGCAGTGAACCGCTACAACTGCGCTTGGTGATTGAGGGAAAATTAATTGGGTTTTATCGAGAGGATACGGGGAAAAAATTACTGATCCCTGATGAACTGGCAGAGGCTTTAGGGCAGGAAGTTTTAGCAAGGCAGCAAGCAGAAGAAGTGGCAGAATTGCAGATAGAACAGTTAAAGGCAAGATTACGTTCGCCCTTGGGGTTGGCGCAGCCATCGCTCAATGTAGACCCTGATAATATTCAGTAATTCCATAAGTTGCTTCACTCAACAGCCTGTCGTAGACATCGCACCAAAGGCACTAATGAGTAATTGACAGTGAAATCGGAAAATTGTTACAAACAAGTAGACAATTTGTTACCTGTGCTTTTACCCCATTTATTACCTTAGACAGAATACAATAAATAAACGTCCAGCACGTTTTAATCTCATAAGTCTCAATAGTACTAACTTGATTGAGAAGACTGTTTTATACAGCCATCCCAAACAAAAGTGATTAACGGATAATAAACCACCAAGAAACGCTAAGAGACTAACAGATACTTCGAGGACAGATTAGCGTTTTATTTCCCACTTCCACTAGAAAGTCCAAGACCAATGTAAAGTCAAGAATTTACCTTTAAATATTGAGGTATAGAATTATGCAAGAAATTGAAAGATTCTTTGGCAACTTGTTCAGTGGCATAATCAACCGCTTTAAGTACTCTGCAATGGACGCTGCTGATCGCAAAATGAGAGAAACCATTGACGAGCAGGTGGAACAACGGCGACAAAAACCCAAGCCCAAGGATCAAGAAGACCGAGAGTAGATAGGTCTTTTGGGGGTAGTTTCAAACCAGTCAATTAAACGCTAAGTGTTACTAAACATCAGCGTGGCGATCGCTCTTAAAGACGTTCAAAATAGCAAAATTTTCATTCATACAATCATAGCGTTTCCCAATTATTGTGGGTAGCGCTATTTTTTTGCCCTGACTTTGGATTGTTAGTCAAAAATTAGTAATGAATATCTTTGGAGAAAAGAGTATATTTGAGCGCACATTTTCCATCACGAATATAATACCCTGTCAACTGCTAAAAAGTCAACAGTTGCTTTACTTAAATTAAAAATTAAACTTGGTGTAGGACAATTTTAGAGTTACCCGTTGAGCGTTTGGCAATTCCATAAAAAGCGATCGCCACAAAAATAATCAGTTTGTTGATGAAACGGATCAGTTTGTTGATGCAACGGATGCGTTTGTTGATGAAACGGATGTGTTTGTTGATGAAACAGATCAGTTTGTTGATGAAATGGATGCGTTTGTTGATGAAACGGATGTGTTTGTTGATGAAACGGATGTGTTTGATAAAAACCAACACCACTAGAGGAAAACCAGAACCGTAATTACACCATGCTGTAGGGGTTTAGCACGCTTGGGTGACTTGCTGCGCCACCACTGTCACAGATTGCAGTGGTTTGGCAATGCTGCTCGAAATTCTCAATCCGATGATCAATGCCAAAATAACACAGCCTAAACTGGTGATACCGATCACAATCATTGTCGGTCTGGCTTGAGCGATCGCGTTGTCATAAAGCGATGACCACTCTAGAATCACAGCACCATCGGTATGATTTTGTTTATTCTTGAGTGGAACGACAATTAATTTAATTCCTTGGGGATAATCAACGCTCTTTTCCAGAAAAGTTCTGAGATTCCCATCCTGCATTGTTTGGGAGATTTCATTGCCCTGATCATGAACAAAAATCGTCCCGACATTTTCAGGAACGGCATCCGCCAAAATTAGCTTTTGCCGATTGACCACCACAATGTCGCGCTTTTGCAACTCATGCAGTAAATTGCCAAAGTCTTGCAGTTCGTCTGGAGGATTAACACCTGTCAACTCTAGCTGTTTATCTTGATCTTGGGAGATCGAAATAGCAATCACTTGGGCAACGTCTTCAGCTTCAGCGATCGCCAGAGTTTCAGCAATTTTCTGGCTTTGAGCGATCGCCACCGCACCAACAACGCTCGTTAATAAGGAAATACCAATAAAGCTTCTAATCAGTTTGTGAGAAATTTTCATAGCGATAGATTAGCTATAATCACGTCAACATCAAGTTAGTATTCCCAGATATTTGAACCACAAACTTTTGAAAACTAGATGTTCTTGGTAAAACTGGTAAAATTTCTGTACTGTCGGCTTTTACAGCAGTTTTCATGTATTTGAACCACATCTGTCGTAAGGGTTTAGCAATGCTAAACCCCTACCGCGTGGTCTATTTACCTGAAAATAACTGTATTCGTGTCAACTAAAGCCCAAACGCTTTTAAAACCTCGTTTCTAGCTTCTGGCTAGAAATGCTGCTCATTGCGACTCTGCCGCAAGTCTTGAGGCGGAGCCTCTTAATGGCG
Organism: Nostoc sp.; assembly: GCF_041747015.1. Lineage (GTDB taxonomy): Bacteria > Cyanobacteriota > Cyanobacteriia > Cyanobacteriales > Nostocaceae > Nostoc. Next base: position 3,218 of record NZ_JBGTFY010000321.1, read on the forward strand.
TTCCCAGTCTCCGACTGGGAACGAGACAATCTCTCAAAGCGTTGTTCACACTGGTTGTTACGTTAAGTTGATACCAATGAATTTGGCGAGGGTATTGCAGATATGGCAGGTTAAGCCCAAGCTAAGGGTTATATCTGATGTACATTGGAAAAGGGCTATTGCTTGTAACCTTTCATGACAATAACGTTGTTAAACAATCGCTATCAAGTTATCCAGGTAATCGGTGCTGGTGGGTTTGGCGAAACCTTTCTGGCAGAAGATACCCATATGCCTTCTCGTCGTCATTGTGTGATCAAACAACTCAAACCGATAACCAATAATGACCCACAAACCTACCAAATAATCCAACAACGGTTTGAGAGGGAAGCAGCAACCTTAGAGTATTTGGGTGAAAGTTGTAACCAAATTCCCAAACTCTACGCCTACTTTTCTGAGAACGGGCAGTTTTATCTCGTCCAAGAATGGATTCACGGTCAAACCTTAACAAAAATTATTCAAGCTAAAGGCTTTGAAAACGAAGCTACTGTCCGGCAAATTCTTTTGAATCTTCTCTCAGTCTTGGATTATGTCCACAGCAAAGGCATTATTCACCGGGATATTAAGCCAGATAACATCATTCTCCGTTCTGTTGATAACAAACCAGTTTTGATTGATTTTGGTGCAGTCAAAGAAACAATCCGTTCACTGGTGAATTCCCTAGCATACCCCACGCGATCGCTCGTGATTGGTACGCCGGGATATATGCCTAGCGAACAAGCAGTTGGCCGGCCAGTTTACGCCACTGATATCTACAGCTTGGGCTTGACGGCAATTTATTTGCTGACTGGGAAACACCCGCAAGAACTACTAACTGATCTGCAAACTGGGGAAATACTTTGGCAACAACACGCCCTTAATGTCTCCCCTGAATTCAGAATGGTACTTAATCAGGCAATTAAGCCTCATGTAGGCGATCGCTACAGCACTGCTAGTAAAATGCTATATGATTTGCAGTCTGCTAGTTATATTTCCCCCCAGTCAGCTGTAAATACTCCCACCGCCATATTGACCGAGCAAATCCAGCCATTATCTTCATCGCAAAAAAGTACAATTATTAATGGATCTGCCACTTTTAGAAACTGGCAAAAACCTGCTGTGATTGTTGGTAGTTTGCTGGTAGGCGGTTTGATTGGTGCGATCGCAATTTCTGGTATCAGTCGCCAGCAACAGCCACAGACAACCATTGTCACAAGTCCTACGCGATCGCCAGAATCTTTGCCTACTCCTACATCTGCCGATCCACCCGTTTCTTCTCAAACTTCCCCAGTCCCAGATATACCCACCTCACCACCACAGCTGCAACTAACTCCTGATCCTTTGCCAGCCTCTAATCCCGCAGTTGTATCCACACCACAGCCAGAAAGCGAGCCTGTAACTTCAGATACTCCAGTAGCAGTACCAGCATCAACACCACAGCCAGAACCAGAGAATGAGGCGAGTCCCACACCACAGAACAAGCCGCGGAGTAAATTAGCTGCCACTACCAGCAGACAAAGCGTTCCCGCATTTCCTACAGGTACACCAAGAAACATCGTAGAAGCTACCCTTGGCAAACCAAATCAAGATTTAAGAGGCGTGTGGGGCAAAACTCGTGCTGTCGTTTACAAACTTGTACCAAACAAAATTGACCTTGGCTACTTATTTGATCGTAATTCTAAAGTACTGCGTCAAACTGAGGTAGCTTTTGCCCAATCAGTAGATCCGCAGATAATGGAGGCTACCTTGAATGGATTGTTAAGTGGGCAAGCCACTGAAGATATTAAGCAGGGACTTAAACAAGTACAACAGCGCCAATCTGATAATTTTAGTTTTAAGAATGGCTCAGTCAAGGGTCAGATTATCCGCCAACAATGTGATTTCATTTATATCAGCGTTTGGGATGCAGATTTACATGATTTTGTAAATCCATCTACAGCTAAAAAGTGTTAATCTTTTAGGAAAAATTGAGCTCAAAAGTTAGATTTTTGTATCCCCTAAGACAGATTCAGGATTCAATATAGGACAATACTCTTGGGTTAAGAAAATAGTAGGTTGGGTTAAGGAACAAAACCCAACAAATCCCGCAAAATAAAGTTATAAATACCATTATTAAGTTTTTAATAATACTTGTTTCAGCTTCTACATTCATGTCGTAAAGTACGATTGGAATTATGTAATGTGAAAGCAGCTAAGGTAATAATTCAATTGAGGTTTGATGACTCCTACGATTATGCGTCAACTTTGGTCAGTAGTTGAAACCGCTCAAGCCAAGCTCCTCTTGCAACTAGATGATGCTAGCTTGGTGCAGTGGTTGGTGAAACAAACCGAAACGCAAGTGTTGTTAGATCCGAGCGAAACTGATTTTCTGTGCCACTACATTCAATCTCGGCTAGCTCTCATACGTGATCTTGCCGATGAACGTCAGTGTTCATGAGAGAAAAATCACAAAAAGTTAATTAATAGTCAAGTGTCATTACTATTGACTATTGATTCTTTTTGGGTAAATAACCTTCCACCAAGCAGTCAGACCCGACTACACGCCAACGTACACGTTCTAGAGACAACGCCTGAGTCATGGTAGTAAAACCTAAATCGCCCACAGGTGTGGGAGCAATGCTACCACCAATAATTTTCGGGGCAATAAATGCCAGAACTTTCTGCACTGCTCCTTGAGCGATCGCGCTTGCAGCTAAAGTCCCACCACACTCCCACAACACGCTACAGAAACCCCGTTCATATAAATACATCATTGCCTGATCTGGTGTAAGTGATGTTAGTTCCACCACCTCCACCCCAAGTTTTCGTAACAGTTCTTGAAAATCGGGATTAGCACCCTTCTGTGTCAACACCAAAGTCGGAGCATCCGCAGTTTGCCACAGATGGGCGTTTTCCGGTAAGTTAAGATGGCGACTCATCACCACCCGCAGGGGATTATGTGCCCCCACTTGATGGCTAGTTAAATAAGGATTGTCCTGTCGGACTGTATTACCGCCGACAATTATTGCATCACAAGCCGCCCGTAGTTGATGTACTTCACTGCGGGCATCTTGGCTCGTTACCCAGGCGCTATGACCAGATGTGGTAGCAATTTTGCCATCTAAAGTCATAGCATACTTTAAAATTCCCAAAGGTCGTTTGTAGAGAATGCGATGCACAAAAGCTTCATTTAATTGATGACAAGCTGATTCTTCCACTCCTACCAGCACTTCGATCCCTGCCGCCCGTAAACGGGCAATACCACCTCCAGCTACCAGTGGATTAGGGTCAACCATACCCACTACTACTTTTGCCACCCCTGCTTTGATCAATCCTTCCGAACAAGGGGGAGTACGTCCGTAGTGATTGCAAGGTTCGAGGCTGACATAGATTGTTGCACCATCAGCGCGATTCTCCTGGGGAGAGGCTGCGCCAACGCCTGCTGCTTTCAAGGCAAACACTTCTGCATGAGGCTCACCTGCACGAGGATGAAACCCTTCCCCGACAATCTCACCATCCTTAACAATCACCGCTCCCACTAAGGGATTTGGTGAGGTACGTCCTAAAGCGCGGCGAGCAAGTTCCAAACACCGCAGCATCATACGAGAGTCAAAGTCACTTCCTATTTTTATAGGAGAATTCGATCCAACTGCTGACTCCACTACAAGTATATTTTCCTGAGTGTAATTTGGTAAAGATGCATCTGCTTGAGCGACCACTAGGGAATTATCCATAATTTTAGACAATACTATAAATATTCTGCACGCGATCGCGCAGCCTCTCCACAGGAGAATCGCGCTTTAATCCTGATAATTAAACAGAGTAAAATCCAGGCGCTATTATTGCTGTTTTAACTTGCATCAGCCTGTAATATTCACATTACAATTCACTGTAGCTTGAATCCATATTCCCAGAGGTTGCCCAAATTTCATAAAGACTTAGGGGATAGTTTTTTACTCTTACCTGTCACCTGTAACCTCTTCCCTCGTAGATGGTCTTTCAACTCAGCACGGGCTTAAACCCTAGCTATCCGCTAACACCACTCATTACTCAGCACTCAGCACTCATTATTATTGCTCCAACAATTTTATCCTTTGCCACCAACGATTTAAGGGATAATAAAGTACAGGTGCCCACAGACTACTAAGAATGGCAGAAGCCAGGGCGACACGCTGATAATATGTCCAAATATCTGTGACTTTGCGCTCATCGCCGCTCAAGGTTAATTGCAACCCAAAGATAGTTTCTGCCAAAACTGCCATACCAAAGACAATTACAGCAATAGAAATAAAATCTTCTTCGATAAAACGCTGTTTCTGAAGCAGACCAGTTAAAATTCCAACTATACCTAAACTCAGGGCATGAGTAGGGTTAGGTGATGTCATTGAATCTTGAAGTAGCCCCAGAACTATACCTGCCAATGCTCCCGAAAAGACTGGGCGCTTCACACTCCAAGCTACTACCCAAATTAACAGCCAATTAGGGCCAATTCCCAATAATTCCATACCTGGTAGGCGGGTTGGCAATAACAGTAAACATAACAGTACAGATCCAACCGTCACTATCCAACCCAACAACTGACGTATACGGGGATGCCAACGAGAAAGCGGCTGGATTTGGAATTTGGCTTTTCGCTCTGGCGATTTTGGCTTTTTCTGCCTGCTGCCACCAAATGCAGGAATCTTCATTTTTTTATGGATTTTCAAGGAAGAATTTACTTAGACTTTGGCGGCACTTCATTTGCCGACTCTTGATTTTCTGGCTTTGGATAAACAGCTACCCAGTCGAGAGAGCGGATTGGCGGAAAAAGCTCAATTTTCGCCACTGATGCCGGAAGTTTCTTTAAATCCAGCGATTTGATTCGTCCTACTGCCAAGCCAGATGGAAATTTCTGACTATAAGTAGATGTGGAAACTAAATCTCCTAATTTGACATTTGGGACTTTTTCATAAAACTCCAGCACAGCTTCGGCTGAAGAATCTCCTCGCAAAACGCCTTTAGCTGCCGTGCGGCTAATTGATACACCTACCTGACTTTTGAGATCACTGATTAATAACACGCGGCTAGTATTGGGAGTTACACTCTCCACCAAACCCACCAATCCGCCATCTGCTTTGACTATGAAACCTTCCTGAATCCCCACATTTGCACCACGATTCAGGGTAACTTGTTGCCACCAGTGGTCAGCACTACGTCCCACTACCCTGGCTGGAATTGGTCTTGATGCCAGTGGCTCTTTTTCCACATAGCCTAATAAACCTTGCAAGTTTGTCTTTTGACTTTCCAAATCAACTATACGGGTTTGCAATTCCAATATCCGGGCATCTCTGATGCGTTCTTCTGGAGTTGGCCCTGGCTGTAACATCTCCAACGGACGGGTAATTGCATGGTATGTCTCAAGCACCAGTTCACCTTGAGTCTGTCGCAATACCCAAGCACTACCAACTACTAGAGCTAACAATCCAATTTGTAACCCTTTATGATCCCACCAACGCCGTATTGTAACCATATATACCCTTATATACTTATATAAATTAAGTTCTATTTGGATTCTATTTATATAGAACCCAAATAGAACTCAAATAGAACTTAATTCTGATATTTTTTTGCTACATATTGCGAGAGCTTTCGGTGACAACTCGTTCCAACTGTTTGAAGTTTTCTAAAACCCGACCTGTTCCTAGCACGACACAGCTCAAAGGATCAGCAGCAATGTGGGTAATAATCCCTGTTTCGTGGCTAATGAGGGTATCTATGCCTTTGAGCAAAGCACCGCCACCAGCCAGCATAATACCTCTGTCAATAATGTCTGCTGCCAGTTCTGGCGGTGTGCGTTCCAGTGTCCGCTTCACAGCTTCTATAATTACTGATAGTGGTTCCAACATACTTTCACGGATTTCTGGGGCTTTGATTGTTACAGTTCGCGGTAGACCAGAAAGCAGGTGTAAGCCTCGGACTTCCATCATGGCTTCATTATCATCATGAGTAGGATAGGCAGAACCAAGCCGAATCTTGATGTCTTCGGCAGTACGTTCACCAATCACTAAGTTATGAACTTTCTTAATGTACTGAATGATCGCTTCAGTCAGTTCATCTCCAGCAATGCGTACTGATTCGCTGATCACCGTACCCTGAAGACTTAGCACCGCAACCTCTGTTGTGCCACCACCAATATCGACGATCATGTTGCCAGTCGGTTCGGCAACAGGTAGTCCTGCACCAATTGCCGCAGCTATAGGTTCATCAATTAAATACACTTTTCTTGCTCCTGCTTGGTGAGCTGCATCCATCACAGCTCGCCTTTCTACTCCTGTAACGCCACTGGGAATACCAATGACAATGCGGGGTAAAATCAAAGACCTGCCTTCATTTACACGCCCAATAAAGCTTTTCAGCATCAGCTCGGCTATATCAAAATCAGCAATTACACCATCACGCAAGGGGCGCAGGGCAATTACATTTCCCGGTGTACGACCGAGCATTTTTTTAGCTTCTTCTCCGACTGCTAATGCTACCTTTTCGTTGACATCGATCGCAACTACAGAAGGCTCTTGCAGTACAATACCTTTACCAGCTACATAAACCAGAGTGTTAGCGGTACCGAGGTCGATACCCATATCCCATGATGTGCGAAAGTTCCTAAAAATACCCACGCGTCCTTTAAGCCCCTTATGTGCGATACTTTTTAACTACAACGGTAAGAGTTAATCGTGCCGGATGTCTCAGTCCTCTATTTCATGATCTTCTCTAGTTAGGTTAGTATAACCCTATACTTTTATGTGTTTCTCCAAGTAGTATGTATAATTTTTCAATTCAATTATATTGTTAACTGTTTAACACATTATTTTCAAGTGTTTCACATTTCGCTATGATGAAAGTCTAAACTAATAAGTACACCCGTACTAAAAGGTAACACCTATGAGTATTAATGTTGTCACCCTCATTGGTCGTGTAGGCGGCGACCCAGAGATTAAGTATTTTGAGTCTGGTAGTGTTAAGTGTAAATTGACACTAGCTGTTAATCGTCGTACTAAAGAAGGTGAACATACCGACTGGTTTAATTTGGAACTATGGGGAAAAACGGCGGAGGTGGCAGGTAATTATGTACGTAAAGGTAAACAAATTGCTGTCAAAGGTTCCTTGAAGTTTGACACATGGAGCGATCGCCAAACTGGAGCAAACCGGTCATCACCAGTTATCCAAGTAGACCAACTGGATTTATTAGGCTCCAAACGGGATGGTGAGGGCGGTGCAGCAGATATGTCTTCAGAAAATTTCTAATTAAATTTTGGGCATTGGGCATTGGGCATTGGTTATTTGTCTTGACAAAGGACAAATAACCAATAACGATTAATAACTAATTTGTAGTGTCACTGATGCTTCTACTTGCTGTTCACCACCAACGACAGGGGTGGAAGCATCGGTGTTGGCTAACTTTTGTGAAGTCTCAGCCCGTAAAAACATGGGTGGTGGTGGTGCAGTCGCATTATTAACTTGAATACTGACGACTTCTTTGGGTTTAAAACCCAAGGCACTGAAAACAGCATCAGCTTGCTGCTGGGCGTCTTGGGTAGCTTCTTTTAATGCTTGTTTTTGAGCAGATGCGATCGCTTCATCATTCGCAACAAAACTAATGCCGTTAATTTGGGTCGCACCCGCTTTCACTGCATCATCCAATAATGTCCCAGCTTTCTCGGTAGGAATGCGAAAACTCACAGTGTTATTGGCAGCATAGCCTGTAATTCGCTGCACATTATTGGTGTAGCTGTAAACTGGATTGAGTTGAATACCAGTAGTTTGCAATTTTTCGACATTTTGGCTCTTGAGGAACGCAACCACAGCAGATGACCTCCGGGCAGCTTCTTGCTGTGCTTCTTGGGCTGTTTTCCCCTGAATCTCCACTCCTAAACTGACTTGTGCCAAGGTTGCAGGAGTCGTTTCTATTCCGCGACCGCTGACAGTAAGGGTTCGCCACAATTTATCTTTTTCTTGTGCTAATGCAGGCAGTATAAAAATTGTACATACCAACAAAGCGAAAGGCAGTATTTTCCACAAATTTCCAGATAGAAACTGAGAACCGGGTAAAGCGGCTTTAGTCATAAGATTTGCACTCCTCAAAGTATCCACAGATGTTTTTAATAAACGTATGTAGCGATCTTCTGGTGGCCGTTGAGAGTCAACAGCCACCACAAGTTTTTCACAACTCAAGTGCGATCGCTAGATATGATTTATATGTTCTTACTTTGACACTGCGATCGTCAAAAGCTGAAATGGTTACATTTTTGGAAACTCAAAAAATTACACTAGTACAGCACGGCGCACCAGTCAGAGGTTAAAGTAATTGTACTTTTAACTGGCTTTTGCAAAGCTTTGACCACTCCTAAATCTTGATTCTCTTTTGCAGCATGGTTTAATTACAGATGGCGTTGTACCTAAATTCCTAATGATTAACCGCCGTAACTTGCTCATTGGTTTAGCTGCTACTTCCTCAATCTTTGTTTCGCCCCTGAAGTCGGGGAAAGCATCCCCACCACCACTATTAAAACCCAAACGGTTGCAGGCTGGCTCCGTAGTAGGAATTGTCAGTCCTGCAAGCGCAACCTTTGTCCGTGAAGAATTGGAGGTAGTGATAGATGCAGTTAAAGCGTTGGGACTTGTCCCCCGCCTTGCACCTCATTTACTGGAACGTTATGGTTATTTAGCAGGCAAAGATCAAGAACGTGCTGGTGACATCAATCAATTTTTTAGTGATGTTTCTGTAGCCGCTATTTTACCAATTCGTGGTGGCTGGGGATGTAGTCGGATTTTGCCTTATTTAGATTACAAACGCATCCGGCAAAATCCCAAAATTATGATCGGTTTTAGTGATTTAACCGCTTTAATTCTGGCTTTGAATGCTAAGACTAACCTAGTCACATTTCACGGGCCAAACGGACTGACTTCATGGAGAACGACCCAGACAGAATATTTTCGCCGTGTGTTATTTAACGGTGAAAGCGTTACTTTTCAAAATCTCAAGGATGGAGATGATGAAAACCGTCTAATGCAAGTCAATAACCGGATACAAACTATTACTTCCGGTCGCGTTAAAGGTAAACTCATCGGTGGGAATCTTTCGGTTTTGTCGGCAATTGTCGGTTCTCCCTACTTACCAGATTTGCAAGGTGCAATTTTATTTTTGGAAGATACCGGTGAAAATATATATCGTATTGACCGGATGATGACTCACCTAAAAATTGCGGGGCTATTTAATAAACTTGCTGGCTTTATTTTTGGACAATGTAAGGGATGTTCGCCTGACGCTGACTATGGTTCTCTCACCTTAGAAGAAGTAGTGTGGGATCACATCAAGCCTTTGGGTATTCCGGCCTGGTATGGTGCGATGATTGGTCATATTGAACCAGTGTTGACATTACCTATTGGTTTAGAGGTAGAAATAGACGCTGATACTGGAACAATTCGGATGCTAGAATCCGCAGTAGTGTAAGTGGCGATGAGGGGAAGGTCATTGTACTGAAAAAGACTAGAGCGAAAGTTAAAGCGATCGCTCACAAGTTACGCATGAAATATTTTCTATAGAACTTACGCATTGACAGAAAATACCAAATATGTGTAATGGAAAAAACTGTATCTGTCGTAAGGATTTAGCATTGCTAAACCCCTACAGCGCGGATCTATTTACCATCAAAGTAATGATTAATCAAAGCCTGAAACAACCTATTTTGGCAAAAGCATACCATGATTAATTTGTACAGTGCGTAAGTTCTGTTCTAGTGAAAACTGTGTTTCAATTGGAGGTTTCAAAAACAATAAATCTTTCGCGGTATTTGACTTGTTAAACTCCGTGTAATACTGTATTTTTTGTCAATGTCTAAATCCTAAGCATAGATGTTTTCCAGAAACGCGCCACAATCAAAGAGAAAGATTTTCACATAACCCATGCATTTGTTAGATTCAATCAACTACTCTTTTCCTCTGCTGGCTACCGCAACACAAGCCGCAGACAGTTCAATGGTCGTAGCAGCCGTACTGCTAAGTTTAGTAGTAATTTATCTCGCCAGCAAAGTTGGTGGAGAGTTATCAAACCAAGTAGGTTTGCCGCCCGTGTTGGGAGAACTCTTAGGTGGTGTAGTAGTCGGCATCTCTGTTTTCCACCTTTTGGTGTTTCCAGAGGGCGACATCGACAGTTCTAGCTCTTTAATCATGTCCTTCCTGCAAACCACTGCTGGTTTAACACCTGAAGCAACTCCATCGGTGTTTGCGGCGCAGTCCGAGGTCGTTTCGGTTTTAGCAGAATTGGGTGTGATTATTCTGCTCTTTGAAATCGGCTTGGAGTCGAACTTAAAAGATTTACTGGCAGTTGGTATCCAAGCCACTGTTGTAGCAATAGTCGGGGTAGTAGTACCCTTTGCTGCTGGTACTGTGGGACTGATGACTTTGTTTGGTATTGGCGCTGTACCCGCAATTTTTGCAGGGGCGGCTTTGACTGCCACTAGTATTGGGATTACTTCCAAAGTGCTGTCAGAATTGGGGCGACTCAATTCTAAAGAAGGGCAGATTATTTTGGGTGCTGCCGTAATTGACGATGTTCTGGGAATCATCGTTTTAGCGGTAGTTGCTAGCCTCGCTAAAGATGGCGTGGTGGATGTGAGCAAAGTCATTTATTTGATAATTAGCGCCACTGGTTTTATTTTGGGAGCAATTTTACTAGGCAATGTTTTCAATAAGTTATTTGTAGCGATCGCTGATACACTCAAAACACGGGGTGGACTAGTGATACCAGCATTCATTTTCGCCTTTGCTATGGCATACCTGGCCGCCGTCATCCACTTAGAAGCAATTCTGGGAGCTTTTGCGGCAGGTTTAGTTTTAGAAGAGACGGATAAACGCAAAGAACTGCAAAAGCAAGTCTGTCCCATTGCCGATATGCTCGTGCCAATTTTCTTTGTGACGGTTGGGGCAAAAACCGATTTGGGAGTGTTAAACCCAGCGATTCCTGACAATCGGGAAGGTCTAATTATGGCAACTTTCCTGATTACAGTAGCCATTATTGGTAAAGTAATCACAGGTTTAAGCGTGTTTGGTCAACCGGGAATCAACCGTTTAGCGATCGGTGTGGGGATGATTCCCAGAGGTGAAGTTGGGTTAGTGTTTGCTGGTGTCGGCGCTGCCAGTGGCGCTCTCTCAAAACCATTAGGGGCGGCAATTATCATGATGGTTATCTTGACAACCTTTTTAGCTCCTCCCTTGTTACGATTTGTATTTCCAGACCCAAAAACCGTAGATGCAGGCTCTGAGCAACTGATTTTAGACGGTATCTCTGGGACATCGTTGGTAATTGAACCACCTCAATCGAGGGTGCCAGCATCAAATGATCGTGGGAAACTAGAAACAACTCCAGAATCTGAGGATAGTTAATCAAAGTCTTGGGTAAATTATCAAGACGGAATTCAGGAGTCAGGAGCCAGAAAACAGATAAGACTTTTGGGCAACTGGCGGATAGCAAAGCGCTAGCGAGTCCGCGTACTCCTGCAAAGAAGCAAGCTACGCGCAGCGTCTCATAGAGAGCGTCTGAATCAAGGAGTTTAAGACCCTCAAGATCCCGACTAATTGATTCTGACTTCTGACTTCTTTTTCAATACTAAGTTTTGAGCGAAAATCACTCAAGACTCAGGATGCTGAATTCAGCACTGTGACATTGCTTTGAAGATTTTGCTATTGTCCAGTGGAAACTTCTCTCCCCAAATTTCCGTCTCGTGTGATTGTAGAATAATTGTCTGTTTCTAATTTCTACGAGCATTCGGAATGTTACTTATTTCTAGTCTCCCTCGGCTTGTAAAACTTTATCTGAATATTTTCCAGATAATTGGGGAGTAACATCTATAAATTTTGTTAGATCATCTGACAGTAGTGGGAATTATTAACTTAGTGCATCGATGACAACAAAGAACAAACACTTATTAGTAAACAGTTATCAATTATCAGTTTTGTAGCTTCCTGGGGATTCAGAATCCTCCACCTCTACAGGTGGATATTTCACATGGGGATTTAGACCCAAGATAAGTGATAACTGATTTAAGTATGTCTTTATACCATTTTAAAAAATCAAAGAAGGCATAAAGGTCAAGTTTAGGTGGTGACGGTGTGATGATTTACCAATGAGTTGAGATATTAACGGCTCCCATGAACGTGAATTAGGAGAAAGAACTGTGAAATTACACTGGTTACTACCCAGCACTATTGGAACTATCTTCATGCTATCCTCGCCGGCAATGGCCGCGAGACTTGAATCTTGGCGCTTTGATGCCAATCAAAACAGGCTGGAAATTAATACTGTGGGGGCAGTTCAACCCCAGGCACAACTAATTTTTAACCCGACTCGACTGGTAATTGATTTGCCAGGAACTACATTTGGGCGTCCGCAAATAACCCAACAGGTAGGTGGTGGGATTCGCTCGATCCGGGTTGGGCAGTTTGATACAGAGACAACGCGCATAGTTGTCGAACTGACTCCTGGTTATACTTTAGACCCCAAACGAGTCCAATTTGTTGGTGCAACTGGCGATCGCTGGACGGTGCAATTACCGACGCCAGAAGTCGAAAAAGTTGCTTCACCTCCGAGAAGTGTTTACAGTGTTGTTACCCCAGACTCTGAGCCTCAACCTACTATTTCAAAGGTTCCCACGACTACACAAGGGGCGACTAAAATTGAGAACTTACAAGTAACAGGGGATGGGTTGTTCCTTCGCACCAATGGCGGTAATCCTGCAATTCAGGTAATTCGCAGCCGCGATCGCGCTACCATCTTCATGGATATCTCTGGCGCATCTTTATCACCACGTCTGGCGCAACAGAATAATATACCCGTTAATAAACATGGTATTAGCCGCGTCGAATTAACTCCACTCCGAACTCAAACTCCTGGTGTCCGCCTGACTTTGCGGGTAGATAAAAATAGTCCAGACTGGCGAGCAACTAATAGTAACGGCAGTGGTTTGGTAGTTCTGCCTAATCGCGTTGTCGGATTGCTTGGAAGTAATAATTCGGACAATCAGTCAGAACCTTCTTCCTTTCCTAGTAGAACATCTGCTAACAACTCGCCAGCAACAATTGAGTCTGTGCAACTTGTTGATAATGGCACACAACTGTTAATTAAAGCCGACCAAACTTTATCTGCCACAGGAGCCTGGGATAGATTATCAGGTGTGTTCCGCATCACAATTACCAATGCCAAATTAGCTCCCAGAGTCACAGGGCCTACTTTTGCTGCCAATAGCCCCATTCTTCGGGTACGCCTGCAACCCCAAGAACCCAACACTGTCGTTGTCTTAGTTCAACCAGCAGCCGGAGTCCAAATTGGGCAACCTAAGCAAATCGATGACCAGCTTTTAGTACCAATACAAGGCTCTCGGCGAATTGTCGCCCTCCCTGGAAGACCCCCCTTTGCTTTACCTGGACTACCACCGCCAAACCGTGGGTCATTCCCAGACCCAAATAATCCCAATCCTCAGCCCCTATTACAACCACGTCGTCCATTTGCCAATGGGCGATTGGTAGTGATTATTGACCCTGGACATGGTGGCAAAGACTCTGGAGCAGTAGGTCTTGGGGGATTACGCGAAAAGGATATCATTTTGTCTATTGGCAGAAGGATCGGTGGGATTTTGCAGCAAAATGGCATACAAGTAGTTATGACGCGGGATTCTGACTATTTTGTTACCCTTCCGGGACGAGTGCAATTAGCAGAGCGAGCTAATGCTGATGTATTTGTTAGCATCCACGCTAATGCAGTTGGTCCAGGTCGTTCCGATGTCAGTGGCTTGGAAACATATTATTACGACAGTGGTTTAGGTCTAGCTCGCACTGTCCATAACAGTATTCTCCAAAGCGTGAATGTCAAAGACAGGAGAGTGCGACGAGCGAGATTTTTTGTCCTCAGAAAAAGTTCTATGCCCTCTATTCTTGTAGAAACAGGTTATTTGACTGGGCGAGAGGATAACGCTAAACTCAGAACCTTAGCTTACCAAAATCAAATGGCAGAAGCGATCGCTCGTGGCATCCTTCAGTATCTAAAGAGAAGATAAGTAATTTGGTCTAAATTATTGAGTAAATACATCTAATCTTTACCAATTTAGTAGTAAAACAATTTAAGTATTCTTGCTGCGGGATAAGACTAACTTCTTTGTTATTGTCATCTGATGCTTTGAAAGTCAAATTTATCTGAGCTAATGGATGGCATGGCAAAATCAGAGGAGCGTGCTATATATATTTTACGCCATTAGCTGTGTCTTAATAACAGCGCAAAACTCAAGTGGACGCGGTGATGGTGTGAGGATTTGCCAATATGTTGAGATGTTGACGGCTTCCATAAATGTGAATCAGGAGAAAGAACTGTGAAATTACACTGGTTACTATCCAGTACTATTGGAACTATCTTCATGCTATCGTCGCCGGCAATGGCTGCGAAACTCGAATCTTGGCGTTTTGATGCCAATCAAAATAGGCTGGAAATTAATACTTTAGGGGATGTTCAACCCCAAGCACAATTAATTTTTAACCCGACTCGTTTAGTAATTGATTTGCCAGAAACCACATTTGGGCGTCCGCAGCTAACCCAACAGGTGGGCGGTGGAATTCGTTCTATCCGGGTTGGGCAATTTGACGAACAAACAACACGCATAGTCGTTGAATTGAATCCTGGTTATACTTTAGACCCCAAACGAGTGCAATTTGTGGGCACAACTGGCGATCTGTGGACAGTGCAATTACCTACGCCAGAAGCCGAAAATGTACCCTTAAAAAATACTGATGAACAGCAAGGAGAAGTTATCGCCACAGAAACTTCACCAGTCTTATCTCCAAGAAATATTTACAATGTCGTAAGAACCGGCACTGTCAATCCACCTAACAACAGAATGGTTCTCGCTAGGGTTACTCAAATTGAGAACTTACAAGTCACAGGCGATGGTTTTTTCATCCGTACCAGTGGTGGTAATCCTCAGATTCAGGTAAATCGTAGCGACGATCAGAAGGCGATTAACATTGACATTGCTAGCGCAACTTTATCACCAAGTCTAGAGCAACGGGATTTATTGATTAATCGCTTTGGTGTCAACCGTATCCAATTTACCCAACTGCAAACAAGCCCATCTGTTGTTCGCCTGACTTTACAAGTGGACGAAAATAGTCCAAATTGGCGAGCAACCACTAGTAGTGTTGGTGGTTTTGTCGTTATACCTAGTCGTGGTATTACTCAGTTACTTGGAGGTAATAGTCCACGCTCTATACCATCTGCTAATAGTTCACCTGCTACTATTGAGTCTGTAGAACTAGCTGGTAATGGCACACAACTGCTGATTAGAGCCGACAAAACTTTATCTGCTATAGGCGGCTGGGATAGAACCTCTGGTCTGTTCCGCATCACTATCAACAATGCTAAGTTAGCTCCCAAAGTCACAGGCCCTAGTTTTAATGCTAATAGCCCGATACTGCGAGTCCGCCTGCAACCACAAGAATCTAATGCTGTTACTGTCTTGGTTCAACCAGCAGCCGGAGTGCAAATTGGGGAACTCAACCAAGTTGGCGACCAACTTTTGGCTCTAGAATTACAACGCTCTGCTAGCGTTACACCGCCCATTGCTCTACCTCCTCTGCCATCGCTAAATCAAGGACAATTCCCAAACCCCACAGATAATCCCCGGCCAATTTCCCAGCCACAGCCACGCTCCTCAGTTCCTAGAGGGAAATTGTTAGTAGTTATTGACCCAGGACATGGTGGAAAAGACTCAGGCGCTCCCGGTCTGGGTGGACTTTTAGAAAAAGATGTAATCTTGCCTATTGGTAGAAGGGTAGGAGCAATTTTAGAGCAAAATGGTGTACAAGCAGTGTTAACGCGAGATGCTGACTTTTTCGTAGAACTTCAGGGACGGGTAGACATTGCTGAACGAGTAAATGCAACTTTGTTTGTCAGCATTCACGCTAATTCGGTTGATAATCGCCCTGATGTCAATGGCTTGGAAGTATATTATTACGACAGCGGTTACGCTCTGGCTGAAGTAGTTCGCAATACCATCCTCCAAGATATTAATACTCTCAAAGACCGGGGAACCCGCAAAGCCAGATTCTACGTTCTCAGGAAAAGCTCCATGCCTTCGATTTTAGTGGAAACAGGCTATATGTCTGGTCGAGAGGATAATCCCAGATTGAGAACACCGGAATATCAAAATCAAATGGCAAAAGCGATCGCTCGTGGTATTCTTAAATATTTACAAAGATAATATTCAAATTTCTTTTACGTGCAGAATTTAGTGGTAAATTTGGGGATTGTTTGCTAAATTCTGTATTTTAGAGTCAAAAACCTAAGTTAACATCTGCCTGTGTATTCATCTTCCATCTTTAAAGGCAATCTTGACGATCTTTCCGAGCAAGAACAAGAACCCCAACGTGCCCAAATTGGCATCTTTGATAGTGGTGTGGGTGGACTAACGGTACTGCGACAAATATATCGGCAACTCCCCAATGAATCAATTGTTTACTTTGGGGATACAGCTCGGCTTCCTTACGGAATTCGTTCACAAGCAGAAATTTTGCAATTTACGCGGGAAATTATTACCTGGCTACAACAGCAGCAGGTAAAAATGGTGATTATGGCTTGCAACACCAGTTCGGCTCTAGCACTAGAAACCGTGCGTCAAGAATTTAGCATACCTATTCTGGGAGTGATCTTACCAGGGGCAAGGGCAGCTGTGCAGCAAGGAAAACGGATTGGTGTAATTGCAACCCCAGCTACAGCTAAGAGTAATGCTTATAAGCACGCCATACTCGAAATTGCTCCTGATGCCCAAGTCTGGCAAGTTGGATGCCCAGAGTTTGTACCACTGATTGAACAAAACCGCATTTACGACCCCTACACTGCGGAAGTAGCACGAGCTTATCTAGAGCCTTTACTACAGAAAGAAATTGATACTTTAGTTCACGGCTGTACCCATTATCCACTCCTAGCACCAGTATTGCGATCGCTCCTCCCCTCTCAAGTCCAGATGGTTGACCCAGCTGTTCATGTTGTGGCAGCTTGTGTCCAAGAACTAGACTTACTAAGCTTAAGAAATACTCACCCGCCACTACCAACTCGCTTCGCCGTCAGCGGTTGTCCGCAACAGTTTTCCCAGTCTGGAGTGCAGTGGCTAGGCTATACCCAAATGGTTGAAGAGGTTTGCTTCACTGATATCGCTATTTCTCAACTCTAATAAAACTAATTTGTCCTTAGTCCTTTAATCAAAACAAATGACAAATGACAAATGACAAATGACTATTGACTATTAACTGCTTCAGTTACCTTTGTTATTACTGATATTTCCTGCTTGTGTTCTCCTTTGGTAGAAGAAGGAAAACTTGTAGCAACAGTCTTTGTGACCGTTCGCTTTGCCAGTGCTAATAACAGGTAAACTGTGAACAAATATCCAGACGCTAAAATAAAAATCATCATAGGTATACTTCCGTAAATTATTGTTCTACCAGCACCTTTTGCAAACGAATCTAAAATTTTATAAAATTAGTAGAACCTCAGCCAACCAAGTGCATTCTTGATGGCTATATTTTGCTATAGTAAAACTACCTATAAAAATTAAATTCTATACGGACAAAGAATTTATTATCTTATGCAAATTTTTACAGACCACACATCCCACAGCAGTTAGATTGTCGTCTGACAAGCTAAAACTGCGATTCTCAAGGGTCTACTTGATCTGCGTTATTTTTGCTCACACTGCTATGAAAAGAGAAATGCTTGCGCTCAACGTGCGCTCAAGACGTGTAGCGGCTTTCCATAGGAATATCGCATAGCTCCAAACCAGGAGTTTTGCATATCTTAGGAAACATCAAAGGAATCGTTCCCTCAATATAACCAATGACTAGCTATTTTAGACACACCACACCAACTAAGTATAATCAACTAATAGGTGACTTGACTTTTGGGGTGTGAATATCTGAAAAATTTATAATTCCTATGTTTTAGAGTAACACAACGACTCTGAATTTTAATCTCACTCGCCTGCTAAATTTCAAGTTTTTTCAATAACCATACCTCAGGCTTAGAGAAATTTAGTCTTAGCCATTGGTGAAAAATTAAAGTTGTATCCAGTTTGTCAATAAGTAATATTGCTTGAATTTGAGTTTAATCTGTCTGTAGCGGCAAACTTGGAAATGCGGGGAAACGCGTAACACCATCTTCAGTAGAAACTCTTCCCATATACCGAGAAGTCATATTCTTCGTTTCCAACTGATCTGCCAAAATTAAGCATAATTACTTGTTGACAAATACATTATTAACTTAGAATTCAGCAATAGACTAAAAAATGGGATTACTTTATGAAAACTTTGCACCGGCACAGGGTTATCTTAAAATAAGTGTAGGATATGTAAACTTTCGTAACCTAAGTCAGAGTCCGCCCATCCATGACCCCAGCCACCTCCCTGTTTACCCCTGTGGAAGCAGACCTGCAAGTACTAGCAGATAACCTAAAACAGCTAGTTGGAAACCGCCACCCCATTCTGTTTGCAGCAGCCGAACATTTATTCGGAGCTGGGGGAAAGCGGATCAGACCAGCAATTGTCCTGCTAATATCGCGGGCAACAATGTTAGAACAAGAGATTACGCCGCGTCACCGACGCTTGGCTGAGATTACAGAAATGATTCACACAGCAAGCTTGGTACATGACGATGTGGTAGATGAATCAGATGTGCGGCGAGGCGTTCCCACCGTTCATAGTTTGTTCGGGAACCGCATTGCCATATTAGCAGGAGATTTTCTTTTTGCCCAATCGTCGTGGTATTTAGCAAACTTGGACAATTTGGAGGTAGTGAAACTACTTTCAGAAGTAATTATGGATCTGGCTACTGGGGAAATCCAGCAGGGACTAAATTGTTTTGATGCTAGTATCTCTATTGAAACTTACCTCCAGAAGAGTTATTACAAAACAGCTTCGTTAATGGCCAACAGTTCTAAAGCTGCTGGGTTACTCAGTGAAGTCTCTAGAGAAACTGTTGAACATATGTATGGCTACGGTCGTCATTTTGGTATCGCATTTCAAATTGTTGATGACATTTTAGATTTCACTAGTACAACAGATACTTTGGGTAAACCAGTGGGGTCTGATCTGAAAAGTGGCAATCTGACTGCACCCGTTTTATTTGCTTTAGCCCAAAAACCATCTTTGGAAGTGCTGATTGACCGAGAGTTTGCCCAAGAAGGGGATTTAGAGCAAGCACTGGAAATAATTCAAGATAGTCAAGGTATACAGCAGGCGCGAGAGTTAGCTGCTCACCATGCTAAGTTGGCAATTGAACATCTTGCAGTTCTCCCACCCTCAGAGTCTCATCAGGCATTGATTAACATAGCTGAGTACACACTAAGTCGCCTCTATTAAATCAGTTATCAATTCTCAAGTAGAAAGTAGGAATTTAGACCCCAAGTAAAACTTTCCACCTGTCTTAAATGGGGGACTCTGGCTGACTGGGAAACTAAAACTTGAAAACTGAAAAATGTTCACTGATAACTGTTTTTTTATCAATTTTAGGTTTCACAGAAAGTTAAGCCGATCGCGCGGTGTAAGAGAAAGAAAAAATTTCGTTTTTCCCTAATTTAGAAAACTTTTTTCCAGGAATTTGAGATTTAATATTTTGGATGTGGGATTGTATCTAAAAAATCCCACATCCAAATTTTTTCTATGCAATATCAGGGGGGATCTGTTTAGGCGATCGCTCTTGTCGTAACTGTTGCTGCATCAGTTTTTCTAGTTCAGTTCGCCGAACTTCAAAGGTATGAGTGGTCTTACCCGGCGTCTCCAAAAAAACGATACTCTCTACGGGGTCTAATGCCATCAATTGGAACAAAATATGGGTTACAGGAACAATTTTAGCTACCATTTGAGGGTCAAGCCCAGCAGGGGAAATTAGAGAGATATCTTGTATGGTAGGGAAAGCGTAAATAACCCGCTTTTCCAATCCTGGATTAGTCCGATTGCTCAATGTAGTTAAAACCCAGCTTGCCTCCGAATTTTGGAGAATATAGTACTGGGAGTAGCGTAATTTTTGAGCGATCGCTCTCAGGGCAGGAGCAATTGCTGCAACAAGATGTGGTGTCACCCCATCGCGGGGTGCATGATCAATCAGCAATTGAATTTGTGCTTCTAAATCCATAATGACTTGTATACGGCTCCTGGGTAATGGCAATAACATCTATCAAAATGTGAACAATCCCATCAGAATTGGGAATAATAAAATCAGCCATATCCTAAATGTAGGATTGGTCTGCGTTTAGCTTATACGTAAAACTCAAAAAGCCAATACCCACAGTCGTACAGGTTGTATTTAACTTAAGTTAGGGTCTTTTGAAAACCGAGACTATGAATTCAGCCGCAACCGCAACTATTCCATCTGCAACTATTCTGGGAGAAAATTCTACAGGCGTGGAGGTGATCTTTCAACTCTTGTCCAGGGAGTTCCAGCAGTCAACCAAAGCTTCGCAACAAAATTGCCACGATGTAGCAACACGTATTACTAGCGAAGTCTACCGGATTTGTCACGAGAGTAAACGTATTCAATCTTCTGGAACTGTAGAAAGCTCGGCGATGACCCTCGCCCGACATCGGCTACAACAATGTCTCAGGTACTATCAGTTTGGTTCAAATCGGGGCAGGGTAGAATTACACAGTACTTTGAGTGCAATTATTTATCGTTATATTAATCCGCCTCAGAAGCAATTGAGCTATCAAGGGCGGCTGACGATAATTGAAGACTTCCTCCAGAGTTTCTATCTGGAGGCATTAAACGCTTTCCGGCGAGAAAATCAACTCGGTGCCACTTATCGCCCTCAAACGCTTCTGGAATTGGCAGAGTACATGGCATTTACCGAGCGCTATGGCAAGCGTCGAATTCCTTTACCAGGTCGTCAGCAGCAGTTAATTATCCTGCGGGCGCAAACTTTTTCGCAACAGCAGCCCCCTGAAACCAGCGTAGATATAGAGCAAGCATCAGAAGGCAGTAATAATGAAGGTGATGGTTCTTGGGAAGAGCCAGCAGTACACAAATTGCGCTCCACAATGGCAACGCAAGTCGAACCAGAACCCGAAGAAGACACCTTGCGCTCCGTTGTGATTACGGAATTAATGAGTTATCTCGAACAACGACAACAATCTGACTGCGCTGATTACTTTTCCCTCCGCCTCCAGGATCTATCAGCACAGGAAATTGAGTCGATTTTAGGTTTAACCCCTCGTCAGAGAGATTACTTACAGCAGCGCTTTAAGTATCATTTAATTCGGTTTGCCTTGTTGCACCGTTGGGAATTAGTTCACGAATGGCTGGAAGCTTCTTTGCACACAAATTTGGGCTTAACTCCCCAGCAATGGCAAGTATACACAGCAGAATTGGACAACAAACAAAGGTCTTTATTAGAGTTGAAGCAACAAGGAGAAGCCGATGAAAAAATAGCAAAAACTTTAGGGCTGTCAATGGCACAACTTCAAAAACGATGGTTTAAAATTCTTGAACAAGCTTGGGAAATTCGTAACTCATTAGTATCCGGATCAGGTGCATCTACTCATGAATAGTGACTCAGAATCCTTACAACACCAGTGTCTCGATTGGTTATTGACAGATAATGTCAAAAATAACGAGCCATCGGTAGAATGTGAGGAAAATGACGGGGTAAAAAACCTCCTCAACGAAGCCACTGCTTCAAAAAGCAGTCAGCCAAAATTGGGAGGAACGCCCCAGACCTTTCAATTGGGAGAAATTCCTACTGTGCAAGATCGTTTCCAAGCCGTCCTTAAGCGTCGGTTACAAATCCAAGTCCAAGACCATCCACCGTTGTTTCCCTGGGAAACACAATTAATCGACTATCCTGATTTTGTTGACGAGCCGTCAATGACACTCGTTCCTACCTGGGGATGGATGGTACAACAGGCGAAGCTAAATCTGCCACGTCCCTTGCCGGAGAGAGTTTTCCGGCAATTGCTAGAACAGTGTCAGGCGTTGGTTACATCTTCGGTGCCGCTGGGGGCAAAATTAGTTCAGGCGGTGGAGAACTTTTTTCCCAACGAGTCTCAAACGCTAAACGATATAGCTGGATTGGTGCTAAGAAGCACCTATCGATCTGTAAATACTCTGGAGACAATGCCCAGTATTCAGAGCGATTATTCAGATTTGCAACCACGTCAACAGATGGCTTTGTCGTTGCTAGCAGCTAAACAACTGCTAGAAAATTTGACTCTGCCACTTTCAGCAACCAGTCCAGTGGTAGAAAGACAATGGCTAACCAGTGTCGGTACTTTGAATATCAGAGTAGAGTACCAGTCTCTAGGTAAACTTACGAAGTTGCTTGTTCAGGTTGAGTTACCCGTTAAAGGAACTTTGACACTTCGGGGAAGTGGCACCTTAGCAATGGCAACATCTTCGACTTCGGGATACTTAAGTGTAGAGTTAGGCTGCGAGCAACCTAACCCAACTTATACTCTGGAAGTTGAGTTTCCAGAAATAGACCAACAGTCTTTGTTGTTCGTTATTAGCCCCACGACTTAGTTTAAATTGCCAGCGCTAGCACACTACGTCGCTCAACGCCGATATATATTAAGAGGATTTTCCTGGTTTTGAAGCTTATCCTATTTTTCAAAAAAGGGTCATTAGGGCGTCTACGAGAAGCAGTTATTACAAAGACACAGGGATGTGGACGCGGAGAGAGTATTTGATAATTTCTCCGCGTCTTTGCGTCTTCTTCCCTCTCTATCATTTTTTATTTGATACAGTAGCAAGGTAGGCAATTATGTCTCCCGTATTGTGTCCGTTGTAGTCGCATCTACATCATTGCTTCGCTTAGAGTCAAATGTTTAACTTATCCAGGATAAATCGGTTTTGGCCTCTCCGTGTAGGCAATTTCCGGCGGAAAAATCCACAGGAGTCGTCTTTGACAGAAGTGGAAGATTCAATTTCTTTGCGGGTGCTGGTGCTAGCGTTGGTTATTTTGGGAATTGTGGCGACGGATATCGCCGCCGAAACTTCATTTAGTTTTTGGGCGTTACCCCTGAGTGTATTGGGTGCGATTTGGAGTTACTATCGTCGCCGCGATCGCAATGTTGCAATTCAATTCTGCATCGCTATCGGTATGTTAGTGGCACTTGGTGCTTTCTTTGGGCGGTTAGTGGGAGAGTTAAATGATACGCGGTTGGGTTTGGCTGAGTTATTAATTCAACTCCAGGTGTTGCATAGCTTTGATACACCCCGCCGGAAAAATTTGGGCTATTCGATTGTGATCGGACTGATTTTATTGGGTGTGGCAGGAACCCTAAGTCAGACTTTAGCATTTGCCCCTGTGTTACTGTTATTTTTAGCGATCGCTCTGCCAACTTTAGTGCTAGATTATCGCTCACGCTTGGGTTTACAGCCATTAAAAACTCAAAAGGAAAAATTCAATAAAAAGAATTCCTCAATTATTAATTTTAAATTTTTAATTCTGAATTTTTTGCTAATTGTCGGTCTAGGGCTGGCAATTTTTGCTGTTTTACCAAGATTCCCTGGCTATCAGTTACGGAATTTCCCTGTAAGTTCTGCTATTCAAGTAAAAGGCAGTTTTACAGGGCGTAGTATTATTAATCCCGGTTATGTCCGCCAAGGTAAAGGTAATAATCAAGGCAATGGTAGCGGTGGTACGGGACAAAATAAAACTGGTCAACCAGGTAAAGTAGATAATAATTTTTATTACGGTTTTAATAGCCAAATTAACCAAAACTTGCGCGGCGAGATGAAACCTAAAGTAGTGATGCGGGTGCGATCGCAAGCTGAGGGTTTTTGGCGAGTATTAGGATTCGACCGTTATACAGGTAAGGGATGGGAAGTTTCTCGCAATGAAGATGTTACCACTATTAAGCGATCGCCTTGGTCTTATCAAATTTTTCTTCCCCGATCTGTGATTATTGGTAAAACCCAAGAGATAGTACAAACTTATACAGTTGTGTCGGATTTGCCTAACCTAATTCCAGCGATGAGTTATCCCAAAGAAGTTTACTTTCCAGCACCAATTATCGCTGTTGATAAAGAAGATGGATTGCGATCGCCTGTAGAATTATCAGAAGGATTCACCTATACAGTAATTTCCGAAGTACCATACCGCGATCAGACTTTGTTAGGTGCAGCTTCCACTAAATATTCGCAATATATTAAAAAGCATTATCTGCAAATTCCTCCCGAAATTGCCGAAAAAGTCCGGCAACGGACTGAAGAAATTCTCGTCAACTACAATCAAGAAAAAGTCGCAAAGTCTTCTAAAAGCCTAGATTCACCTTATGAACAGGCTCTCTACTTAGCTCAATACCTAAAGCAACACTACTCTGTTCCTCAAAATCCCTTAGAATTGCCTTATTTGAGTGAAAAAGAAGACTTGGTAGAAGCTTTTTTATTCAAGCAAAAAGGAGGCTATCCAGACCATTTCTCAACAGTTCTCACAGTGATGTTGCGTTCCATTGGCATCCCAGCGCGGTTAGTAGCAGGGTTTAGTGCAGGAGAGTTTAATCCATTTACAGGGCTGTATGTTGTCCGTAACACTGACGCTTATGCGATGACGGAAGTGTATTTTCCTAAATATGGTTGGTTTGCCTTTGACCCCATTCCCAATCATCCCTTGATTCCCCCATCTATTGAAGACACTCAAAGTTTTAGTGTGTTACGCCAATTGTGGCATTGGGTTGCTGGATGGCTGCCTTCTCCGGTGACAGGTTTGTTGAATAATGTATTTGGGACAATACTTAGGTGGATAATTAGAGCGATCGCTTGGTTTTTAGCTTTATTCTCTCAAGGTTGGTTCGGCGTATTAACTGGCTTAATCTTGACGACTACAGCAGCTTTCTGCGGTTGGTTGGGTTGGGGTCAGTGGCGAGAGTGGCGCAATCGCCGATGGTTAAAGAAATTGCCAGCGATGGAGAGCCTTTATCAGCAAATGCTGCAATGGACAGCCCAAAAAGGTTTAGGCAAACACCCAGCACAAACACCCCTAGAATATGCTAAAGGATCGTACCAGCATCATACTTCAGCAATTGCTGAGGTAATAGATGATATTAGCCAAGCTTATGTTAGTTGGCGTTATGGTGGTCATACACCTAACTTGAAGGGACTGCGAGAAAGATGGCAAGGTTTGAAAAAGGCTGCTAAGTAATTCAACACTTTGTATAAACTTTCTATTGTATCTTGAATCAAAGATCGCGATCGCAATGCCATAATGGGCAGGTAAAAGTTAGTTTTTTTGAATAGCGAAACAGAAACGTCCAATCACAACTTTATTATTTTTCATAACGTTGTCTGTACTAGCTTTTAAACCTTCCAAGAATGGTTGCAAGTTGTAAGTTTTCCCATTGCTACTTGTATTGCTAGTTGCATTCCATTCCGTCCACCAGTCTTCTTTTTGTACTCCTTTAGCAACTGCATCAACTGTAAACAAGTAAATCCCGGCTTCGGGAATCACACTTGGTTTAATTGTCGTTAAAAATTTGAGATTTTTATTTCCATCTATTTCCCATTGACTGAGTTCTAAAGTCTGTGCCAAGGGAGAATCTTGAGGTTGTGCTTTAAGTTGTTTTTCTAAAGTATCAGAAGCTTCAATCTTTATTTCTGTTTGGATAGAATTCGGGTCAACTAGCAACGTGTTACTTAAAGGCAATAAAGGAATACTATATTTAAGAGGAAATTCCTTATTTTCATGATTTTCTATTTCAAATAGTTCAGTTTTATTATCTTTTTTGTCTAATGCAACATTACCATCATTAAGTGATTCTCGTCTGCTTAAGCCTTCTGGAGTTTCAGGAGAGTTTTGCAGATAAGATAAACTACTTACTAAATTATTAGGTGAAAAAATAACTAAGTGGCTATCTTCAGGTAATTTTTTGGTATCACTCAGTTTTTTAAAGTAGTAACTGATATCACTATAATGACCTAAAAAAATGGCATAGAATGGTTTAAATTCTTGGGTTCTAATTAGATTGCCTTGGGCATCATTAGTGTTGTATGGAAAATCTTTTTTTGTGCCATCTTCTATATAAACCTTGCCATTAAATTCACTTCTTATTGCTAAAATACCTGCTGCGTATCCAAGTTGGTTTGGATTAAAATAATTTTGCTGAATTTTTTGAGTAAGTTTAGTTACATCCTCACCCTGTTGATATAAATCTGTGACAATTACTGTCAGTTTTCCATCTTCAGCAGAGGTAATAGCAGTTTCTATTTTGCTGACTCCTTGTAAGCGGAACTTGGGGTCACTACCACTGTAAAAATTGGGGTATCGGGCTTGAAGATAGCCTTCACGATCAATTTTTTCACTAGTTTCCCCTAAACGGTTGTATTCGATTTGCGGCTGATCTCTCAGTGCAGGTATCCCACCAACTGATAATGTTTGGTCAAGCAAATCGATTGTTTCAATATAGCGAGTTTTGGTGTTTGTAGGATGAGTTACATATCCTTGCATAGATGGTGTACCGTCTACATACATGGCAACAGCCAAAGATTTTGACTGTGGAGGGGGACTACCAGGTAAGGGCAAATCACAGCTAATTTCTTTTGATTCTGGTGGTTTACAGGCAATCAGTAGCACAGGCATAGCGATCGCTAAAATTAGCCACTTTACTCGAATCATGCTCAACCTTCAGCACAAAAGTGCATAGTTCATACTTTATCAAAATAATTTACACTATTTACGTACCTTAATATGCATTCTACCCAGCTAAGTAATACAGGTTGCTAATTATTGAATTTTATGATTTCTGTAAATTTTACGAAAAAATAAAAATTTAGATTTATATATTTTGTATGTTTGGATACAAAATCTTGTCTATTGTGGCACTCGGAGAGTCATAAATAGCAACTTATGTTAAGTAATCTGAGTAGAGCATAGTTGCTTTTTTTACCTACATTAAAATTTTTAACAAAATGTCACCATCCTTACTACATTTGTAAATTTTAATGTCTGAAATAGTTTATAGTATTATCATAAATAATGATGATAATACTGAAAAAAGCCATGCTTATCTTTAATTTGCTAGCTATTTAGAAAATAGATAACGACACTTTATATTACATCTATCTATTTTTATTTAATAAAAAAATACGCTATAAAAATCTACCTATAGAAAGTGATTGTGATTAATTCAGAACTTTATCAGCGATTAAAGAAAGCTTTATTAAGATGTGAGCAATTTGATAATACTCAACAATTGCGGAGTTTCTTTGAATCAAATGAACGACTTGAACCTTGGCAAGATAGTTTGCCAAGCTACACTACTAGTCGGAGTGGATTTGTAGAAGCAGTAATTGGCTTTTTAATCAAGAACTATCGAGGTAATCCAAAAGAAAATGTGCTAGTCATTTTGGTCAAGTTGCTAGCGAAGAATATAAATATAGCAGATAGTCGTCATCAAACCTTAGCTGAGTTAGCACAGGAACTAGAGACTGTTCTTTCAAAGAATCCTGATAGCAAGCCCGAAATTGAAGTTACTACGAAAACAGACTTCAAACCAGAAGCTAACTCAAAGGGTGAGGCTTTTTCTCCCATTATATTAAGTGAGAAATTGCTGACTTGTGCTCGCGCAGTTGCTCATATAAGTGTGTCAAAAATTGTTAATGGCAATACGAATAAAGTACCAACAGGTACAGGATGGTTAGTAACTCCCAAGCTGGCATTGACCTGCTGGCATGTCATTGAAGCTAGAGGTGATAGGGATGGATTAGTTGATGACTATAATCTTCAACAGCAAATTAAAAATAGCATCTTGACTTTTGACTATACTCAATTCGCCCAAGGAATTCAATATGGTGTAGAGAAGTGTGAATATAAAAACTATGATTTAGATTATGCTGTTTTACGTATAGGCGATCGCAACGATCATCCTCTAGAAAATAGGGGTTTCTTGAAATTAGATAGATATGCACCTTTAACAAAAGTATTACAGCTATATGTGATTCAACATCTTAAAGGACAGCCACAGCATGCCTCTACAGGATTTTTTGTCGAGAATGATGTATCAAACAACAAGCAAATCCTTCACAGTGCGCCTACTGAGAAGGGAACATCAGGCGCACCTGTATTGAATGTTAATAACTGTCAAGTGGTAGCACTACACAATGGTGAAGATACAAATAAAGGATTTCGGAAAGCTACATTAATCAGTGCCATCTTATCTGATCTGGAATCAAACTGTTCAAATCTGTATAAAGAAATTGTGACAGCGCAAACTACCTATAAGGAGTAAATCATGTCAACAGGTGTTAGTCCCCTTTATTACCCACAGCAACCTAAGCCTCCATTCGATCTGAAGTTAGATGACAGCTACTTTTTGGTAAAACTGCACAATACTCAGGCATTCTTTCAAGCGAATTGGCTAAACCAACTTGATTTTGTTACTTTAAGTTCCTCTGTTAAAAGCTCCTTAGAACCTCATTCTACTCAAAGTTTGCATAAAATATCTACAATCAAAAAAAATATCCCTTGCCAGTTAGGTATTGGTACTAATTTAACTGACTGGTTACCA
This sequence comes from Nostoc sp., assembly GCF_041747015.1. Classification (GTDB taxonomy): domain Bacteria; phylum Cyanobacteriota; class Cyanobacteriia; order Cyanobacteriales; family Nostocaceae; genus Nostoc. The sequence goes on from NZ_JBGTFY010000321.1 coordinate 31,775, forward strand.
GCCCGTGTTAGTGATTCATTACAAATAGATATCAAATACACGGTATTACAAGATAAACCTATACGTAATTTCATAACTCAAATGGAACAGGCTGATTTGGTCGCTAAGTTTTCGTTACGACCAGATTGGGCTGTAGCTCTCAAGGTGAGTAATGTCGTTGGAAAATTGTTGAGCTACCTACTGCAAGAAGGCGGTAAACATGAAATTTTCTCGTTAAATATAAGTCTCAACGTAGCAGATTTAAAAACAGGCTACTACGTTGTTATTGGCTCCCATAGTGATGAAGATTGGCCTACACCGAAATATCTAGAAATTGATGCCAATGGACGTTTAGTAGATAAAAGCTCAGGAAGTTTGCTTTCACGTCTGTCATATACTGTCATTCAAGTACTAGGAATTCCACAACTTCAACTTCGGCAGCAAGATTTTCGTGACCAGTCTTGGTGGGAGCTATTGCAAACGGTTAAAGAAGACATACTTGATAATGGTTTTACGAATGAGTATGAACGCCAAAAATTACTAGGTGAATGGTCGTTTGCACTGAAGCAGGCTCGCAGTTTAGCTCGTAAGCGACGTGAATTTTTATGGTCGGAAATTCAAGGAGTTATTGCAGCGGCTCAAATGGAAGTAGATAAAAAACTACAACCCCAAACTCAAGCTGAATCTTATGGAGCTGATGAATTACCAGATGAGTTGCAAGCTATTTTAGGAGTAGAAACCGAGCAGGAACTTCAAAATTTAGCAGTAGATTATCAGCGAAAAGTAGAAGTATCTCAGCAATTGCTGGAACAGTATAATTTATTATAGGACTCATATTTGATTTTTGAAATATTACGTAGGGTGCGTTATGCCTCTGGCTAACGCACCATCTGAAGACTTTGGTGCGTTACGCTACGCGATAACACACCCTACACATACTTAGATTTTTTCATAAATCAAATCGTATTCCTATAGGAGATTGAATGTGGGGTCGTTGGATCAAGAGTTATACCAATTATGTAAAAAATTGTTTTTGAAATGCGGTCAATTTGAAAACTATAAAAGTCTGTGTAACTTTTGTGCATCACAAACAGAACTAGAGATTGTATCGGAAAATCTTGAAGATGCTACTAATCCTAAAAAGTTAGTTGAAATAAATCTCCTTAAATTTCTTCAAACTAAATCTACTGAAAATGGCTATATAATTCTCCCTTTCGTAAAGGCTTTAATAGCTGATTGTAACTCAGGAGATGCTCTCCACAATGAACTGAATGATCTAAAGACAAAATTGGAAAAATATTATGAAAATCAAGCATCTCAACCAAAAACAACTCAGTCTGATCAGAAATCCTATAAATCTATTTTCGATGATGATTGCTTAAAATCACCTAAAGTATCTCCTTCACAAAGAACTCTGCCTGATAATCTCAAACTCTTCAAATCTATTCTCAACATTGACTTTGATGAGCAGCAAAATCAGGTGATAGAAGCCCTAAACAGGGACAAGATTGGAGCTTTTCTGATTCATGGTTTACAAGAACATGGGCAAGAAGTTTTGGTGACTCGACTATCTCAATTGTCAAACTTGCGAAGGAATCAGCGGCAGCCAGTCTCCATTAAAATGGGTAACATCAAAAGCATAGACTCGTTGTGGCATGAAGTTGCCCAGCCCTTTTTTGGTTCAGAACAGCGCGCTCTTGATTATACAAAAGGAGAAATTGTTGATAAAATTTTGGAATGTTTGCAAACTCAGACTGTAATTTTTATTTTTTTTGAAGTTCATCAATGGGGAGTTTTATTAAATAGTTTAATTGAAGATTTCTGGTGTCCAATAATAGAGAAAGCCTCTCTTAACAAAACACATTTAGTAATGTTTTTGATCGATAATCAGGCAAAGGTTGGTGAATTAAACATTCCTTGGGTTGCAGATCATAATGAACGAGACTACCCCAGAAAACCCCTATGTTTGAACCAAGCTGAGAGATTTACATATAAAAAGCTTCAGAATTGGTTGAACGCAATAGATGTAGAAGTACCAGATAAACTAACTGCCGAAAGATTGATGCAGAGGCCACACTTGGGTATTCCTGAGCGTGTTTATCGACAAATTTGTATTGAATGTAATTCTAAATGGGAAGTGATATCACAATGGTTAATTCTATAAAACCTCTTGTTTACACGGGCACAAAGCAACCCTCTCCAACAGAATATGAGAGTAAACGACTTAGCCCTTACAAACCTTCACCTGAATTAATTGAAGCCGTAAAGCTCACTATTTTTTTAAAGAAACGTCCTTTATTACTAAAAGGAGAACCTGGTTGCGGTAAAACTTGCTTAGCGCAAGCTGTGGCTTACGAGCTTGGCTTACCTTATGAGTCTTGGTACATCAAGTCCACAACTAAGGCAAAAGATGGTTTTTATTCTTACGATGCAGTTGGTCGTCTCCACGATGCACAATTGGCACGTCGTGACGAGCAGCAACAATCCAAGGTTGATGACCTTAGTAAATACATTAAACTTGGCCCACTAGGTCGTGCCTTTCAAAATGATCAGCGTACTGTAGTGCTAATCGATGAAATTGATAAGGCTGATCTTGATTTTCCGAATGATTTGTTACAAGAGCTAGATGAAAAGCGATTTATGATTCAAGAAATGGGAGAAGAAATTAAAGCAAAACATCCACCCATTATATTTATTACTAGTAATGATGAAAAAGATTTACCGGATGCCTTCTTACGTCGTTGCTTATTTCACTATATTGATTTTCCCTATGAACAGTTAGGAGATATTATTAAGTTACACTTTCCGGACTCATCAGAGGAGGAGATAACCGAAGCAGTCATCAGCTTTACCAAACTACGAAGAAGAATGGAGAAAGACAGCGGCAGAACTGGTAAAAAAGTTAGCACCAGTGAGTTGATTGACTGGTTTACGCTGCTGCGTCAATATCCAGAAGAGAATGAATTAGCAAAACTTGACAGAAAACTTCCTTTCGCTGGAGCCTTGCTCAAGTATTGGAAGGATTATCGGCAGTACCAAAATACTCCATAAGAGGAGAAAACGTGAATCTTACCGAAATTCCTTTGCTGAATGATTTGCTGAAGCTTTTTAAGGGTTTGCGCGATTGCGGTCTCCCCCTTGGAGTGGATGACTACCTTTTGGCATTGGAAGCGTTGCAAGGTGGATTTGGTATTGGCGATCGCCAAGCTTTGGAGCAGCTTTGTTGTACACTATGGACAAAATCTCCAGACGATGCTATTAAGCTGCACAAACTGTTAAATAAGCTGCTAGAGCAAGCACAGACTGACACTGAACAATCCTCTACTGTTAAATCATCACCTGTTAAAGAGAAATTTGATCCATCTCGACCAGAAATTCCATTAATAGAGCCTGAACCATCTGCTGATTCTTCTATAGCTCCACCTGTCGAAGAGACATCCCAGGCTTCAGATTCATTCACGGAGACTTTTGAGTCTAGAAATGAAGGTATTTCACCTGCCGATCTGCCTTTAGAAATAGAAGAACCTGAGCAAGTAATTCAAGCTATCCGCAGTAGTAAGCGCGATCGCTCCATAATGATTTACCCCCGTCAACACTCAGGCGATGAATACTTGCCAGTAACTAGTCGGCAAATCAAGCAAAGTTGGCGCTTTCTCCGCCGTCCTGTACGTGAAGGTACGTTAGATGCATTGGATGTAGGAGCTACGATAGCTCAGGTTTCTCAACAAGGCGTGTTACTTAAAGCGATGCTGATGCCACGCTATGTAAACCGGACTCTACTTGTGCTATTGGTTGACCAAAATGGTTCAATGGTACCTTTTCATCATCTTTCCCATCACTTAATTGACAAAGCTCAACAGGGTGGAAACATCACTCAAACCCGTGTTTACTACTTTCATAACTATCCAGAAGAATATATTTATCATGACTCAACATGCATAAAAGCTCAGTTGCTTACAGAGGTTTTAGATTCAATTGATCAAAAAGCAGCAGTGCTAATCGTTAGCGATGCAGGTGCAGCACGCGGTTATTATAATTCAGAGCGAGTTGAGTACACCCAGGAGTTTATTGAAAAAATTAAGCAGTCAGTTCGTTATTACGCTTGGCTCAATCCCATGCCTAATGATAGCTGGCAGCATACCACTGCTGGTGATATTGCTGGCTTTGTGCCAATGTTTGAGATGAGTCACCAGGGATTAAATGCAGCGATTAATACCTTACGTGGGCGCTATGTTTACTGCGATCGCCCCTATTCGTGGATGTTGTAGTTATGCACAATAACAATGATGCCGCTTCAGAATTGGCTATTGAGCAAGCTAAAGCATCTGCTATTGAGAAAGCTAGAGGATTTGCCCAAAAATTTGGCCGAGCACATATCGACTTAGCATGTCACGCTGCTTTGCCACTGCTACTGACTCCAAACCTGCTTTACCAAATTTGGCTTCGCTTTGTATCCGAAGCTCCCTGGACAGCAGTTGCTCGCGTACTTTTGTCTGGTCTGTGTCGTGAAGTAGGTTATGAACTTTACGAGATGAATCTTGATGTCCGCAACTTATTATTAACAGAACTCAAGAAAAATCAGGAGCATTTTGGTTCAGAGCGATTGGATGAATTAGCAAAGTTTTTAATGGATTATGTCAAAGAAGAGCTGGAAGGGGAAGATTCTGGCGTAAAAGACTTAGCCCAAGCCCAATATTGGACATCTCTTGTTTATACAAAACCTGATCAAGCCATTAATGAATTAGTCAGGGCTATTGAGCTGAGGTTAAAGGAAGAAAACTGGCAAGAGCTTTTTCGCCTAGCATCATTAGTAGAAACTTTTGCCGAGCCACTAACAGAATTTGCTCCACTTCTGATTACATATGCTCGTGGAATGCGGAGTTATACCCGTTGGGATAAAGAAGAAGCAGAAAAACAATTTAGAAAGTTACCAAGGCGCGGAAATCTAGTTCAAATTGGCGGAATAGATTTGTCAATTCCCTTAAAAGTTCGTCTTGTCAATGGACAAAAGAAGTCGGTTACTTTTTTACTGCCAAGATTAAAGCAAAATGCTGATATCAGATTGATTGATGAGCCAGGGAAATGGGAAGCCTACGGAAGTCGAGTCTTTGGAAATGTGGCTTCTAGCTTAAAATATGAAGCCCCAAAAGAGATAAAAAACCTTGACTTACTGCCAACAATGTGGTCCCGTCCTGTGTCGGTAGAGATGGCACTGCATAATAATCACTATCCCATCCGTGAGCAAATGATTGAGCAGTGGCAAGGAATGTTAGCAGCATTAGCCTTGGCCGAAGTGCGTAATTTTCCTCTAACGGCGCAGCTGCTAGAACTGCGGGATTTTAGGCATGAAAAATTTACAAGTTCACTGTGGGAACTTTTACCTAATGATAATAATAGTCTTTACACCCTAGAGAATAAACATTCTTGGGAAGATATATACATATTTTTATGGAATGGCAAACCAGTAGGGATGAGTTCACCTAGTACATTGGTTTGTCCCTCTGAAGAAGGAGAATGGTTAGGATTACCTTGGTGGCAAAATTGCAGATTGCACTCACCAATTCAGCATCTGAATAGCTTTGAAAAATCACTACTGTGGCGCTGGTTAAAAAATCTTCGCAAACAGTTAAATAACCATAATGGTAAGAAACAAGCTATCAATACAATTGGTGGGCTTATAGATCAATTCTGCAACAATTTAAATGCAGATACACAACCAGCCCTCAGCTTAACAGAAGATCCACAGTTTTTTGGAGTTCCCCTGAATCGAGGTGTACTCATTGCTCTCAATAAACCTGTAAAATCTCTGGAAAGACCTTCTAATGTCCGTTTAATTCCTAGTCCCGAAAAATTGATTTCCAATCCCGAAAAAGGAAAATCACTTGATTTACTAATTATCGACCCAGAAATTGCCAGGTCATGGAATGAATCACCACAACATATCTGGGTGCATGGTGGCAAAACTTTAGCTTCTTTAAAAATTGAAGATTTGCAGACCAAAAAACTGATTTGGCAGGATGTAAGATGGATTGAATCAAAAGATTTATTCTTGCCAGAATTCTCTTTTATTAATCTAGAGGAAGCTTTGCCTGGTGCTTTTCTGCCGAAAGAAACTGTGCCTTTAACTTTCGAGGGTGAACGAATTACGCCACTGATTCCGATCAATCCCATACTACTAGAGTATTTAACACCTGAAGATATCATTCGCCGAATTCAATTACAGCCATTT